>NZ_FXAS01000045.1:0-26552 GCF_900177785.1 Cedecea sp. NFIX57 | reverse complement strand
ACTCTTCAAGACTTGATATTTGTTTGCATCCGAAGATGCTGAGATATCAATCCTGCGAGTGCCCACACAGATTGTCTGATAAATTGTTAAAGAGCAGTGAGTTAGGCGCTTTCGCTTGCTAACTCGAGGTGGCGTATATTACGCTTTCCTCTTTCAGAGTCAACCCTGATTTTCAGGATTTTTTCTCTTTATCGAACCGGCCAATTTGTGAAGTGATTCACTGTGCCGTCTCGATGGAGGCGCATTATAGGGATCCCACTTTTTAGCACAAGTACTTTTTCGATCTTTTTTTCTGAATGTTTAGTTTTCACTCTTTTCGCTGAGATCCTGTTCGATCTGCCCTCTTTACCGCCCTTTACTCCCTTGCCATTGCTCAAGAAAGCGGCCACAGTCTATTTCTATAATGAATTTCCCTGAGGTGTTTATGTCTGCGGTACTGCGTGCTTTTCAAAAAACTTTCCCTCAACTCGATGAGCGAGTCATGGTTGATCCCACCAGCGTGGTCATTGGTGATGTAAAACTGGCGGATGATGTCAGTATCTGGCCGTTAGTTGCTATTCGCGGGGACGTAAACACCGTGACAATTGGAGCACGCACCAACATCCAGGATGGCAGCGTGCTTCATGTTACCCATAAGTCCTCTTACAAACCCGAAGGGAACCCGCTGATCGTTGGCGAAGATGTGACGGTAGGCCATAAGGTAATGCTGCACGGCTGCACGATCGGCAATCGCGTCTTAGTCGGAATGGGGTCGATCCTATTAGATGGAGTAGTAGTAGAAGATGATGTGATGATTGGTGCTGGTAGCCTGGTCCCCCAGAACAAGCACCTGGAAAGCGGCTTTCTCTATTTAGGCAGCCCGGTGAAACAGATTCGCCGCCTGACTGAAGCGGAGCTGGCCGGATTAACCTACTCCGCTAACAATTATGTGCGCTGGAAAGATGAGTATCTGGCTCAGGATAGCCAGTACCACCCTTGATCGCCTTCCTGCTCACTTTCGATCAGGCCTTCGGCTTCTTCTTCAAGATCCCAACGATGTTCCCGAAACAAAGAAAGCCATTCTTCGGCGCCATTGCCGCCGAAGCGGCTGGCAATAGCCCGTGAGCTTATCGCGCACTCAACCCGGAATCCCTGCACCAGCGCAGGAAAACGGATAGCCTGCTGCGCTTCATCCCAGACTTCACGATCCGGAAACTGAATGGCCTGGTTCACGTCCTCATTTCTCTTTTCAACGCCTCAATGACTGGCGCAACATCTGGCATCACGCCATGCCAAAGCATAAAAGCGTGCGCAGCCTGCCCCACCAGCATGCCAAGACCATCAGCGTAATGCACTACGCCGTAGCTTGTAGCCCAGCTCAAGAATGGCGTCAGCCCTTTCTGGTAAAACATGTCGTAACAGCTTACGCGGTGAGAAAGGAGAGAAACCGGCAGCGCAGGGATCTCACCGCCAATTCCGCTGGACGTGGCGTTGATCAGTAAATCGAATTCATGCCCCTCGAGCTGATCCATTGCCACGGCGTTAACACTTCCCGTATGGCCGAATAAATCAGCCAGTTCTACCGCTTTGGCAAACGTACGGTTGGTTATCGTGACCGCACAATCTAATGATAACAAGGGCAGCAGTACACCACGCGCTGCGCCGCCGGCCCCCACCAGCACAATACGATCGCCGGGTTTGATCAGCTTCAAACGTTCCAGATCGCTCAACAAGCCAATACCATCAGTATTGTCTCCAAACAAACGTCCATCTTCCAGACGCTTGAGCGTATTGACCGCACCTGCAAGCGCCGCCCGCTCAGTTAGCTCGTCTGCTCGAGTAAAAGCTTGTTCTTTAAAAGGTACGGTGACGTTGGCCCCCCTTCCGCCTTTATTGAAGAAGGCTTCAAGTGTTTCAGCAAAAGTGTCTAACGGAGCAAGTACGCGTCCATAAGGATGTTCAATTCCCAATTGTTCTGCGAAAAGGCGATGAATAAGAGGGGATTTGCTGTGCTGAATAGGGTTACCAAAGACGGCGAAAGTTTCCATAATTACCCCTGACGGAAGAGTTCGCCGGTTAAGGCATCACGGATTTCTGAAGGATTCAGTCGCCCGCCGGTATCCCCCATCAGTACCGGGAAACTTTGGCCAAACTGCTGTTGGACTTCCTGCGAAGTGCGGCACGGAGGCAAGCCTGTGAGGTTCGCACTGGTAGACACCAGAGGTTTACCATAGGCAAGACATAGCTCTTTCACTAGCGGATGATTGGTCACACGCACCGCCAGAGAATCAAAACGCCCGGTCAGCCATTTTGGGGTGGAAGGCAAGGCCGGGAAAACAAACGTCACCGGGCCAGGCCAGCTTGCAAACACCACCGAAAGCTGTGCTTCATTAAGCGCAGCGGCATCTATATAAGGTTTCAACTGCTCAAAATTGGCGGCGATAAGGATAAGGCCCTTATCTACCGGACGCTGTTTCAGCTCAAGCAGGCGAGTAACTGCGAGTTCACTATCGGGATCGCAACCAACGCCAAAGACGGCTTCGGTTGGGTAGGCGATGACTTGTTCTTCTTTCAGGGCCGCTACGATCTGCGCGAGCTGGCCTTCAGGCAGGTTATTATTCACTGGCTTGTTCCGCCGTTACCGGCTTTCCACATTGTTTATTGGCGCAGAAGCGTTTCACGCCCTGAGCCGTTTTCTTTTCAATAAGCAGCGGATACTGACATTCAGAACAGATACCCGCTACCGGCTTAAAATTAATGACAAACTGACAGTCCGGATAGCTATTACAGGACCAGAACGTTTTCCCGTAGCGAGAACGACGCTGAACCAGTTGCCCTTTTTGGCATTGGGGGCACGCTATTGCCGTCTCATCGGGTTTATCAATGATTTCCGTGTGTTCGCATTCAGGGTAATTGCTGCAGCCGATAAACATGCCAAACCGCCCTTGACGCAGCACGAGCGTTGACTGACAAACCGGGCATTGCTGACCATCAAGCACTTTAACAATATGCCCATCGGCCTGGCTCTTTAGCGGGCGAACATAATCGCATTCCGGGTAATGGGAACAGCCCAAAAACGGGCCATGTTTACCGGAACGTATTGCTAACTCTGCCCCGCATTGGGGGCAGGGTTCATTTTTTGGCACCGAGAACAGTGCTGACTTGGCCATAACATCTCATGCTGCAACTCAATTTAGTGCAGCATACCTTCATTTGCCTCGAAGAGTAATTCTTCCATTTGCTGGTAGGCGTTTTCACACCCCGGAATGTTGAACAGCACCATCAGCACAACCCACTTCAGATCTTCCAGTTCGAATTCTGCTGTGTCCAGCGCCAGCACGCGCTCAATCACCATTTCGCGGGTTTCGAGATTTAACACCTGAATCTGTTCAAGGAACAGTAAAAAGCCCCGACAGTCTGCATCAAGCCGCTGGCTCTCTTCTGCGGTAAAAATACGCATAGAGAGAGGGTCGGCAGCAAGCTGCATCGGTTCGGTCAAACCATCCTGATAGTCGGCCAGCTTCTCAAGCCACACTAATGCGTTAAAAATGTCCTCACGATCAAAACCAGCGTCGGTAAGATCGCTCGTCAGCTTATCCTGATCAACGCGCATTTCTGCTTCGCTGTGGATGTAGGTTTCAAATAAGTACATTAGTACGTCGAACATGGCATGCCCTCCTCAATCGGACATAGCCGCCGGGTACAGCTGCGATCCATCCTGCTAACTCCAGTTCGAGTAACTGAGCTACCGTCTCTGGCACAGGTTGGCCGGCACGTTCAGCGACGACGTCAACAGGTGTAACCTCATCTCCTACGTTAGCCAACAGATGGGGAAATGGCAATGCGGCGTCCTGTTGATTTGGCGAATATATTGACACATTGTGCGAAGCGGGAAGCCAGTGGAGTTCAGAGGCGAGATAATCGAGGATATCCTGTGGGCTTCGCACCAAATTTGCTCCCTGTTGGATAAGCCAGTGCGGGCCATCGCTCCCCGGACTGCCTACCGTACCGGGCAGAGCAAATACCTCTCTCCCCTGTTCAACAGCATAGCGGGCAGTCACCAGCGATCCACTTCGCTCACCGGCCTCTACGACAAAAACGGCTCTACTCAACCCACTGATAACACGGTTGCGCCAAGGAAAGTTCGAGGGCCAGGGCGTACAGGAAAGAGGAAACTCAGAAACCACGGCGCCTTCTTGCTCAATAATTTGCCGGGCTAGCATCAAATGACGTTTAGGGTGAACGCTGCCTAATCCATTACCCAGCACAGCAATGGTTTTACCCTTGACTCTCAGTGCCGCACGATGCGCCACGCCATCAATGCCCAATGCCAACCCGCTGGTTATCACCAGCCCAGACAGTGCAAGCGCTTCACAGAACTGCCGGCAAAAGCGCTCGCCGTAATCTGACAGGTTGCGACTACCGACAACTGCAATCTGGTTCTGGCTGAGTAGTGAAGGTTCACCTGCAACAAACAGGGCGGCAGGATAATCATTTATGGCTCTGAGCTGCTCAGGATAGAGAACGTCTTCTGCCGTCAGCAGATGGTGATTTGGCTTATCGAGCCAGAGAAGACTAGCTTCAAGCTGGCGCGCATCAAATGCAGTAAATAATGCACATTCTCGGGCATTTAATCCCGCTGCGAGCAGACTCTCCCTTTCTACCACTGGGCATCGTTCCAGGAAGTGGGCTATTTTTAGGAACTTATCCCCACTCAGCCCCTTAACAGCCATAAGACGTAGCCAAATCTCAGTTATCTGCACTCAATCCCCCTGCCACAGGCCATCAAAGCAATCCTTGCGATTGGTCACTGATGCTGTCAATCAGCCGGGGAAATGTCTAGAATAGAGGGAATAATCCTTTCTACTACTGAACACAGCTCTGGAAATTTATGGCAGTTTTGCAAGTATTACATATTCCCGACGAGCGCCTTCGCAAAGTCGCTAAACCGGTTGAAGAAGTGAATGCGGACATTCAGCGTATCGTTGATGATATGTTCGATACTATGTACGCCGAAGAAGGCATTGGCCTGGCGGCTACGCAGGTAGATATTCACCAACGTATCATCGTGATTGATGTATCCGAGAACCGTGACGAACAGCTGGTGCTGATTAACCCGGAACTGCTGGAAAAAAGCGGTGAGACCGGTATTGAAGAAGGTTGTCTGTCCATCCCTGAACAGCGTGCGCTGGTGCCTCGTGCAGAAAAAGTGAAAATTCGCGCGCTGGATCGTGACGGTAAAGCCTTTGAACTGGAAGCAGATGGCCTGCTGGCGATTTGTATCCAGCACGAAATGGATCATCTGGTCGGTAAACTGTTTATCGATTATCTGTCGCCGCTGAAACAGCAACGTATTCGCCAGAAAGTTGAAAAACTCGACCGTTTGAAAGCGAAAGCTTAAGGACAACAAACAACGTGTCAGATTCTCTGCGTATTATTTTTGCCGGAACCCCAGACTTCGCAGCGCGTCACCTTGACGCGCTGTTGTCTTCTCAGCACCAAGTCGTTGGTGTATTTACCCAACCAGATCGTCCGGCAGGCCGCGGTAAAAAACTCATGCCAGGCCCGGTAAAAGTGCTGGCGGAAGAGAAAGGCATTCCTGTCTTTCAGCCGGCTACGCTGCGTAAAGCGGAAAATCAGCAGTTGGTTGCCGACCTCAACGCCGATGTTATGGTGGTGGTTGCATATGGTCTGATTTTGCCTCAGCCGGTGCTTGATATGCCTCGCCTGGGTTGCGTAAATGTTCATGGTTCACTGCTGCCACGCTGGCGTGGTGCCGCCCCGATCCAGCGTTCTTTGTGGGCCGGGGATGCAGACACAGGTGTCACCATCATGCAAATGGACGTCGGTCTCGATACCGGCGACATGCTGTATAAACTCTCTTGCCCGATTGAGGCCGAAGACACCAGCGGTAGCCTCTACGACAAGCTCGCAGGGCTAGGTCCTAAAGGCCTTCTGGACACACTGGAACAGCTAGCCAACGGCACCGCTATGCCGGAGGTTCAGGACGAAGCGCTGGTGACCTATGCTGAGAAACTCAGCAAAGAAGAAGCCCGCATCAACTGGAACCTTTCTGCCGTTCAACTGGAACGCTGTATCCGTGCTTTTAATCCATGGCCAATGAGCTGGCTGGAAATCGACGGGCAGCCGCTAAAAGTTTGGCGCGCGTCGGTGATCAACACCCAGACAAATTCAGCACCGGGCACCATTCTGGCCACCAGTAAACAAGGCATCCAGGTTGCGACCGCCGAGGGCATTCTGAATCTTGAAGAACTGCAGCCTGCAGGTAAAAAAGCCATGAAAGCGCAGGACCTGCTGAACTCACGCCGTGAATGGTTTGAACCTGGTACAGTCCTCTCCTGATAAAACCGCATTTATACGCCCAGGGTTACCTGGGCATTTTTGTTTATAGCGCTGGAAAAACCAGAGCACGATAATGAAAAAAACATTGAATCTTCGCAGCCTGGCTGCCCAAACAATTGAACAAGTTGTCGAGCAAGGACAATCATTAAGTAATGTACTGCCTGGGGTACAGCAGAAAGTGTCCGATAAAGACAGAGCCCTGCTACAGGAGCTGTGCTTCGGCGTGCTGCGTACCCTCCCGCAGCTGGACTGGCTGGTTGGCAAACTCATGTCACGCCCGATGACCGGAAAGCAGCGCACAATCCATTACTTAATTATGGTCGGCATCTATCAGCTTCTGTATACCCGCATTCCTGCGCATGCTGCGCTGGCTGAAACCGTTGAGGGCGCCATCGCCATCAAACGCCAGGCTTTTAAAGGCTTAATCAATGGCGTATTACGTCAGTTCCAGCGTCAGCAGGAAAGCCTGATGGCAGAAGCTGCTAAGCATGAAAGCCGTTTTCTGCACCCGACCTGGCTGCTGCAACGTTTGAAAAAAGCATACCCGGACCGCTGGGAATCCATTGTCGATGCCAATAATCAGCGACCACCTATGTGGCTGCGCGTAAATCGCCAGCACCATACGCGTGAAGCATGGATGGCTTTGCTGGCTGAGGCTGGTCTGGAAGGCCATATACATTCCAAATACCAGGATGCTGTTCGCCTTGATTCACCCGCCCCCGTTCAGGCATTGCCTGGTTTTGAGCAAGGCTGGGTGACCGTGCAGGATGCTTCTGCTCAGGGCAGCGTCGATCTTTTAGATCCCCAAAACGGTGATACCATTCTGGATCTCTGTGCGGCACCGGGCGGCAAGACGACGCATATTCTGGAAGCTGCGCCAAATGCAAAAGTTATGGCCGTCGACGTCGATGCTCAGCGCCTGAAACGCGTGCATGAAAATCTTGAGCGCTTGGGTATGCAGGCAGAAGTAAAGCAGGGAGATGGCCGTTTCCCTTCGCAATGGTGCGGGGATACTAAGTTTGACCGTATTTTACTTGATGCACCCTGCTCGGCAACCGGCGTCATTCGCCGTCATCCTGATATCAAATGGCTGCGCCGCGACAGGGATATCGTTGAGCTTGTTGCTCTGCAGAAAGAGATTCTGGATGCTATCTGGCCTCACCTTAAAACCGGCGGTACGCTTGTCTATGCCACTTGTTCTATTCTCCCCGACGAGAATAAAGATCAAGTTAGTGCGTTTCTGGCGCGCCATACCGATGCCAAACTGGTGGAAACCGGTGATGAGAGAACACCGGGCATTCAAAATCTCCCTGCGGCGGACGATGGCGACGGCTTCTATTACGCTAAGCTAATTAAGAGCTGACTCCCTACAAGGTGAGTCATAAGTTTCATCACTCGTGAAGCGATAAACGATGAAAATAATCATTCTGGGTGCGGGCCAGGTCGGCGGCACTCTGGCGGAAAATCTGGTAGGTGAAAACAACGATATTACTGTCGTCGACACTAACCAGGCTCGTCTGCGCAGCCTGCAGGATAAGTTCGACCTACGCGTTGTTCAGGGCCACGGTTCTCACCCCCGCGTACTTCGTGAAGCTGGTGCTGATGACGCCGACATGCTGGTCGCAGTCACCAGTTCTGACGAAACGAACATGATCGCATGTCAGGTCGCCTATTCGCTGTTCAATACACCGAACAGAATCGCCCGCATTCGAGCGCCCGACTATGTTCGCGATGCAGAAAAGCTGTTCAATGCGGAAGCCGTTCCCATCGATCACCTGATTGCTCCTGAGCAGCTGGTTATCGACAATATTTACCGCCTGATTGAGTATCCAGGGGCACTCCAGGTCGTGAATTTTGCCGAAGGGAAAGTCAGCCTGGCAGTAGTCAAAGCCTACTATGGCGGCCCACTGGTGGGTAATGCACTTTCCACCATGCGCGAACATATGCCGCACATCGATACGCGTGTCGCGGCCATTTTCCGTCACGACCGCCCTATTCGCCCACAGGGTTCAACCATTGTTGAAGCCGGCGATGAGGTCTTCTTTATCGCCGCTTCGCAAAATATCCGTGCGGTAATGAGCGAGCTTCAGCGCCTTGAAAAACCTTACAAGCGCATAATGCTGGTAGGTGGCGGTAACATAGGCGCAGGTTTAGCGCACCGTCTAGAGAAAGATTACAGCGTAAAATTGATCGAGCGCGATCAGCAACGAGCTTCTGAACTTGCTGAAATGCTGCAAAACACCATCGTATTTTATGGCGATGCTTCAGATCAGGAATTGTTGGCAGAGGAACACATCGATCAGGTTGATCTCTTTATTGCAGTCACCAATGATGATGAAGCCAACATTATGTCGGCTATGCTGGCTAAGCGCATGGGGGCTAAAAAAGTGATGGTGCTTATTCAGCGTAATGCCTATGTTGATTTAGTACAGGGGAGCGTGATTGATATTGCGATTTCACCTCAGCAGGCAACCATTTCTGCTCTACTCGGGCACGTGCGCAAAGCCGATATTGTTGGCGTTTCATCTCTTCGCCGCGGCGTTGCAGAAGCCATTGAGGCCGTAGCTCATGGAGATGAAAGCACTTCTCGTGTAGTGGGGCGAGTCATCGATGAGATTAAACTGCCGCCTGGCACGATCATTGGTGCGGTTGTACGGGGCAATGACGTCATGATAGCCAACGACAACCTTCGTATAGAACAGGGCGACCACGTTATTATGTTCTTAACGGATAAGAAATTTGTCAGCGATGTTGAACGCCTGTTCCAGCCAAGCCCATTCTTCCTCTAAACTCAACAGGGCAGAAATATTTTCTGCCCTGTTTCTTCATACAAAAACCATTTTAAAATTATGGAATTAACAAAAGATTCTTATTTCCTGTAGCAATGGAAATTAAGACAGCCTTTGTTAGAATTATTACTGTCAGCCGGCACAAGGAGAGAGAAATGAGTATTTTAAAAGAGTTTCGCGAATTCGCGATGCGTGGGAACGTTGTTGATTTGGCAGTGGGTGTGATTATTGGTGCAGCATTCGGGAAGATTGTTTCCTCTCTGGTAGCGGATATTATTATGCCGCCACTGGGTTTGCTGATTGGTGGCGTTGATTTTAAACAGTTTGCTTTAACATTACGCGATGCCCAGGGTGATGTCCCTGCGGTAGTTATGCACTACGGCGTATTTATTCAGAATATTTTTGACTTCGTGATTGTCGCGTTTGCCATCTTCATGGCCATCAAAGTGATCAATAAACTGAATCGTAAAAAAGCGGAAGAACCAGCTGCACCTCCGGCACCGTCTAAAGAGGAAGTTCTGCTGAGCGAAATCCGTGACCTGCTGAAAGAACAGAACCAACGGAATTAATACGGGTTATTAAAAGCAGAAGGCCAGTGGTAAAAAAGCGAATTGCTTGTTTGCCACTGGCCTCCCAGTTACCTCTCTTACCGTGTTTCTCATTTCTCTGATAACTGCCTTTCCCTTTCTTATTCTTCTCAATTCTTTGCCTGAACAGTGGGTCGTGTAATAGCGCTTCAATGGCGTTATCTTTAATTTGCCCTTTTTGATGGCGGTATTTAGTGCTCATAGTCACTCCAGATGGGTTAAACGATCGCCGCGAGTCTATGCCTCAGTCTGTAAAAGATCAAGCGGCTATTTTTTACTGCTTGCTCCCTGCTCCAGCGCTTCAAGAATAGAACAGTAAACGCTGCTGTGTGCACTGCCACAACAAGCATCGTTAAGACGCTGCAGCGAGCGCCGCATATTCTGCAATTCTTTTATTTTAGACTCAACCTCACTCAACCGACTCTGCACAATCCCTTTCGATTCCTGGCAAGTATGATGCTCAGGATCGATACGGATCGATAACAGTTCCCGGATGGCCTCTAGCGTGAAACCAAGTTGCTTAGCGTAGCGGATAAATTTAAGACGCTGAAGGTCACTATCACTGTACAGGCGAAAACCGCCTTCAGTACGCACTTCGTGATCCATCATGTTCTGCTTTTCGTAATAACGAATAGTGTCAGGCGTCACATCCGCCAGTTTTGCCAGTTCACCTATACGAAACATCACCTTTCCTCATCGATATGCTGCATCAATTTTACGGCATACTCACCGCGTAAGAAGTCGGTGTTTATGCCCGCTTGTCGGAGCTTGAGGTCAAGAAGCGCAAGCTTTTTGCTAATCGCCAGGTACTCCTCACTCTGAATATGCACCGTTTTCAGCAGATCAACCAGCTCAATAGCATCCTTCCGCTGCTGCATCTGTGCCGGCAAACAACCTGCATTTTTTAGCAGACGGTATCCGGCACGAAGCTCTGGAGGAACATGGCTATCATCGTCGAGCAATATTGGTTCACCGCTGCCGACCAGCCCCTCGAACTCACCGTTTCTCTGCGCATCAAGAATATGTCGTTCTGCCCATTGATCAAGCAACCACATAGCGACCTCAAATTTATCAGGAGTAATACAAGAATACGGGGAAAAGAGAGAAGGGGATGTTCTGGATATAAAAAAACCGGGCAAGCCCGGTTTTTCTACGTTACTACAGATTACTCTGCAGCAGCTTCTGTTTGAGACTCGGCGCGATCAACCAGCTCGATGTAAGCCATCGGAGCATTGTCACCAGCACGGAAGCCACACTTCAGAATACGAGTGTAACCACCTGCACGGCTCGCGAAACGCGGACCCAGTTCATTAAACAGTTTTGCCACGATCTCGTTATCACGAGTGCGGGCGAATGCCAGACGACGATTAGCAACGCTGTCAGTCTTGGCAAGAGTAATCAGCGGCTCAACTACGCGACGCAGCTCTTTCGCTTTAGGCAGGGTCGTCTTGATGATCTCATGACGAACCAGTGAACCTGCCATGTTGCGGAACATAGCCTGGCGATGGCTGCTGTTGCGGTTCAGTTGACGACCACTCTTACGATGGCGCATGACCTTATCCTTCTCAGTAAAACCTTAACCTGTGATCCGGTTACTCGTCAGCAATGCTTGCTGGTGGCCAGTTTTCCAGGCGCATGCCCAGAGACAAACCACGAGAAGCCAGCACGTCTTTAATCTCAGTAAGAGATTTTTTACCCAGGTTAGGCGTTTTGAGTAGCTCAACCTCGGTACGCTGTACCAGATCACCGATATAGTGGATAGCTTCTGCCTTGAGGCAGTTAGCAGAGCGGACAGTCAATTCCAGATCGTCAACAGGGCGCAGCAAGATCGGATCGAATTCTGGTTTCTCTTCTTTAACTTCCGGCTGACGTACATCACGTAGGTCAACGAAAGCTTCAAGTTGTTCTGCCAGAATGGTCGCCGCACGACGAATCGCCTCTTCAGGATCGATTGTGCCGTTGGTTTCCATTTCGATGACCAGCTTGTCCAGGTCGGTACGCTGTTCTACACGCGCAGCTTCAACATTGTAGGCAATACGCTCTACAGGGCTGTAGCAGGCGTCGACCAGCAGACGGCCGATTGGGCGCTCATCTTCTTCCGAATGAATTCGGGTAGAAGCCGGCACATAACCGCGACCGCGCTGAACTTTGATACGCATGCTAATAGCGGCGTTCTCATCGGTCAGGTGGCAGATCACATGCTGCGGCTTGACGATTTCGACATCACCATCATGGGTGATATCGGCTGCGGTCACAGGGCCAATGCCAGATTTATTCAGGGTAAGAATAACTTCATCTTTACCTTGAACTCTTACCGCCAGCCCTTTCAGGTTGAGCAGGATTTCCAGGATATCTTCCTGAACGCCTTCTTTGGTGCTGTACTCGTGCAGTACACCATCAATCTCAACCTCAGTCACCGCGCAACCCGGCATCGATGAAAGCAGAATACGGCGCAGTGCGTTACCAAGAGTATGGCCAAAGCCACGCTCTAACGGCTCAAGGGTCACCTTGGCGTGCGTCGAACTCACTTGCTCGATATCTACCAGGCGTGGTTTTAGAAACTCTGTCACAGAACCCTGCATTGTGTCCTCTCTTTGGTACTAAGCTTTACTTGGAGTAAAGCTCGACGATCAGGTGTTCGTTAATGTCCGCAGACAGATCGGTACGCTCAGGCTTACGCTTGAACACACCTTCCATCTTGGCAGCATCAACTTCCAGCCAGGTTGGCTTTTCACGCTGCTCAGCCAGCTCCAGAGCGGCCTTAACGCGAGATTGCTTTTTGGCTTTCTCACGGATGCTGACTACGTCATTCGGAGTTACCTGATAAGAAGCGATGTTAACAACGCGACCATTTACCATGATAGCTTTGTGGCTAACCAGCTGACGTGCTTCTGCACGAGTAGCGCCGAAGCCCATACGGTAAACAACGTTGTCCAGACGGCCTTCCAGCAGAGCCAACAGGTTTTCACCGGTGTTGCCTTTCAGACGAGCTGCTTCTTTATAATAGTTACGGAACTGACGCTCCAGCACACCGTAGATACGGCGAACTTTCTGCTTTTCACGCAACTGCACACCATAGTCAGACAGACGCGGTTTACGCGCACCGTGCTGGCCAGGAGCTTGTTCAATTTTACACTTGGTATCGATCGCGCGAACGCCAGACTTAAGGAATAAGTCGGTGCCCTCACGACGGCTCAGCTTGAGCTTAGGACCCAAATATCTTGCCATTTTCTTTCTCCAACAATCCTAGAAAACGGACGCGTTATACGCGACGTTTTTTCGGCGGACGACAACCGTTATGAGGGATTGGAGTCACATCAGTAATATTAGTGATGCGGAAACCAGCGGCGTTCAGAGCACGAATAGTTGATTCGCGGCCTGGGCCAGGACCCTTAACCATAACTTCCAGGTTCTTGATACCGTATTCTTTCACGGCTTCTGCGCAACGCTCTGCTGCAACCTGAGCTGCAAACGGAGTGGATTTGCGAGAACCACGGAAACCGGAACCACCGGCAGTTGCCCAACCCAACGCATTACCCTGACGATCGGTAATAGTAACGATGGTGTTGTTGAAAGAAGCATGGACATGAGCCACGCCGTCAGAGACTGTTTTTCTTACACGTTTACGTGCACGAATTGGTGCCTTTGCCATTATTCAATCACCCCGATTATTTCTTGATCGGTTTGCGCGGACCCTTACGGGTACGTGCGTTGGTCTTAGTACGCTGACCGCGCACTGGCAGACCACGACGATGACGCAAACCGCGATAGCAACCAAGGTCCATCAGACGCTTGATGCTCATGCTCACTTCACGGCGCAGATCACCTTCAACGACAAATTTGGCAACTTCGTCACGCAGCGTGTCGATTTGTTCTTCAGACAGCTCACTGATCTTAACATCTTCAGCGATACCCGCCGCAGCGCAAATGGCCTTGGAGCGAGTCTTGCCGACACCGTAGATCGAGGTTAACGCGATCACAGCGTGTTTTTGATCAGGAATGTTAATGCCTGCTATACGGGCCACTATGCACTCCTACTATTTAGATTATGCGTCCCATGCCGAAAAGCCCGTTTTCAGGATACTCAAATGGAAACGCATAGACATACAAAAGATTGGCTGGCTAATCTAGCCAGCTCAACCCAACTTTGCAAGAAAAATATGCGAGATAATCAGCCTTGACGCTGTTTATGCTTCGGCTCTACGCTGCAAATCACGCGAATAACACCGTCACGCTTAACGATTTTGCAGTTACGACATAATTTCTTGACGGAAGCACGAACTTTCATTTTTACTCTCCGTAACTTCTCAAGCGACGATTAACGGCCGTAGCCTTTCAGGTTCGCTTTCTTCAATGCAGACTCGTACTGACTTGACATCATCAGAGTTTGCACTTGAGCCATAAAGTCCATGATAACGACAACAACGATCAGCAGTGAAGTCCCACCGAAGTAGAACGGCACTTTCATTGCATCGCGCATGAACTCCGGGATTAGGCAGATAAAGGTAATGTACAACGCACCAACCAAAGTCAGGCGGGTCATTACTTTATCGATATACTTCGCCGTTTGTTCTCCCGGACGAATTCCTGGTACAAATGCACCGGACTTCTTCAGGTTATCCGCTGTTTCACGCGGGTTGAAGACCAACGCCGTGTAGAAGAAACAGAAGAAGATGATTGCAGACGCATAGAGTAACACATAAAGCGGTTGCCCAGGCTGCAAATACAGCGAAATTGTTGTCAGCCAGTTCCAACCGGTACCGCCCCCGAACCATGACGCGATGGTCGCCGGGAACAGAATAATACTGGAGGCGAAGATCGCAGGGATAACCCCGGCCATGTTCACTTTCAGCGGTAAATGTGTGCTCTGCGCAGCATAGACACGACGACCCTGTTGACGTTTAGCGTAGTTGACCACAATGCGGCGCTGGCCACGCTCAACAAAAACAACGAAGAAGGTCACTGCAAATACTAATACTGCAACCAACAGCAACAGGAGGAAGTGCAGGTCGCCTTGCCTTGCTTGCTCGATGGTATGGCCAATGGCCGGCGGAAGACCCGCAACGATACCCGCGAAGATTATGATTGAGATACCGTTACCGATACCACGCTCAGTAATCTGTTCACCCAGCCACATCAGGAACATTGTCCCAGTGACAAGGCTAACAACAGCGGTGAAATAGAATGCAAAGCCTGGGTTTAACACCAGACCTTGCATACCAGGCATATTCGGTAAACCGGTAGCAATACCGATTGACTGGAATATTGCCAGCACCAGAGTGCCGTAACGGGTGTACTGGCTGATCTTACGACGACCAGACTCCCCTTCTTTCTTTAGCTCTGCCAACGCGGGATGAACCACGGTAAGCAGTTGAATGATGATCGATGCCGAAATGTACGGCATGATACCCAGTGCAAAGATAGAAGCACGGCTGAGAGCACCACCAGAGAACATGTTAAACATTTCAATGATAGTGCCTCGCTGTTGCTCAAGCAGTTTGGCAAGTACAGCGGCATCAATACCAGGGATCGGAATAAAAGAGCCAATACGAAACACAATCAGCGCACCGATAACAAACATCAGTCTGCGTTTCAGCTCGCCGAGGCCGCCTTTAGCACTTTGAAAATCTAATCCCGGTTGCTTTGCCATCTGCTACTTATTCCTCGATTTTACCGCCAGCAGCTTCGATAGCAGCACGAGCGCCTTTGGTCACACGCAGGCCGCTAACAGTTACCGGACGAGTTACCTCACCAGACAGGATCACTTTCGCGAACTCGATCTGAATACCGATAATGTTTGCTGCTTTCAGCGTGTTCAGGTCAACTACGTCGCCTTCAACTTTCGCCAGATCGGACAGACGAACTTCTGCCGTGATCATTGCTTTGCGAGAGGTGAAACCGAATTTCGGCAGACGACGGTACAACGGCATCTGACCACCTTCGAAACCACGACGTACGCCACCACCAGAACGAGAGTTCTGACCTTTGTGACCACGACCGCCGGTTTTACCGAGGCCAGAACCGATACCACGACCCAGACGCTTAGAAGCGTGCTTAGACCCTTCGGCCGGAGACAGAGTATTTAAACGCATCTCTTACTCCTCAACTTTAACCATGTAGGAAACCGCGTTGACCATACCACGTACAGCAGGAGTATCCTCGCGCTCTACGGTGTGGCCAATACGACGCAGACCCAGGCCAAGCAGTGTTGCCTTGTGTTTCGGCAGACGACCGATTGCACTGCGGGTTTGAGTGATTTTAATAGTCTTTGCCATGGTCAATTACCCCAGAATTTCTTCAACGGATTTACCACGCTTGGCAGCGACCATTTCTGGAGAATTCATATTCGCCAGGCCATCGATAGTTGCACGAACCACGTTAATCGGGTTAGTAGAACCATACGCTTTAGCCAGGACGTTATGAACACCAGCGACTTCCAGGACGGCGCGCATTGCACCACCGGCGATGATACCGGTACCTTCGGAAGCCGGCTGCATGAACACACGGGAACCTGTGTGCACACCTTTAACAGGGTGCTGCAGGGTGCCGCTGTTCAGCGCGACGTTAATCATGTTGCGACGGGCTTTTTCCATCGCTTTCTGGATCGCTGCTGGAACTTCACGCGCTTTACCGTAACCAAAACCAATACGACCGTTACCGTCGCCTACCACTGTCAGAGCAGTGAAGGAGAAAATACGACCGCCTTTAACGGTTTTAGATACGCGATTTACCGCGATCAGCTTTTCCTGCAGTTCGCCAGCTTGTTTTTCGATGTGAGACATCTTACACCTCTACCTTAGAACTGAAGGCCAGCTTCACGGGCAGCATCTGCCAGTGCCTGGACACGACCATGATATTGGAAACCAGCACGGTCAAAAGCAACTACGGTGATGCCTTTTTCCAGCGCGCGCTCAGCAACAGCTTTACCTACAGCTGCAGCGGCGTCTTTATTTCCAGTGTACTTCAGTTGCTCAGTGATAGCTTTTTCTACAGTAGATGCAGCTACCAGAACTTCAGAACCGTTTGGTGCAATTACCTGTGCGTAAATATGACGCGGGGTACGATGTACCACCAGGCGAGTTGCACCCAGCTCTTTGAGCTTGTGACGTGCGCGGGTCGCACGACGGATACGAGCAGATTTCTTATCCATAGTGTTACCTTACTTCTTCTTAGCCTCTTTGGTACGCACGACTTCGTCGGCGTAACGAACACCCTTGCCTTTATAAGGCTCAGGACGACGGTAGGCGCGCAGATCTGCTGCAACCTGACCGATCACCTGCTTATCAGCGCCTTTCAGCACGATTTCAGTTTGAGTCGGACATTCAGCAGTAATACCTGCCGGCAGCTTATGCTCAACAGGGTGAGAGAAGCCCAGGGCTAAATTCACCACGTCGCCTTTAACGGCTGCACGATAACCTACACCAACCAGCTGCAGCTTCTTAGTGAAGCCTTCGGTAACACCGACAACCATTGCGTTCAACAGCGCACGAGTGGTACCCGCTTGGGCCCACGCGTTAGCAAAGCCTTCGCGCGGAGCGAAAGTCAGAGCATTTTCAGCGTGTTTAACTTCAACAGCATCGTTGATAGTACGAGTCAGCTCGCCGTTTTTACCTTTGATCGAAATAACCTGACCGTTGAGTTTTACCTCTACGCCTGCAGGAACAACGACCGGTGCTTTAGCAACACGAGACATTTTATTCCTCCAATTACGCTACGTAGCAGATAATTTCGCCACCAAGACCAGCCTGGCGCGCTGCACGATCAGTCATAACACCTTTAGAGGTAGAAACGACAGCAATACCCATGCCGGCCATAACTTTAGGCAGCTCATCTTTTTTCTTATAGATGCGCAGACCTGGGCGGCTGACTCGCTGAATGCTCTCTACCACAGCCTTGCCCTGGAAATACTTAAGAGTCAGTTCCAGTTCAGGCTTGATGTCGCCTTCAATTTTAAATTCTTCAATATAACCTTCTTCCTTCAGCACGTTGGCGATTGCCACTTTCAGCTTGGAGGAAGGCATGGTGACCGCAACTTTGTTCGCGGCCTGACCGTTACGGATACGGGTCAGCATATCCGCGATCGGATCTTGCATGCTCATCTGTCTCTACTCCCGTGATTCAATTGGTGACAATTACCAGCTAGCCTTTTTCAAGCCAGGTACTTCACCGCGCATGGCGGCTTCACGAAGCTTGATACGGCTCAACCCGAACTTGCCCACATAACCATGTGGACGACCAGTCTGGCGGCAGCGTTTACGCTGACGGGACGGGCTGGAATCACGCGGCAGAGTTTGCAGCTTGAGAACAGCGTTCCAACGGTCTTCGTCGGTCGCGTTCACATCAGAAATGATAGCTTTCAGTTCTGCGCGTTTAGCGAAGAATTTTTCAGCCAAAGCAACGCGCTTTACTTCGCGTGCTTTCATTGATTGCTTAGCCATGAAGTAACCCTACCTTACTTGCGGAACGGGAAGTCAAAGGCAGCCAGCAGAGCACGGCCTTCATCATCAGATTTCGCAGTAGTGGTAATGGTAATATCCAAACCACGGACGCGATCGACTTTGTCGTAATCGATTTCTGGGAAGATGATCTGCTCACGGACACCCATGCTGTAGTTACCACGACCGTCAAAAGACTTAGCGGACAGGCCACGGAAGTCACGGATACGAGGTACAGCAATAGTGATCAGACGCTCAAGGAACTCCCACATGCGTTCGCCACGCAGAGTTACTTTACAGCCGATCGGATAGCCCTGACGGATTTTGAAGCCTGCAACTGATTTGCGTGCTTTGGTGATCAACGGCTTTTGACCGGAGATTGCTGTCAGGTCAGCTGCTGCGTTATCCAGCAGTTTCTTGTCAGCGATCGCTTCACCAACACCCATGTTCAGGGTGATCTTCTCGACCCGAGGGACTTGCATGACAGAATTGTAGTTAAACTCAGTCATGAGTTTCTTAACTACTTCGTCTTTGTAGTAATCATGCAGTTTCGCCATCGTACTACTCCAAATTACTTGATAGTTTCGCTGTTAGACTTGAAGAAACGGACTTTTTTGCCGTCTTCGAATCTAAAGCCTACACGGTCAGCCTTGCCGGTTGCCGCATTGAAGATAGCAACGTTAGAAACCTGAATTGCAGCTTCTTTTTCAACGATGCCGCCTGGTTGGTTCAGGGCCGGAACCGGCTTCTGATGTTTCTTAACCAGGTTGATACCTTCAACAATGACCTTGCCGGTAGACAGGACATTTTTTACTTTACCGCGCTTACCTTTATCTTTACCGGTTAACACGATAACTTCGTCATCACGACGGATTTTCGCTGCCATGATTCGCTCCTTAGAGTACTTCTGGTGCCAGAGAGATAATTTTCATGAACTTCTCATTACGCAGTTCACGAGTTACCGGCCCAAAAATACGCGTGCCGATTGGCTGCTCGCTGTTATTGTTTAAAATAACGCATGCATTGCCATCGAAGCGAATGACAGAACCGTCCGGGCGACGAACACCCTTCTTGGTGCGCACCACTACCGCTTTCAGCACATCGCCTTTCTTCACCTTACCGCGAGGAATTGCTTCCTTGATGGTAATTTTGATGATGTCGCCGACGCCTGCGTAGCGACGGTGCGAGCCACCCAGAACCTTGATACACATTACGCGACGCGCGCCGGAGTTGTCGGCCACGGTCAGCATAGTCTGTTCTTGGATCATTTCAGTGCTCCGCTAATGTCAACTACTACTTCGGGACCTGAAATTCAGGTCGTTAAAAAGCCCCATAAACGAGGGCGCGGCATTATAACACCGGTTCCAAGATATGGGTAGAAAAAATAAACGGCTCATCGCTGAGCCGTTTATTCGTTTGAGAATGCGTACTGTATTACAGAACCGCTTTCTCTACAACGCGAACCAGCGTCCAGGACTTAGTCTTGGACAGCGGACGGCATTCGCGGATTTCAACCACGTCACCGATACCGCATTCGTTGTTCTCGTCATGTACGTGCAGTTTGGTCGTACGCTTGATGAATTTCCCGTAGATCGGGTGCTTCACAACACGTTCGATGGCAACAACAATGGATTTCTCCATTTTGTCGCTGACAACGCGACCTTGCAGAGTACGGATTTTATCGGTCATTACGCACCCGCCTTCTGAGTCAGTAAAGTCTTAACACGTGCAACATTACGACGAACCTGCTTCAGCAGGTGAGTCTGTTGCAGCTGGCCACTTGCAGCCTGCATGCGCAGATTGAACTGCTCACGCAGCAGGTTCAGCAGCTCGGTGTTCAGCTCTTCGACGCTCTTTTCACGCAGCTCTTTTGCTTTCATTACATCACCGTCTTAGTTACAAAGGTGGTTTTGATAGGCAGTTTTGCTGCTGCCAGCTTGAAGGCTTCACGGGCCAGCTCTTCAGGTACGCCGTCCATTTCATACAGGACTTTGCCTGGCTGGATCAAGGCAACCCAATACTCCACGTTACCTTTACCTTTACCCATACGCACTTCAAGCGGCTTTTCGGTGATCGGTTTGTCCGGGAATACACGGATCCAGATCTTACCCTGACGCTTAACTGCACGGGTCATTGCACGACGTGCTGCTTCGATCTGACGGGCAGTCAGACGACCACGGCCAACAGCTTTCAGACCGAAAGTGCCGAAGCTAACATCCGTACCCTGCGCGAGACCACGGTTGCGGCCTTTGTGCACTTTACGGAATTTTGTACGCTTTGGTTGTAACATCAGCGACTCTCCTTACTTACGGCCTTTACGCTGCTGCTTTTTAGGTTGAGCAGCCGGTTCCGGTTGTTCAACAGCAGCCATACCACCCAGGATCTCACCTTTGAAGATCCATACCTTAACGCCGATTACACCATAAGTGGTGTGCGCTTCAGAGGTGTTGTAGTCGATGTCAGCACGCAGAGTGTGCAACGGCACGCGACCTTCACGGTACCATTCGGTACGTGCGATCTCGGCGCCGCCCAGACGGCCGCTAACTTCAACTTTGATACCTTTAGCGCCCAGACGCATTGCGTTCTGTACAGCACGCTTCATAGCACGACGGAACATAACACGACGTTCCAGCTGAGAAGTGATGCTGTCAGCAACCAGTTTTGCGTCCAGTTCAGGTTTACGAACTTCGGCGATATTGATCTGTGCAGGAACGCCAGCGATATCCGCTACGACCTTACGCAGTTTTTCTACGTCTTCACCTTTCTTACCGATAACGATACCTGGGCGAGCGGTGTGAATGGTCACACGGATGCTCTTAGCAGGACGCTCGATAACGATACGAGATACAGACGCCTTAGCCAGTTCCTTAGTCAGGTACTGACGTACTTTAAAATCGCTGTCCAGGTTGTCAGCGAATTCTTTGGTGTTCGCAAACCAGGTTGAGTTCCATGGTTTTACAATACCCAGGCGAATACCATTAGGATGTACTTTCTGACCCATTGCTAGTCTCCAGAGTCTCAGCGATCGGACACAACCACAGTAATGTGGCTGGTGCGCTTCAGGATGCGATCTGCACGACCTTTTGCACGAGGCATAATGCGCTTCATGCTAGGGCCTTCGTCTACGAAGATTTTCGCGACTTTCAGATCGTCAATGTCAGCGCCATCGTTGTGTTCAGCGTTAGCAATGGCAGATTCCAGTACTTTCTTAACCAATACAGCCGCTTTCTTATTGGTGTAGGTCAGAATATCCAGAGCCTGCGACACTTTCTTACCGCGAATCAGGTCAGCAACAAGGCGAACCTTCTGAGCAGAAGAACGAGCATGGCGATGTTGAGCTAAAGTTTCCATCTCTTCCTCCTACCTTATTTCTTCTTCGCTTTTTTATCAGCAGCGTGGCCGCGATAAGTACGAGTCGGTGCGAATTCACCCAGTTTGTGACCGACCATTTCGTCGGAAACAAAGACTGGAACGTGCTGACGACCATTATGGACAGCGATGGTCAAACCGATCATGTTAGGAAAGATCGTTGAACGACGGGACCAAGTGCGCAGGGGCTTCTTGTCACCGCTTTCCACCGCTTTCTCTACCTTCTTCAGCAAGTGCAGGTCAATAAAAGGACCTTTCTTGAGAGAACGTGGCATGGCTTATCCTCTAAAATTATTTGCTACGGCGACGTACGATAAATTTATCAGTACGCTTGTTGCTGCGGGTCTTCTTACCTTTGGTCTGAACGCCCCACGGGGATACCGGGTGCTTACCAAAGTTACGACCTTCACCACCACCATGTGGGTGATCGACTGGGTTCATCGCGGTACCGCGAACGGTAGGACGAACACCACGCCAGCGAGCAGCACCTGCTTTACCCAGAACGCGCAGCATATGCTCAGCGTTGCCAACTTCGCCCAGGGTAGCGCGGCAGTCAGCTTCGACTTTACGCATTTCACCGGAGCGCAGGCGTAGGGTAACGTAAGCACCATCACGAGCAACGATCTGCACGTAGGTACCAGCGGAACGAGCCAGCTGACCGCCTTTACCTGGTTTCATTTCTACGTTATGAACAGTAGAACCAACCGGGATATTGCGCATCGGCAGGGTGTTACCCGCTTTGATTGCAGCATCAACGCCAGACTGAATCTGGTCGCCAGCTTTCAGGCCTTTAGGGGCCAGGATGTAACGGCGTTCGCCATCTTTGTACAGAACCAGCGCGATGTTCGCGGAACGGTTCGGATCGTACTCAAGACGTTCAACAACTGCCGGGATACCATCTTTGTTGCGTTTAAAATCAACAATACGGTATGCCTGCTTGTGACCACCACCGATATGACGGGTAGTGATACGACCATTGTTGTTACGGCCACCGGATTTGCTGTTTTTTTCCAGCAACGGAGCAAAAGGCTTGCCCTTGTGCAGCTCAGGGTTAACCACTTTAACTACGTGGCGACGACCCGGAGATGTCGGTTTACATTTAACAACTGCCATTGTCTTTCTCCTCCGACTTACTCAGCGCCGCCGACGAAGTCCAGATTCTGGCCTTCCTTCAGGGTGACGTAAGCTTTTTTCCAGTCGCTACGACGACCAACACGCTGTCCGTGACGTTTAGTTTTCCCTTTAACTACCAGGGTGTTAACGTCTTTAACTTCAACTTCGAACAGCTTCTGTACAGCAGCAACGATCTCTGCTTTGGTCGCGTCAGTCGCAACTTTGAGTACGATGGTGTTGGTTTTTTCCATCGCGGTAGACGCTTTTTCAGATACGTGCGGCGCGCGCAGTACTTTCAGCAGACGTTCTTCACGGATCATGCCAGCATCTCCTCAACTTGCTTAACTGCTTCCGCAGTCATAACGACTTTGTCGAAGGCGATCAGGCTAACTGGGTCGATTGCAGCTACATCGCGCACGTCAACCTTATGCAGGTTGCGAGCGGCCAGGAACAGATTCTCATCCAGTTCGCCGGTCACGATCAGCACATCTTCCAGAGCCATATCTTTCAGTTTCTGAGCAAGCAGCTTGGTTTTCGGTGCTTCAACAGAGAACTGCTCAACAACGATCAGACGATCCTGACGTACCAGTTCGGACAGGATGCTTTTCAGCGCGCCGCGGTACATCTTTTTGTTAACTTTTTGACTGTGGTCCTGCGGGCGAGCAGCGAAGGTTACGCCACCGGAACGCCAGATCGGGCTCTTGATAGAACCAGAACGCGCACGGCCGGTACCTTTCTGGCGCCACGGCTTTTTGCCGGAACCAGTTACTTCAGCACGGGTCTTCTGAGCACGAGTACCCTGACGGGCGCCTGCTGCATAAGCAACAACAACCTGGTGTACCAGCGCTTCGTTGAAGTCACGACCGAAGGTAGTTTCGGAAACAGTCAGCGCGCTTTGCGCGTCTTTCAATACTAATTCCATTGCTATCCCCTTACGCCTTCACAGCTGGTTTAACGATCAGGTCGCTACCGGTTGCACCCGGAACCGCACCTTTCACCAGCAGCAGGTTGCGCTCAGCGTCAACACGTACTACGTCCAGGCTCTGAACAGTGACACGTTCGTTACCCAGCTGGCCTGCCATTTTCTTGCCTTTGAACACTTTGCCCGGAGTCTGGTTCTGACCGATAGAACCCGGAACGCGGTGAGACAAGGAGTTACCGTGGGTAGCGTCCTGGGTACGGAAGTTCCAGCGCTTAACGGTACCTGCGAAACCTTTACCTTTAGAGGTACCGGTTACGTCAACTTTTTTAACGTCAGCAAACAGTTCAACGCTAATGTCCTGACCTACGGTGAACTCTTCGCCTTCAGCAAGACGGAATTCCCACAGACCACGGCCAGCTTCAACGCCAGCTTTAGCGAAGTGACCAGCTTCCGGCTTGGTTACACGGTTAGCTTTTTTAGCACCAGTGGTCACCTGAACAGCACGGTAGCCGTCGTTAGCCAGGTCTTTAACCTGAGTAACACGGTTTGCTTCTACTTCAATTACGGTTACTGGGATAGAAACGCCATCTTCAGTGAAGATACGGGTCATACCCACTTTTTTACCGACTAAACCAATCATTGTTTCAACCTCTCAATCGTCAATGACCTGATTAACCCAGGCTGATCTGCACGTCTACACCGGCAGCCAGATCCAGACGCATCAGAGCATCAACGGTTTTCTCAGTTGGCTCAACGATGTCAACCAGACGCTTGTGAGTGCGGATCTCGTACTGATCACGCGCGTCTTTGTTGACGTGCGGGGAGATCAGAACGGTAAAGCGCTCTTTGCGGGTCGGCAGCGGGATCGGACCACGGACTTGCGCACCAGTGCGCTTAGCAGTCTCGACGATTTCCGCGGTTGATTGATCGATCAGACGATGATCAAACGCTTTAAGGCGGATACGGATTCTTTGGTTCTGCATGAGACCAGAGCTCCAATTATTTTATAGACGAAAAAAATCACTACTCACACCCATTACGATTGATGGGGGAGTGTAATCGTTCATACATAGTCCCCCAATTGGGGACATTGTTTGATAGCAACTGAATGACTTCTACTGACTGCTATCAGGGTTCATATTGAACCAGCGGCCTATTAAGACAGCCCGCGCATTATACGGGTTTCAGCCCAGCTTGCAAGTCATATGGGTTGAAATTTCACCGACACCCTTCATTTAGTTAGTTTCGATCTAAGTTAACCCTACATCTGCGAGGCATCGCGCAGTATCACGCGCCAAATTCAGTGGTTGATAGGTTCGGCCTACGCAACGGCGTAGCATCCAGGGGGTTCATCCTCCGCGGGACAAAAAGATGATACTTACCGACATACAGACCGCCTGGCTACTCCCCATCGCTGTTTTGCTCTATTTTTTCCTGGCACTGGCGCTAAGCTTAAGTGATTTCAAAACCATGCTTCTACCAGACAGACTTACCCTCCCCTTACTATGGCTGGGACTGTTGTTTCATAGTCTGGTTAACCCCTTTCATGTTCATCATGCCGTATTAGGCGCGGTAGCCGGCTATTTTTTCCTGTGGGTTATTTTTCAGCTCTTCCGTTTTGCTACAGGCAAAGAAGGATTGGGTTATGGTGATTTCAAACTACTGGCGGCAATTGGAGCCTGGAGCTACTGGCAGCACTTGCCGATTATCGTCACGCTGGCGTCTTGTCTGGGCATAGTTTACGCAGGAATACTTTATCTGCTCAGGCACCGAGAAATCATTGAAATGCCTTTTGGCCCCTGGCTTGCACTCTCAGGATGGGGGAATTTTTGCTGGCAGGTATTTGGATGAGGTATCAAAGAAGACAGAGGATAATCCCTCTGTCCTGGCAACATGAGTTTTACTCTTCCCGTATCTGGGCCTGCAGGTAGTTCTGGATACCCAGCTTCTGAATTAAATCCAGTTCAGTTTCGAGCCAGTCGATATGGCCTTCTTCATCGGCCAGAATTTCGATCATCAGATCACGACTGACATAATCATGAACTTTATCGGCATAGGCGATAGCTTCACGCAAGTCTTTAGCACCATCGAGTTCCAGCTTCAGGTCCGAGCGAAGCATCTCTTCGACATCTTCACCAATACCCAGCTTGCCGAGGTCCTGCAGATTAGGAATGCCTTCGAGGAAGAGAATACGCTCGATATACTTATCAGCGTGCTTCATTTCATCGATTGACTCGTGATACTCGACGTCGTTGAGACGTTTTAATCCCCAGTTTTTGAACATGCGGGCATGCAGAAAATACTGGTTAATCGCGACAAGCTCGTTTCCCAATAATTTATTGAGATAATTTATTATCTTAACATCACCTTTCATTTTGACATCCTCCGCTTCCACTTATTGAAGCGTAGATGTCACGGAGTGTAAGTCAAAAAAATGAGCGTGTTTTAGGCAATCTCTTTAAATTCCGGGATCTGCATCAGCTCGTCTTGCATGATTTCACGTGCCTGGCGAACGCACTTACCGCACTGATTCCCCACGGGGATGAATTTTCTAAGTTGCTGAAAAGACTGCGGATGATGTTGTCGCACCGCCTGCCGAATTGTCTTATCACTTACACCGTTACACAAGCAAACGTACATGATCACTCCCGCTCAAAAACTGCGCAAATTGTAAATGAGAATGATTGGCTTTACAAGGGATCCGGCGGGGCAGAATGTAGAGAATGGTAATCAAATGCAAAAACTGGCACTAACGGCAGTAAGAGAGGACTTTCTCACGCAAACAGCAAATTTCAGGCATAAAAAAGGGCATCCTAAGATGCCCTTTTCACTATTGCATTAAAGTATCAGAGGATTAGCTCAGAACTTTAGCAACAACACCAGCACCAACGGTACGGCCACCTTCACGGATTGCGAAACGCAGACCGTCGTCCATCGCGATTGGGTGGATCAGGGTAACAACCATTTTGATGTTGTCGCCTGGCATTACCATCTC
>NZ_FXAS01000028.1:0-61244 GCF_900177785.1 Cedecea sp. NFIX57 | reverse complement strand
CAATATATTGAGCAACAGCAAACACCAGGTTAGGTGGAAAACCGTGCCTTATATCCCCGCCCTGAAGGACGGGGATATAAGGCACACCGGGTAAGAGAGGAATGACGTGGATATCCACCTGGAATTATGGGATGAGGATTTTTAAGTGTTTGGCAGGCGGCCCCAACGCCGCCTGCCGTTATCCCATTCAGACAGGCAGAGTGTCGCCTGCTTGTTTCCCACGCGTCACGAGCTTGCGCAGCGTGACGTAGAACACCGGCGTCAGGAACAGACCAAACAGCGTCACCCCTAACATGCCCGAGAACACCGTCACCCCGGTCACGCCGCGCACTTCCGCGCCCGCACCGTGACCCAGAATCAGCGGGATTGTCCCGGCGATAAAGGCGATGGAGGTCATCACGATAGGGCGCAGACGCAGGCGGCAGGCCTCCAGCGCCGACTCCATGATCCCTTTGCCCTGCATCTCCAGCTCGCGGGCGAACTCGACGATCAGGATGGCGTTCTTACAGGCGAGGCCCATCAGCACCACCAGCCCGACCTGCACGAACACGTTGTTATCGCCCCCGGTCAGCCAGACGCCAAACAGCGCGGACAGCATGGTCATCGGCACAATCAGGATCACCGCCAGCGGCAGCGTCCAGCTCTCATACAGCGCAGCGAGCACCAGGAAGGCCAGCAGCACCGCCACCGGGAAGACGATCATCGCCGTGTTGCCCTGGGTTGCCTGCTGGTAGCTCAGATCCGTCCATTCGATGTTCATCCCGTTTGGCAAGACCTGGCCGGACATGGCAGCCAGTTTAGTCATCGCCTGCGCGGAAGAGAGCACGCGTGGATCGGCATCCCCGATGAGATCCGCCGCCGGGTAGCCGTTGTAGCGGATCACCGGGTCCGGCCCGTAGGTGGTGGTGATTTTCACCATACTGCCGATCGGCACCATTTCGCCCTGGCTGTTGCGGGTGCGCAGGTTGCCGATGTCTTCCACGCTGTCGCGGAACTGCCCGTCGGCCTGGGCCATCACGCGCCAGGTCCGGCCAAACTCGTTGAAGTCGTTCACGTAGGACGAACCTAAATAAGTCTGCAGCGTGCCGAACAGATCGGTCAGCGACACGCCCTGGGCTTTGGCTTTGTCACGATCTACCTGCACATCCAGCTGCGGCACGTTTGCCTGGTAACTGGAAATCGGGAAGTGCATCCCCGGTGTCTGCATGATCGCGCCGGACATGGTGTTCACCGCGGTTTGCAGCGCCCCGTAGCCTAAGCCCGCCCGGTCCTGGATATACAGCGAGTAGCCGGAGCCCTGGCCCAGGCCCAGAATCGGCGGCGGCAGAATTGAGAAGCCGAAGCCTTCCTGGATCTGCGAGATTTTGGCGTTGATCTCGGCGTTAATTTCCGCCGCGGTGTGTTTCCGCTGACCGAACGGCTTCAGGCCGAAGAACACCGTGCCGGTATTCGGCGTGTTGGTGAACTGCAGCGCGTTGAGGCCGGGGAAGGCCACGGCGTAATCCACGCCCTCGGTGTTCATGCCGATTTCGCTCATCTTGCGGATCATCGCGTCGGTGCGCTCCAGGGAAGCGCCTTCCGGCATTTTCACGCCGCCGATCAGGTAGAGCTTATCCTGGGTAGGGATAAATCCGCCCGGCACGGTTTTGAACATTACCCCGGCGGCACAAAGCAGCAGGGCGTATACCGCAAATACCGCGCCACGACGGCCGAGAGTTTTACTGACCAGCCCCTGGTAGCCGTTCGAACTGCGGTGGAAGAAGCGGTTGAACGGGCGGAACAGCCAGCCAAACAGGCGGTCGATCAGGCGGGTAGGCATGTCTTTCGGCGCCCCGTGCGGCTTCAGCAGCAGGGCTGCCAGCGCCGGGGAGAGTGTCAGGGAGTTAATCGCCGAGATCACCGTCGAAATGGCGATGGTCACCGCGAACTGCTTGTAGAACTGCCCGGTTACGCCGGAGAGGAACGCCATCGGCACGAACACCGCGCACAGCACCAGGGCGATGGCGATAATCGGCCCGGAAACTTCCCGCATGGCCTGATGCGCCGCCTGCAGCGGGGCAAGCCCTTCTTCGATGTTACGCTCGACGTTCTCCACCACCACGATGGCGTCGTCCACCACGATGCCGATGGCGAGTACCAGCCCGAACAAACTCAGCGTGTTCAGCGAGAAGCCCAGCAAATAGAGGATGCTGAACGTGCCCACCACTGACACCGGGACGGCAATCAACGGGATGATCGACGCGCGCCAGGTTTGCAGGAACAGGATCACAACCAGCACAACAAGCACTACCGCTTCCAGCAGGGTTTGCACCACCGCCCGGATGGAGTCGCGCACGAAGACCGTTGGGTCGTAAGGTGCCGCCCACTTCATGTCTTCCGGGAAGCGCGTGGACAGCTCGGCCATCTTGGCGCGCACGGCGTTAGACAGGTCAATGGCGTTGGCGCCGGGTGCCTGGAAGATACCGATCCCGACCGCATCTTTGTTATTAAGCTGGGAGCGCAGGGCATAACTGCCTGAGCCCAGCTCAATACGCGCCACGTCACGCAGGCGAACCAGCGAGCCGTCCGGGGCGGTTTTCAGGATGATGTTGCCGAACTCTTCTTCGCTGTGCAGCCGGCCCTGGGCGTTGATGGAGATCAGGAAGTCACTGGGTTTTGGCAGCGGCTCGGCACCGAGCTGGCCAGCAGAGACCTGCACGTTCTGCTCCTGCATCGCCGTGACCACGTCAGAGGCCGTCAGCCCACGGGCCGCCACTTTGTTCGGATCTAACCACACGCGCATGGCGTATTCGCCGGAGCCGAAAATCTGGATCTGCCCGACGCCCGGCAGGCGCGCCAGCTCGTCTTTCACCTTCAGCGTGGCGTAGTTACGCATATACAGCGAGTCGTACTTGCCGTTCGGCGAGAACAGATGCACTACCAGGGTCAGCGTCGGGGACTGCTTCTGGGTGGTAATGCCGAGGCGGCGCACATCTTCCGGCAGGCGAGCTTCGGCCTGGGAAACGCGGTTCTGCACCTGAACCTGCGCCTGATCCGGATCGGTACCCGGGCGGAAGGTCACGGTGGTGACCAGCACGCCGTCGGAGCCGGCAACGGATTTCATGTACATCATGTTTTCGACGCCGTTGATTGCTTCTTCCAGTGGCGTCGCCACGGTTTCAGCGATCACTTTCGGGTTGGCGCCGGGGTATTCCGCGCGTACCTGTACGCTGGGAGGGACGACGTCCGGGTATTCACTGATCGGCAGCAGCGGGATCGCGATAAGCCCCGTAATAAAAATCAGAATCGACAGCACCGCGGCAAAAATTGGCCTGTCGATAAAAAAGCGGGAAAAGTCCATGCGTCGGATTCTCTGGTAAGGGATCAGTTAACGGCAGCGCTGGTGGCGGCCATCGCGACAGGTTTCGCGTTCACCGGCATCCCCGGCATAAACACTTTTTGCAGCCCGTCGACGATGACTTTATCGCCCGGGTTCAGCCCCTGCTGCACGATGCGCAGCCCGGCCGCCAGGCGGCCCGGCGTGATGTCGCGGCGCTGGGCTTTGCCGTCTTTATCCACGATGTAGACGTATTTTCTGTCCTGGTCGGTCAGCACCGCTTTGTCGTTAATCAGCAGAGCCTGGAACTCCGCGCTGCCCGGCAGACGAACGCGGGCGAACAGCCCCGGCGTGAACTGACGCTGGGAATTGTCCAGCAGGGCGCGCATGCGGATGGTGCCGGTGCTGGCGGTCAACTGGTTATCGAGGAAGTCCACGGTGCCCTGATGCGGGTAGCCTTCTTCCCCTGACAGGCCAATTTCCACCGGCAGGGCCTTATGGTCGCTGGACGCGCCCTGGCCGCTGCGGGCGAGGTTCTGGTAATGGAGATAGGTGGACTCATCCACGTCGAAGTAGGCGTAAACCGTCTTCTGAGACACCACGGTGGTGAGTACGCTGGCGCTGTCGCCCGTCGTGACCAGGTTGCCGCTGGTGATCAACGCGCGGCTGGCGCGGCCGTCGATCGGGGCGGTGACTTTGGTGAAGTCGAGGTTGAGCTGGGCCGCGTCAACGGCCGCCTGCGCCGCACGAATATCGGCATCCGCCTGGGTGGCCGCCGAGCGGCGCTGTTCCCACTCTTCGCGGGAAATCACGTTGGTGCCGATCAGCTTGTCGGTACGGTTGGCTTCGCTGCGGGCGAGGCTGGCCTGAGTTTTGGCTCTCATCAACGCCGCCTGCGCCTGTTCCAGCGCGGCGCGGTAGGTTCGGTCGTCGATGGTGAACAGCACTTCGCCTTTCTTCACTTCCTGGCCGTCGGTGTAGTTCACTTTGTCGATGTAGCCGGAGACGCGGGGGCGGAGCTGAACGCTTTCCACCGCTTCGATGCGGCCGTTAAAACTGTCCCACTGGCTGACGGGTTTCACCACCACGTCTGCGACGCTGACGGCGGGCGCCTGCGGGACGGCATTTTGCGCCACGCTCCGATCGCATCCCGCCAGTAGCATGGCAAGCAGGACGGGCCCTAATGCGCGCAGATGAAGGCTAACCCAATGTTTTTGCAGGCTCATTATTCTTATTCCGATAGTTGAAGTCGGCCGGGCAAGACGCAGCGGAGGATGCCGCGCCACTTCCTTTGTCCGGGCTGACCTGAGGCCATTTGTGTCGCTCATCGGCACAAAATGTGTATCAATTACCAATACAGTATCGCGGCGATTGTAGGAAGGCGTAGAACTAAGTGCAAGAATAATTGTTGCACTTTCTGTGCTATTTGTGCCCTTGCGAAAAGGCCCATTTGTAACGAGGATTTAATGTAACAATAAAACTTGCAATTTTGGTAAAAGCAGGTCAACTTTAAATGCAACTCATAAAGATGCTTTTAACAAACCCGCAGGGGGGAGAGACAATGAGCACCGATGCCTTCATGCACGATTTACTCGGCTGGATAGATAACCATCTCGACAGCCGCCTCGACATCAACACCGTTTCCGAGCGGGCAGGGTACTCGAAATGGCACCTGCAGCGGATCTTCAAGCAGCACACCGGCTACAACCTCGGCGAGTACATCCGCGCGCAGAAGCTGAAAAAATCCGCCGAGCGTCTGAGCCGCACCGAAGAGCCTATTCTGAACGTGGCGATCTCCCTGGGCTTTGACTCCCAGCAGTCTTTCAACCGCAGCTTTAAGCGCCAGTATGGCATCGCGCCGGGCGTGTGGCGCCGGCAGCTGGCGCACACCGGGCACCGGTATGGGGCCTGAGAGACGTCGACTTCCAGCCTGCTCTTTGTTCCGGGCGGGTTGGGGGGATGCAGGCTAATGTTTAAATCACAATAAAACTGCGTTCAGTCTGTTGAATCAAAATGAATATATAGTCGATGGGTCACGTATTCAACATGTTGATCATGTCGTAGAATCACTCTATTTTTCGAGTGTATCTGATGGCTAAAGTTGACGTAAAATGCCCGTTTTGTGAACAGACCGAATCCGTTAAAAAACCGAATCCGTTAAAAAACATGGACTAGGTAAAGCTGGACTTCAGCGTTACCGGTGCCAGTCATGCCGCCGTACTTTCCAGCTCGATTATGCTTATCGCGCGTGCCAGCCCGGCGTGAAAGAACAGATTGTCGACCTTGCGATGAACAACGCAGGTATCCGCGATGCTGCACGGGCGCTGCATATCAGCATCAACGCTGTTGTTCGCAATTTAAAAAACTCGCGCCACGATGTATAACCGCACTCCCGCTGGATAATCTCCGGATTCAGCTGATTTGTGAAGTTGATGAAATGTGGTCGTTTATTGGCAACAAAAAGCAACAACGCTGGTTGTGGTATGCTTGGGAACCTCGCCTGAAACGCATTATTGCCCACGTTTTCGGGAGCCGGAGTAGAAAGACGCTGCGTAAATTATTGGGGCTGCTGTCGGGCTTCAGCGTTGCCTTCTGGTGTACAGATAACTTCAGTGTTTATGAGCTGTTGCCGGGTAAGAAGCACATCACAGGCAAGCTTTACACCCAACGGATCGAGCGAGAAAACCTGAACCTTCGTAACCGGTTAAAACGACTGAATCGCAAGACACTGGGGTATTCAAAATCAGCGGAAATGCACGACAAGATAATCGGTACATTCATCGAACGTGAGCATTATTTGCAATAACCAAATCTACATATTGAATACGCAACCTTGCCGGCAGTGATTCTGAAATTGATCTGTTACTACGGGGCGGCAGTATTCCTTCTGGCGCCGGGATGCGTATTTTTTATCGTAATCACCGGCTGCAGGAGGATGATAAATGGCGGCAGTGGTACTGAGTAAGCTAGGCAGAAACTGCGCAGCTTGGCTGGTTTTGTCTAAAGACCCGCAAGGCTTTTTCCGCGTATCAGAGTTACATCGTATTTTAGTTCGGCTGCTTTTTGCAGGCACCGTGCCACTGCTTTTTTCCATCGCTCCTGTTCTGGTGTCGTTTCATCGGGTGGAGAAAGCTGGACAGCGTGCAGGCACCTGCCGTACCCAAGCTCCCCGGATACCAGGAATGCCATCCTTTCTGGTTGTGATAGTTCTATGCAGGCTTTGCGCATTAAATTTTCCTCATCTCATTGTTTAGCTGAGAACTTTACATCAGAGCTATCTAATTGAAAGTTCAAAAAGCATTTTACATTTCGAAATAGGCAATATACTGTGCATATGAACAGTGTTGTCGCATTCAATGTAGTGACAAGAGGATAGATGCAGGATTATTTTTGGGAGTCGTTGAGGCTCCAACGCATTGATTTTTTATAAAGATTGTAGCGGGCAGTGATTGTAGTGAGGAAGAAAAGGGACTCGCCATACAGTGGGTCTCTGAACTTACCGACGAACTGATGGCAAAAATCCGTAGCCATGAATACGGGAGAAATATGGACGTTATGAACTAACGGGGAGTGTCATGATCGATAAGAGCAAAGGATAAGCCAGGCAACACTGGACCAGATCTTTACCGAAATTTTCGCCTCTCTCTATCCAAAACGGCCATCAGTATTCGCAAGGGCGGCGCCAATGGTGTTAAGTTATGCGGTTTAAAACTTGATGATGAGAAAAAGCGTGTGATGGAGATCATGCAGCAGGTTCGGGAAGACGATAGCTGGTTGCATTAAGAAACATTGCTAGCGTCAGGACCTGATTCTGACGCCAGCGAGGTTGAACAACGAGCTTTGCGAGGCGTTAGTTTTTGGTCTGGTAGTGCCAACTCAACGATGAAGGCACTACATATACCAATTGCAATATGTTGAGATCGAAACATCTTGCGCAATCGTAGGCAATGAACTTAAGTTAAGTCACGCAACCAACGGTTTAATCGGTTGTCCTAGTTATAGGGTATTTGATGTTGTGGTTGCTGGCGACGAAGTGTACACTTCCGCGCCATAAAAAGGAGGAGTTATGTCGAGTATCGCCGCATTGAGGCTGGGGAATCCAGTTGAACGTTTGGCAAGGGTTCTTAAAGAGAACCAGGACAAGCTCAATCTGAGTAAAGATGGTTTTGTGTCCGTAGACTTGTCCAACGAAGAAGCAATGAAAGCCATCAGATCTCAGATGGACAAGCTTGAAGGCATCAAAACGAGCACTGTTAAAAGAGCCCGATAATGGCAACATTGCTTCTGGCAGTAATTTTGGTTAGTGGTTTTCTATACGTAAACCTGTCGCTTTCAACACGCTATCGATATAAGCGTTCCAATGGTTGGGACGCTTATTTTTTTGTGGCTGCGTGGGGCGTTGTTTTTTTCCTTGCGGGTGGTTTCCTCACTTTTGTGCTAAATGTCAGTGGTGGTTTTCGTTGGCTCTCCAATGCACTAAATCTCACAACAGACAGTTTCAATGGAATGCTGTCTACCACGACGGATAAAACCCAGCGTATTAATGAAATTAAACAAATTGCATGGGTTGTGATATCAATCGTTCTGGCTGCTCTTTTTGGCTGGCTCAATAAACGCCGCACCTCAAAAGGGGACAGGAGATGGGATGCACTGGCCAAGGCGGTTGGTAATAACTCTTTTGAGTCCCTCCTGATGGAAGCATCGGCTAGGCAATTTCCGATCATTGCGACATTATCATCGAGAAAAATTTACGTAGGTCTGGTGACTTGCCCGGCGCTTGAGAATGGATTATCAGAGCATCTTGAAATACTGCCGCTATTGAGCGGGTACCGTGATAAAGATGATCTCACAATTAGCATCACAACCAACTACCATCAACACTACCTTGAAAGCGGTGTAATTGGTGGAATGTCACGCCTGAATATTCAGGATTTCCGGGTGTTGATTCCAAAAGATGAAGTTGAAACGATCTCATTTTTCGACACTGAAACGTACAATAAATTTAAAGAAGACGAAGACCGTGACAGAAAAGATTGTCGCAAGCTGGGTGCCAGGAAGGCATCAACTCGCAGGCGAAGAGTTTCTGACGATGCGGAACAAAGTGGTGCATGACTATAGTGCATGAGATCGCATGATCGTTTGAGGATCGTTTTTGCTGAGGCCCGCCAGTTCTGGCGGGCTTTTTCGTATTTGTTGCAGATGCATGAAAACCACTACACAAAGCGGGCAGGCGTGGCGGGGATACGAGCGCGCGCTCGGCTTGCTATTTGCTCGTTGCAACATTAGTATTCCTATGCTCTTTAGCGTTAGGGAACCATTGCGTTCTAGCCGGGCGATAAGCCAGGCTCTAATTTATTGGTCAGTTTAGGGTTGCGAAAGCGACGAATTCCGCCTTCGCATCCCATGGCTGTTACCATAGTCTACGAAGGCGAAATTCGTCGCTTTCGCTGTCTTTAGTGAAGAGCTAGGCCCGCGCAAGCGGGCCTCACAACCGGAATGTTTATGGAAATTTTATCAGCTGTTAGCAAAGAACTTGGTATAAACGTTAACGAGCTGAGGCTTTTATCTGGTGTTGCACCTAAAAAATACAAAGTTTACACAATTTCTAAACGACAAAGTGGGTTCAGGCTAATCGCTCAACCAACGAGCGAGATTAAGCGAATACAGCGTGAGGTTGTGAAAATTTTATCCTCCAAGCTTATTGTGCATGATGCAGCGAAAGCCTATAAAATTTCTATAGGGATTAAGGATAATGCTAAGATCCATATGGCAAATTCCTATCTCTTGAAAATGGATTTTCAGAATTTCTTCAATAAAATTAAACCAGCTCTCTTATTTGATAAGATTAATTCTCAAGGGGTGGTTTTATCAGGTGAAGATAAGAGTTTTTTAGAAGGGATTCTTTTCTGGAAGCCAGGAAAAAAAAGAAGTATAACTCTCGTTTTGAGTGTTGGGGCACCGTCGTCACCTTTTATTAGCAACTTTGTAATGTATGATTTTGATGCTTATATAAGCAATTGGTGTGCTGTCAGAAATATTTCCTATTCAAGATATGCTGATGATATTACATTCTCTACGGATGAGAAAAATAAACTTTTTGAAGTTCCGAAAGTAGTACGGTTTGCCTTATCATCTTGCGCTAAAGGCATATCTTTGAATGAATCAAAAACTATATTTACGTCTAAGGCTCACAATAGACATGTGACAGGCGTGACATTAACCGTAGATGGAAAAATTTCGCTCGGTAGGCAAAAGAAAAGGATGATTTCTGCGCTGCTTCATAAGTATACACTTGGCATATTGCCTAAAGAGGACATTTTAAAACTCAAAGGTTTTGTTGGGCATGCTTTATATATAGAGCCTAGCTTTATTGCTAGAATGAAAAATAAATATGGGAAAGATGTAATTCATGAGCTTTTTTCTGAGGAGGGGATGTGAACTCAAAGTACACTAAAGCACCGAACAACATCCGTTCATTATTGCAATCTTATGCAATTAAAACTGAAGATGGTTTAGAGTTCAGTAAAGAGAACGTTCCAGAAGAAGTATCTCTGTTGTATAAGGAACTAGAAGATGCATCCTTTCTTATAAATAAAATTGCTATCTCAGACTATAAAAGAGTCAGGGATCTTTTTGTCTCGATCGACAAAAAATTAACGGTGTTTGTTGGTGATAATGGATACGGTAAAACAACTATACTTGAAGCATTATTTATTGTTTTAAGTTGGTTTAGAGCAAATGTTCAAAAAGAAGATAAAAGTGGTTTTCATATAAAAGATGGTGATATTAACAATCACAACGATGTTACTTATGCTGCAATAACTGCGCAGTTTAAGCTAAAAAAAATAACGTCAACTATTTTAGTTACACGTGTTAAAGATGGTGTGTCGCAAAAAAGAAATAATGAGTTGCTTTCCATAAAAGAGATGGCGTCATTCTTTCGCGTTGTAAATTCATATCATGAAGACGTTAGTCTGCCAGTGCTTGCATATTATTCTGTATCAAGATCCTCTAATGGTGCAGGTATCGATAATAAAAGAAATATTAATAATTCTGTGCGTCGATGGACTAAACTGGATGCTTATGAAGATATTGAATTTGATCGCCGTGACTTTGGAGAGTTTTTAAATTGGTTCATATTTATTAATAATAAAGCATCGTCTGAGGAGTCCTTGATTCCAAAACAAGAAAGAGAAAAACTTGTTACTGATATCTCAAGGCTTCAAGGATCTCTGGATGTTTTGAAATCATTCAATGATGTTGATCGAAGAACTATAATAGATATAGAAAATCAAATTGCTAATAAGTTATTGATTCTTAACGCATTACCGTCTACGCCAAACGTAGAAGGTTTAAGTCGTTCAAAAGATATTGTCACAAATGTTAAAAAGGCAATAATTAATTTCCTTCCTGAAATTAGCTCTGTTGATCTTCAATATACTAAAAATGAAGTTCGATTGGTTCTTGTAAAGAATGACTTGTTATTAGATGCACAGCAGCTCTCTCAGGGAGAGAAAACGATACTTACATTAGTGGGTGATTTAACAAGGCGTTTGGTACTGCTAAACCCTAAGTTAAACAATCCACTTCAAGGCAAAGGCATAGTGCTAATTGATGAAGTTGATCTTCATTTACATCCTAGCTGGCAGCAAAGTATTATTGAAAAATTACAGTATACATTTCCTAATGTACAATTCATTATTACCACTCATAGCCCTCAAATTGTATCTACAGTTCCAAGTAAATGCTTACGTATTCTTGAGGAGATAAAAAATCCTGCGACGGGTGGGAAGGAATTACGTGTGCTCTTACCCTCATCTCAAACAAAAGGTACTAAGAATTCTTATGCTTTGCTTTATGGAATGAAAACAGATCCTATACCTAATGTTAAAGAAGTCGCTTGGTTGAGCACTTATAAGAAATTTATTGAAAATAGATTACAGGACTCGGATGAGGCCATAATGTTAAGGAAAAAGTTGGATAAACATTATGGAGAAGATCATCCATTACTACTTGAATGTGATGGCATTATTCGAGTTTTAAAATTAAAAGATAAAGTGCGAGGTGAGTCTGGAAATAAGGAATCTAAACAATGAAATTCCTTGTTAGAAATCCAAATGGTCCTGGTGTTTTAACAGGGTTTGATTACAATATTCATGACTGGAATGCTTTTAAAGGGCGGCATAAAAAATTAGTTTGGTCCGATTTAGTTGAAATGCAAGGGAAGAGGTGTGCATATTGTGAGCGGAAAATAGACATTCACAATAGTGATGATAAGCATATCGAACACTTTTTGCGTAGGTGCCGACATAGGCATTTAACATTTGAATGGTCAAATTTGTTCGGTTCTTGTGCTGAAAGCAATCATTGTGGTTTTTACAAAGATGAGCAGAACTATCAAGAGCAAGACCTAATCAAAGCTGATGATGATGACCCAACGCATTTTTTCCATTTTTCAATTAATGGAAATATGGATATTCGTTCTGGATTATCACGAGATGATCAAAGAAGAGCTGAGGTTACTTTAAGGGTTTTCAACCTAAATGGTGAAAAAGGTGGAGTGAAGACTGAGCGCATCAATGCAATATCAGAAACATGGTCATTGATAGAAAAATTTATTGCTACTGCCGAAGAATTCATTGAAGAAGGGCTTTATGATGATAGTATTCGTAATGATCTTCGAGATGAATATTATAAGGAAATTGACCCTAGACCATTCTCTACTGCGTTACGTGATGTTTTTAATACGATGCTTCCTTAAATTAAAGAGTCTCATTGTGAGACTCTTTAATGCTACATCGAATATTCTTTGAAATTAATTATATCGTCGTTTAGCCATTGATTGATTTCACAGATTCTTTGCTGTAGTGGTATAACTTCATTCCTCACAAATACCTTACTCGCCTTCTCCACATCCCCAAACCTCCCGACATTACTCGGCATAATCCCCATCATCTGCGGCGGAACGCGGTGTGCTGCCATCATGTCGTCCCGGCTCACATTCTTGATGTTCAGAAACTCATCTTTAGCCGCGACCTCTGACAGCGGGATGATCTGAATGCCGTCCTTTTTGCCGTTGGGCGAGTACATAAACAGGTTGCGGAAGTTGCCGGGCCCTTTGGCGCTTTCATGGCCTGACGGATGTTGTTCACGTCCTCTTGGTTCTGGGCGGCGTCGGTCATGTACATGATGAAGCCCGCGTGGCTGCCGTTGATATAATACTTGCGACGGAACAGCATGGCGGACTCGTTCAGCAGGGCGGAAGGGACCCTCAGTGTCAGGATAGTTGTCACCCCCTCTGAAAAAGAAACTGAGGGTGATGGAATGACCAATGAAACGTATTTCCCCTGAACGGAAAACCAGCATACTGGCCAAATTGCTACCGCCCTACAATCTGACCGTAGCCGCTGTTGCACAGATGGAAGGAATATCCGAAGCTACCCTGTATAACTGGCGTAATCAGGCTAAATCAGAAGGAAAACCGGTGCCCGGCGCAGAAGAAACACCCGACCAGTGGCCAGCAGAAGCACGCTTTGCCGTGATAGTCGAAACCGCCTCGCTCAGCGAGGCAGAAGTCGCTGAGTATTGTCGTAAAAAAGGACTTTATCCTGAGCAGATTACTCAGTGGAAACAGAGCTTTATACAGACTGAAAATCCCGGTGATAACGCTGCCCTGAAGCAAAGCCAGAAAAGAATTAAGCAACTGGAAAAAGAACTACACCGTAAAGAAAAAGCCCTTGCGGAGGCGGCAGCGATACTGGTGCTGCGAAAAAAGCTCACGGATTACTACGGGGAAACCGACGGGGACGAATGACCCCGGAGGATGAACGCAGACAGTTCATTATCTGGATAAATGAAGCGGTTGCTTCCGGTGCCCGGCTTGAGATTGCCTGTCGTGAAGTGAACCTGAGTCTTCGGACCTGGCGTCGCTGGCAGCGCTCTTCCCGTGATCGGCGGCAGGATGCGGTAAGGCCGGTGTCGCCTAATAAGCTGAGTGCAGAGGAAGAAAACCGGATCAGGGATATCTGTCATGAACCGGAGTACGCCAGCCTGCCCCCGTCCCAAATCGTACCGCGACTGGCTGATAAAGGACTTTACCTGGCCAGTGAGTCGACGTTTTACAGGATACTGCGCCGCAGTGGTGAGGTGCACAGCCGGGGACGTCAGACCCGGCGGCAGAAGGTATCAGCGCCGGCAACCTTCACTGCATCCGGCCCGTGTCAGGTGTGGTCCCGGGACATCACCTGGCTACCTTCGGTAGTCCGTGGCCGCTGGTTTTATCTGTATATGATACTCGACCTGTACAGCCGGAAAATCACCGGGTATGAAGTGCATGAGACGGAAAGCGGTGAGCAGGCCGCCGCGCTGATGCACCGGAGCGTGATACGGGAAGGTTGCTGGCGTCAGCCCCTGGTGCTGCATGCCGATAACGGGGCGGCAATGAAATCCCAAACCCTGCAGATGAAGCTGTATGAGCTGAATATCACGCCGTCGCACAGCAGACCCCGGGTGAGCAATGATAATGCGTATGCAGAGTCACTGTTCAGGACGCTGAAATATGTTCCGCAGTGGCCATCATCGGGGTTCAGAACGCTGGAAGATGCCCGTCTCTGGGTGAATAAATTTACGTGGTGGTATAACGAAGAGCACCGCCACAGTGGGATACGCTATGTGACGCCAGCAGAGAGTCACAGAGAAGAAGACAGAAAGCTGCTGAAACAACGGGATGAGCTGTATCGTCAGGCGAAAAAGGCCCATCCGGAACGCTGGTCAGGAAAGACAAGAAACTGGCAACCGGAAGGTCCGGTAACGCTGAACCCGGAACGGGAAAAACAGGCAGCGTAAATTAACCAGGGGTGCCAACTACCTTGACACTTACCGGGGATGGCTGACAGGTATTCCGGCAGACCGTAAATTTCCTGGTTTAAGTCCGGCAGGGAATGCGCCCTCGACCGCGCTGCTGCCAGTATCCGCGAAGCCTTATCCGTTCATCTGGCAAGCGGGGTTGATGTGCATTATGCGGAGGACGACCGGGATATTCTGACGGCCATCGGGTTCCGGCCTGACAGGGCATCCCGGACAGATAATCAGGCCAGACACTGAGCCCGTTTTTCATGCAGCAACAGGCCGCGCAGAACAGCAAAAAATCCGTATAAAACGCCCCGAAAATCCGCTTTTATTTAATAAAAATAACCATGCATGCATATGCTGCATGGTTTTGCATTTATTCCCCGTATTTTTTCACCCTCCGCCGTACCAGTGCTGGCGCGGCCTGAGCCCCTTCATGCACCTGCATTAAAACCGCCCCCTGAAGCGGGCAGGCTTGGCGGGGAGAGCATTGCGCGCCAGCGGTAAAGTATTTATTTAATTATATTTAATTTCGCGGCCTGAGCGCGTCGCTGCGCTGCTTCTCGGGAGTGTCGGTGGGTGGTGCGGTGCTGTTCGAGGGCGTGGAGAGCCCTGAGGTGGTCAGGAGAAGTGCAAGAAAAGGCCGCCCGGCGGTGGAGGAAACTAGTCATTCTGGCGTTCATTACGTCGCTTCTAAAGCTGCTATTCCCTTGACGTATTCGAGTCTGTGGCAGCCTGAGCCTCGCAAAGCAACTGCATTAAAACAGACCCACGAGGCGTGCAGGCGAGGCGGGGAAAGCTCTGTACGCAACGTGAAATGTTCGTCAGCTTCAAAAAATAGGGATAATTATTGTTGCTCAATTCATAAGATCTTGTGATTAAACCACCTTTGCTATAAAAATAAGAATGCTCTTGTTTTTATGTTGATTATTGTAAAGGAGTGTTACATGAGGTTTTCAGAGGCTTTTGGAGTTGAAGGCAGACAAGTAGCGTTAGATTTTTTGGATATTCCTCTGCATACTGATTTAAGGTTTTTTTTAGATCCAACATCTATAAAGGTTTTAAAATCCCAATGGGGGCAGGATTTAGTTTACGCGTTACAAGACTATTTTACAGAAATAATGGCGTCTATAAAGAATAATAATTTTAAAAAAGCTGCTTATTTATTGTCATCACTAAGAGAGACCAATGCCTTTCATTTAGGATATTCAACAAAAGAATCATCCGGAACTGCTCTTGGTGAAAAAACTGCTGAAGATATTTTGGATTCTCTAAAGAGTAGTCAGGCTGCAAAATCAGGAATATTAACTGATCTAGAAGATACAGCTCTGACTATCCCAGGTATTGGTTCTGACCGAATATCGGATTCAGTTTGTAATATTCTCAAAGGTTTTTTTATAGAATATACAAAGGATATTTGTATATTTTACGGCATTGAGACTAAAGAGGTTTCAGAAGTCAAAACGTGGGATAAGGTTAGTAGTAAATGGCATAAAAATCGTTTTCATCTCCCTGTTTATGAAGGCGAGGAAATTATCCTTATTCCTAAGATACTCGCACGTGAAGAGATAATCTATTCACATAGGGATTTATATCGGAGGCATATTATTCCGGAAATGAAAAAGGAATTGATAAGCTCTGGCTCGGCATTAGTTAAAGTGCTTAAAGGGGAGCGGATTGTTACCACAACAAGTATCATTGATGAGTATGGTCAGACTAAGGGATTTATCGAATCTCAGCTCGTAAAATACCCTAACACCTTGAAAGAATATAAAAAAGAGCTGGAGATTAATCCTCCGAATCCTCTAGCGCATAGTGATTTTGATAAGGATGAAGATCCTGTAATTCTCCCCATAAAAGATCTAATGAAAGATATTGATTTATCAATTAAAAACAACGACTTTAGTAATTACACTAAAGCATACAATAAAATATTGATTTCAATCTTCTATCCTAGCTTGTTTTACCCCAAATTAATAAGTGAGGATGAACAGTGCTGTTTCTTTTCATTAATTAATGAGGCTAAGAAAGGTTTCTTTTTCGATTTTTCAGTGTACAACATTATTTCAGAGTTGATAGTTGTAAATGTCATTGATCCTCAGCATAAATTGAACGAGGGACATATTTATACTACACTTAGAAAAGTCGAAGAATGTAATTCTAAGATAGGTTTAATATTCTGCGAAAATTCTGCCGAGGAAAAGTATCTTGATAGAGTGAAAGAAATATCGAAAGATCAAGGTTTGTATATTTTCTTGATTAGCCGAAATAACTTAATGGAAATGATTAAAGAATTTTCAATCATAGGTGAACAGACATTTGACGTATTAAGGAGTATGTTTAAAACATACCCCGGTAAAGTATGATCTGTTTTATCTTATAATGAATTGGTAGGGCAAACTTTACAACCCCACCAATTCATTAACTCATGACGTTGTTCTAAATAGGTAGAACGATTATATGCACGTCTTACTTCATTCTTATCCGAATGTGCTAATGCTGCTTCAATTACATCTGGATTAAAACCATTTTCATTAAGAGCTGTACTCGCTATAGAACGTAGACCATGAGCAACAAGCTTACCTCCATAGCCTATGCGTTTTAAGGCAGCGTTTGCCGTTTGGCTGTTCATTGATTTTTTGGGGTCGTTCCTGCTCGGAAAAACATGTTCGCGATGAGCACTGATTGGCTTCATCACTTCTAGAATCTCTAACGCCTGTGTAGATAGAGGTACTATATGTTCACGTTTAGCTTTCATTCGTTCGGCTGGAATTGTCCAGAGTTTGGCATTGAGATCGATCTCAGCCCATCGAGCACCTGAAGCCTCAGAAGGGCGCACGAGCGTCAGGAGTTGCCACTCAATAAGACAGCGAGTCGGAACAGATAGATTTGACATGACTAGCGAACGCATCAGCTTAGGCAATTCTTCTGGTCGCAACGTCGGCATGTTTTGCTTTTTGGGTTTCTCAAAAGCCATACCAATACCTGATGCGGGGTTGGCATCAATCAAGCCAGTGTTAACCGCATAAATCATTATTTCGTTGATACGCTGTACCAGTCTACGAACTGTCTCCAGCGCCCCACGTGCTTTGATCGGTTCAAGGGCTTCAACCAGTGTTCGGGCTTTGATTTGCTGGACAGGGGTCTCACCGATAGCTGGAAATACGTCTTTTTCCAGTGAACGCCATATATCTTTAGCGTAATCAGGGGTAACGCTTTTGCTTTTGAGCTGGAACCAGTTAGCGGCGACCGTCGAAAAAATACTGTCCAGAGCGATTTGCTGCTGTTCCTCTGCAACTTCAGCTTGAATTTGCGGGTCGATTCCGTTGGCTAATAGGGCAAGGTAATCTGCTCTTAACCCTCGGGCATCAGCAAGAGAAAGGGCAAGAAAAGCACCAAGTCCCATCATAGTCCGCTGTTTTGTTGCTGGGCGTTGATAGCGAAAGCGCCAGAGTTTCTTGCCGCTAGTTTTCACTATCAGGAAAAGCCCATCACCATCATGCAGCGTTAGATCCTTCTCTAACGCTTTCGCGCGCAGAACTTCGGTGTTGGTTAGGGGGCGAGTTGTCCGTGCCACTGTGGCCGCTCCTTCATGAATTGGTATACGCTTTTAGGTATACATCCTACCGTATACCAAAACGTATACCAATAAACACTGGATTTAGCCGGATGCCCTCGGACAACGGCAGACACAAAAAAGCCCGCAGGGCTTGTGCCATGCGGGCTTTCTGTACTTCACCGGACACATCCGGATCATTATTTGGTGGAGCTGGCGGGAGTTGAACCCGCGTCCGAAATTTCTACATCCTCGGTACTACATGCTTAGTCAGTCTTTACATTCGCCGGGCAACTGCGGACAGACACGCCATTACCAGACTATCCTGATTAGTTTTAATGCTTCAACCCCAGGCAAGGCATCCACACGATCTCTTTTGGGTTTGACCTCTCTTTGATCCCCGTCTTAAGAGCGGAAGCTAGGGAGAGAGGGCTCAGAGCAGGTTATTAAGCTGCTAAAGCGTAGTTTTCGTCGTTTGCGACTATTTTTTTGCGGCTTTTTACGAGGCCAACCGCCCCTCGGCATGCACCTTGGGTTTCGCAAATCCCGTCGAATCCAGAATCAGCCCCAATGTGTTTGGCGAGTATAACAGATTTATTACGCGCGTGACCAGCCGTCTGAAGAGAAATCCCGCCGAGTGCTAATCGTACAAAATGCCTTCAGCACCAGCGGGATAGGCGGGCAATTAACGTTCGCGCAGCGCCTCGCGGGCGCGGTTGAACGGCTTGATCAGGTACTCAACAATGGTTTTCTGCCCGGTTTTAATGTCCACGGTGGCCACCATCCCCGGGGAGATGGAGAAGTGATGGCCCACTTTGTTCACCAGGTAGTCCTGGCTGGTGCGGATAAACACCCGGTAGTAAACGATTTCCGGCTTCACCTTGTCCTGAATGGTGTCCGGGGAGATGGTTTCCACGGTGCCTTCCAGCCCGCCGTAAATGGCGTAATCGTAGGCGGTGATTTTCACCAGCGCGCGCTGCCCCGGGTGGATAAAGGCAATGTCGCGCGGGGAGAGCCGCGCTTCAATCAGCAGGTGATCGTCCACCGGCACAATTTCCATCATCTCGCCGTTCGGCGGAATAACGCCGCCGATGGTGGTCACCTGAATGTTCTTGACGATGCCGCGCACCGGGGAGCGCACGGTCATGCGGTTCACCGAATCCTCACGGCCCTTGATGATGGCGTCCAGCATGTCCACTTCGGCATTGGCCTTCGACAGCGCCTCGCGCGCCTGCACGTAATACTGCGATCGCAGGTCGGTAATTCTCAGGCCCAGGTCGCTTTTCTGCCGCTGCAGGCGCAGCACTTCTACATGGCTCGCCGCGCCGCTTTTCACCAGCCGCTGGGTGATATCCAGCTCTTTGTTGACCGACGTCAGCGCGTCCCGCAGCTCGGCTTCGGAGTCGTTCAGCTGCGCCCGGCGGGTTTTATACAGCCGGGTTTCGGAGGCGAGCAGGTCCGGGAACGCTTTCAGCGAGTCCGGGAACTTCAGCGGCTGGTCGTTCACTTCCGCGTAAAGCCGCGCGCTGGAGGCCAGAGAGGCGCGGTAGCGGGCCGTGCTTTCGCCGACGTTGGACTCGGAGCGGGTCGGGTCGAGGCGGGCGACAATTTGCCCGGCCTGCACTTTGTCGCCCTCGTGCACCAGCAGTTCGGTGACTATGCCGCCGTCCAGCGACTGCAAAATCTGCTCGCGGGAGCTGGGCACCACTTTCCCGGTGCCGGTGGAGACTTCATCCAGCGTGCCAAACCAGGCCCAGACGCCAGACAAAACCAGCAGCAGCGTGATGAGCAGGATGATACGGCTCGCCCCGGAGAATTCGCTTTCGCGCTGGATGTCCGGGTCATCCATGGTGACGTCATGCTGACTGGTTTTCATTGTTCCACTCCCGCGGTGGTGTCTGGGCGGCGGCCGGGGCCTGAGCCTGAGCAGGCCTTGCGGCGCCGAGCGCCTGCGCCTTCGGTGCGTCCATCACAAGCTGGCCATCTTTGAGCACCAGCACGCGTTCCACCAGTTCCAGCACCGGCACGCGGTGGGTGGCAACCACCAGCGTGCGGTGGCCGAGCCACTGGTTAAGTCGCTGGATAAACTCCCGTTCGGTGTGGTCGTCCAGCGAGGCGGTTGGCTCGTCGAGGAGCACAATGTTGGGCGAACGCAGCAGCATCCGCGCCAGCAGGATCGACTGGCGCTGCCCGCCGGAAAGCCCGCTGCCGCCTTCCATAATGGCGTGATCCAGCCCTTTCGGCAGGTGCTTCACAAAGCTGCTCGCGCCGCTCACGTCCAGCGCCTCAAAGATCGCGTCGTCGCTGGCGTGCGGGGCGCCGAGGGTGAGGTTTTCCCGCAGCGTGCCGTAGAACAGCCGGGCGTTCTGGCTCAGGAAGCCGATGTTACGCCGCAGATCCGCCATGTCGATTTGCGACATCGCGAGATCGTCGAGCCGGGCTTCGCCGCTGGCAAGATCGACGCCGCCGGCAAGCGCCTGCAGCAGCGTGGATTTCCCCGCGCCGTTGCGTCCGAGTACGGCAATGCGCTCGCCGCGCTGGATCTCAAGGCGGGCAATACGCAGCGGAATGCGCGGATCTTCACTGTGGTATTTGAACTGGGCGCTTTCAAACAGATAGTGGCCGTGGAGGATGTCCTTGTGGATGAGGTTTTCATCGCGCTGGGTTTCTACCGGCAGCTGCATGATGCTGTCCAGCCCCTGTTTGGCGGCTTTGACCTGCTGCCAGCGGGCAAGCACGCCGCACAGGTTGGCCATCGGGGCAATCATCCTTGAGGCCAGCATCGAGGCGGCGACCATTGCCCCGGTGGTCATTTCACCTTCAATCACCAGCGGCGCGCCAAACAGCACCACCACCACAAATACCAGGCTCTGAATGGTGATGCCCCAGCTGATTAAGCCCTGGGTAAGTTCCCGGGTTTTCAGGCCGGATTCGGCGGTGATGCGGATGTAGCTGTTCCACTGCTGGAGGAAGCGGTTCTCCGCCTGCATCAGCTTGATGTCCTCCAGGCCCTGCACGCTTTCCACCAGCACGGCGTTGCGCAGGGTGGATTCGTGCGCGGCCTGGTTGGCCAGCGTGGCCAGCTTTTTCTGCAGCAGCAGGCCGGGCAGCACCATCACGATGGCGGCGACCGGGGCGATCCACGCCAGCTGCGGCGCGATGATCGCCAGCACACCAACAAACAAAATAAAGAACGGCAGATCGACAATCGTGGAGATGGTTGAGGAGGTGATCATCTCGCGGATCTGCTCCAGCTCGCGCAACTGAGAAATAAAGCTGCCGGTGGAGCGGGGCACGGCGCTGTTGCGCAGCCGCAGGGCATGGCTAAAGACGCGATCCGAAATACGCATGTCGGCCCGCTTGCCCAGCACGTCCATGATGTTGCTGCGCGTGACTTTCAGGATGAAGCCGAACACCACGGCGATCAGCACGCCGGTTGCCAGCACGTAGAGCGTCGGGTACGACTGGGCCGGGATCACCCGGTCGTACACCTGCATCGAGAACAGGATCCCGGCCAGCGACAGCACGTTCACCCAAAAGGCCGCCAGCATTACCGGGCCGTAGGGGCGAATATCCAGCATGATCAGCTCTTTCATCCAGTCCGGGCTGAAGCGAGAGATATAGGCATCCACGCGACTGTCCTTCAGGGCGGACAGCGGGCGCAGGGCCGCCACAAAGCGGATCTCCGGCAGCAGCTTACTGAGCGACTGGCGGTTGGTGTGGCGTTCATCGTCGAAATAGCAGATATCCACGGTGTCTTCGCCGTCAAACTGTTCGATCACCGCAATCTGGCCGTCGGCTAAATCCACCACCACCGGTAGCCGCCACTGGGAGATCGCTTTTTCAGTGTTGCCAAGCAGGTGGAAGGACAGCCCCGCCTGGCGCGAAAGCTGGGTCAGGGCGGCGACCTGGGTTTTGTCCTTGAACCACGGGGCGTTGGCCTGAATGGTGCCGGGCGAGCACACCACGCGGTAGTGCCCGGCAACGTGACTGATGGCGTGGGCCCATTGGGTCAGGGCCTGTTCGCTTAAAAACTCCCCGGCGGGAGAGGCTGTCTGGCTCATGGCTGAATCTCCAGGGACTGGATGTTGCGGTGTTCCAGACCAAATGCGTTGCGTAATTTGCCGGTGTTATACAGGCAGTTAAGCTGCAGTTGATGGAGCTGGCTCAGCGTTTGTTGTTGGGCGAAGCGCGCCTGGAAGACTTCCTGCTCGGCGTTGAGCACGTCCAGCAGCGGGCGGGAGCCCAGGTCGAGATACTGCTGTTGGTAAAGCTCGCGGGTGCGGGCGCTCAGCTGTTCCTGGCGCTGCAGCACCTGGAGCGCGGTGGCGAGGCTAATGGCCTGGCTGCGGGATTCCAGCAGCTTCTGTCGAACGTCCAGGCGAACCCGGTCGATACCGGACTGGGCAGCCTCCACCGCATGGCTGGCGGCGTTGCGGCGCGCCGTCAGGCCGCCGCCCTGGTAGATCGGCATTTCGACGCGGATATACGCCGAGTATTGCGTACGGTTCAGCACTTCGCTGCCGGAGTAGTTGTTGTTCAGGTAGTGCTGCACGGACGGCTCCAGCGAGATGGTGGGCGTCATCTGCGCATTGGCGTAGTCCAGGTTGGCCTGCGCCACGTTGGCCTGCGCCCAGGCCGCGAGGACGGCCGGCACCAGGCGGTCGTCCGGTTTCGCCACGTTGCAGCTGTTATTCAGCTTCTGCGGGAAATCGGGACTGATTTTGTTGAGGCTGGTCCAGCCGAGCTGACTCATCAGCGTGGCCTGGGTGCTGTCCAGATTAGATTCGTACTGGATCAGCTGCGAGCGGGCGGACTCGATACGCGCGTCGGTTTGCACCACATCGGACATTGAGGTTGCGCCCTGGTCGTTCCGCTCCTGAGTCAGGCGGCCAATGGCGGTCAGCGCGTCCAGCTGTTCTCTGGCGATGTCGACCATCTGCTGCCAGAGCTGCACTTGCACCATCGCTGAGGCGGTGTCGTGCCCCACGGTATCAATGCTCACCAGGACGTTGGCCTGGGCCTGGGCTTCTCCGGCGGTTTCCGCGCGGACCTGGCTCGCCACTTTGCCGAAGTCATAGAGCATCTGGGACAGGGAAAGCACCAGCGACGGGCTGTAGCCGCTGTTGGTGTAGGTATTGGTGTAACCGTTGTTCATGCCGGCGCTGATCTGCGGGTAGTACTTCGATTTGGCGACGTTGATCTGTTCGGACTGGCCGTAAAGCTTGCCAATCGCTTCGCGAATACTGGGGTGCCAGGTGACCGAGCGGTTCACCGCATCGTTCAGCGTTAAGATTCCGGGCGCAGGGGCATTCAGCGGGAGGGCGGTGGAGCCATCGAGTGAGGGGAGCTCTTGTTGTTGAGCCAGGCCCTGAGTCGTAATAGAAGCAGGCGCATCGTCGGCCCAGGCCTGATGTGAAAACAGACCGCAAGCCAGCCATAACGCAACAGGCTGTAATTTTCCCATATTTTTTCCCTAATAAATGGCACTGCGTTTTGTCTTATTCCCCGGGCGTCTGTGCGCCCGGGGATTTATCGCAACTACTATCAGGCAACAATGTGGTTGTTCTGGATCAGCTCATCGAGTGTGGTGTGCACGTTCTCCAAAGTGACAAGAGTGGTTGAGTGGAATGCGCCGGCGGTGCCGTCCCGGTCGATGGAGATGACCGTGTTGTTGCCGACGGTAGCCACGCTCAGGTAGTTACCCAGCGTTGAGGTCTGCCCGTTCCAGCCGACCAACAGGTCGTGGATGTTGATCTGGTCGCCCTGGGCGAGCGAGAAGTTCTTCCAGACGTCCGACCCGTTGCCGCCCGTGCCGTCGTTCGCCCCGCCGGCAAGGACGTGGTACACCAGCGTATCGGCGTAGGCCGAAGAACCGTTGATGATGTCCCCGTAGGCGGTACTGACGATCTGCGGGTTCATGTTGATGGTCAGCGTGGCGGAGTCTGAATGCCCGTTCTGATCGTTCAGGGTGTAGGTAAAGACCTCTTTGTTGGTGATTGTTCCAGGTTTCACGCCGGCATTCAGGGTGTAGGTGTAGTCGCCGCCGATACCAATTTTCAGCGTGCCGTACTGCCCCTGAATCGTCGCGACGGCGTCGCTGTTGGACATCGGGTTCAGCGTGGCTGTACTGCCGTTGGCGCCGGTGATGGTCATGAGCGTGTGGACGCTGCCCAGCTGGTCAGCCGCGCCGGCGGAGTCGGTGCCGTCGTACAGGTTGCCGTGTACGATGGTGCTTTGGGCCGTGAAGCTATCCAGCAGGTTCGACGTCCCGGTGACCGTTGGCGTGATGGTGATCGAGCCCAGCCCTAATGGCCCCATGTTCCCCACGTAGCTCAGCGTCCAGGTCCCTGAATGCAGATCCGTGACTGGCACGGTCGCCGTGCCGCCCAGCAGGGCGCTGCCGCTAAAGGTGCCGGTGTAGGTGTGGCCCTGGCCGTCGCTCAGCGTCCAGCTGACGGACAGCCCACCCAGTACCAGACCGGACGCCACTTTGAACACAATATTGGCGCCGCTCAGCACGGTGTTATCGGCGATGGTAAAGGTACCGCTGCCGTTGCCGTGGGTAGAGGCCAGCAGCGCGGTGTTCCAGGAGGCTGAACCGACGTTGGCGCTGGCATAAGCCGCGGTGTTCTGCGTCGACGTGATAGCCATAATCGCGCTGACGTCGTTCACGGCATCCACGGCATGCGGCGTGGCGGTGATGTTCAGCGACGCGGTACCGGTATCGCCGTTTGGCGCGGTGACGGTGTACACGAAGCTGTCTGGCGTGTTGATGCCGTCGGCCCCCTGGCCGGCTTTCAGCGTATAGGTGTAGTTGCCGTGGGCATCAATGGTCAGCGTCCCGAACTTGCCGTTGATGGTGGTGGTGCCGGTTGCCGAGACCGCCACGCCGTTCACCGCCGTCAGCAGGCTGCCTGCCGGCGCGATATCGTCCTGCATCACGTTCCCGGTAGTGGTCGCCGCCAGGCTGTCGACCGCGTAGGTGTGATCCTGGAGGATATTCAGCGTGTAGCTGGTCAGCAGCGAGACACCGCTCGCGTTCATCAGCAGGAACAGGTAGTCCCCGCCGCCGAGGGTGACGGTCAGCTGGCCCGACGAGCCGCCTAACAGCGGGGCGGTCAGCCAGGTTTTCTGCACCTGGAACTGCTCGTACTGCTGAGTGGCCGCGTTGAACTTGTAGATGTACAGGTCAAACGTGGAGAGCAGTGCCACCCCGCCGACGCTCGCCTGCAGCGTCATGGTGCGCGTCGAACCGTCCGCGACGTCAAACAGGATCGGGTTGCTCATGTTCGCCAGCAGGTTGAGGTTAACCACGTTCCCCAGACCCACGCTGAGTACAGACAGCCCCGTTTGCTGCGAAGCCCCGTGGTCAACGGCGGCCACATCGGTGCCAAAGGTCAGCGATCCGGTGTTATCCGTGGCGGTGACCGTGCTGGCCGGGGCGCCGTTGCCCAGGGTGACAACCAGCTGTGCAGAGTCGCTGACGCCATTGTGGGTAATGGTGTAGGTAAAGTTCTCCGTCCGGCCCAGTACCGCCGCCGAGGTGTTGGTTAAGGTGTAGGTATAGCTGCCGTCCTGGTTGATATGCAGGATGCCGTATTTACCCTGAATATCCAGGCCGCCTGCGCCGACGGCATGGCTGACGCCGCTGGCATCCTTGACCGCAGTGACTATGGTACCCGCCGGGGCGTTATCTACTGCGCCGCCAGGACCCGGATCGGTGATCACGTTCCCGTTCGAGGTGGTGGTACCGCTGACGACGCCAGGGCCGGTTTCCTCGACGGTCACCGCCAGGTTCGTTGTTGCCCCGACGGCCAACAGGCTGGTGTTGTAGCCGAGGACGCGGTATTGCCCTTCGCCCAGCCCGTCAAGGTTCAGGGTCACGCCCGTTGCCCCCAGGGTCAGCAGGTTCAGGAACTGTGGCAGCGACGAATCGACAACCGTTGTCCACGAGTTGGTGGCTGCGTCATATTTCTGGATGGCGATTTCCAGCGTATTCAGCAGCGACAGCACCACGCCGGTCGCGGCAGCGTTGATGGTGATATGCCCGGTTGCCCCGCTACCGATGGTGAAACCGACCTGGGCGGTATTGCTGCCCAGCACCGAACCCACGCTCCCCAGCGCACCAATCAGCAGGGTGCCGTAGCCGCTGTAGTGGGCGGTGGTGATGTCCGCATTGCTGGTTAGTGCCAGATCGACCACGTTACTGCTCGCCGCCAGAGGCAGAACAGGGGCAGTAATCGACAGCGATGGTGAGACGTTCCCGGCCGCATCCGCGGCAGATATCGACAGCGACTGCCCTTCAATCTGGCGAGTCGGCAGCGTGATGCTGAACGCGCCGGACGCATTCGCCGTGCCGGTGACGGTGATCCCGCCCGGCAGCGTAATGGTCACGGTGCTGTTCGCTTCCGCGACGCCAGTGATCGTTGAGCCGTCGGCGCTGATAACCCCGGTTGGGATCAGTGGTGGGATGGTATCGACAATCACCGAGGTTGGCAGAGAGGCGCCGCCCGTTCCGTTGGCGTTGGTGGCCGTGGCGGTAAAGGCGTGCACGCCGTCACCCAGCGCGCCGGTCGGAGTAAACGTCCAGACGCCGCTCGCGTTGGCGGTGACCGTTCCCAGCAGCGCCCCGTTGTCGTAGATCTTGACGGTGGCGTTGGCTTCAGCGGTGCCGTTGATCGTCGGTCGGGTATCGTTGGTGCTCTGGCCGTTGCCGACGATGCCGGTTTTCGGCAGGACATCGTCCACGATGCTGGTAATCACCGGCAGCCCCGGCACGCCGGTAAACGGTGCGGTGAAGCTCGCGGAGACGCCAATGTTCCCGGCGGCATCCTGCGCGAAGGCCAGCAGCGGCTGAGCGCTGGTCTGCGCAGGCGAGAGCGTAATAGAGAAGTTACCGCTCCCGTCCGCTTTCGCTGTCCCCAGCACCGTGCCTGTGGCCGAGGTAATGGTCACGGTGCTGTTGGCTTCAGCCAGGCCGGTGACCACGGTCCCGGTGGCGTTGACCGTCAGGCCGGTTGGCGCCAGCGGCGGCACGGTATCGACCACGATCCCGGCAGGCACAGACGCGGTACTCACGTTCCCGGCCGCATCCGTTGCCGTCACGGTAAACGAATGGTTACCCTGGAGCAGCGGCAGCGTTGGCGTAAAGGTCCAGACGCCGCTGCCGTTTGCCGTGGTGGTGCCCAGCAGCACGCCATTATCAAAGATATTGATCGTGGCGTTGGCTTCGGCGGTCCCGTTCAGGGTAGGGCGAGTGTCGTCCGTCGGCTGGTTGTTGCCCACCGGGCCAGTAATTGGGCCGACATCATCCACCACAGAGGTAATCACCGGCTGGTTCGGCGCCACGGTATCCACCACGATGGTAAAGCCGGCGGTTGGGCTACTGACCACGCCTGCCCCGTTGGTGGCGGTAATGGTAAAGGTGTGCGAACCGTTAGCCAGCAGGCCCGGAGGCGTAAAGACCCAGACGCCGAGCAGGTTGGCGGTCACGGTGCCAATCAGGTTGCCGCCATCGTAAATCTTGATGGTGCTGTTGGCATCCGCCGTCCCGTTCAGCGTCGGACGCGGGTCGTTCGTCGCCTGGCCGTTGGTCAGCGGGCCAACGGTGCCGCCAGCGACACTGTCCACCACCGAGACCAACACCGGCGTATTCGACACGCCGCTGACGATGTTCAGGGTAAAGTCGGCTGATGCGGTGCTGGTGTTGCCTGCGGCATCGGTCGCCGTCACGGTGAACACGTGCTGACCCGCAGGCAATGCGGCGGCAGGCGTAAAGCTCCATGCACCCAGTGCGCTGGCGGTGACGGTGCCAATCAGGTTGCCATTATCGTAAATCTTAATGGTCGAGTTGGCTTCTGCCGTGCCGCTAAGTGCGGGTTGTGTATCGTCGGTGGTTGAACCGCTGACCAGCGGACCCTGCACCGGGCCCACGTCATCTAAGGCCTGAACCACAATCGGCTGGGTAGGCGCAATGGTATCCACCACCACGTTAAACGGTGTCGACGGCAGGCTGACGTTACCCGCGGCATCCGTCGCGGTCACGGTCAACGCATGGCCGCCGTTAATCAGCGCGGTGCCAGGCCTGAAGCTCCAGGCCCCGCCCGCATCTGCCTGAACGGAGCCAAGCAGCACGCCGTTGTCGTAGACATTGATGGTGGCATTGCCTTCAGCAGTCCCGGTGAGCACCGGGCGACTATCATCCGTGACCTGGCCGTTCGCCAGGTTGCCGGTGATAGGACCCACGGCATCCGCCACGTTACTGATGACCGGGGCGTTCGGCGCAATGGTGTCAACGGTCAATGAGAAGCCGTTAGACGGATTACTGACGTTGCCGGCGGCGTCGGTCGCAGTGACGGTGAAGGTATGCGAACCGTTGCCGAGTGGGGCCAGCGGCGTCAGGGTCCACGCGCCGGAACCGTTGGCTACGGTGGTGCCAATCAGGTTGCCGTCACTGTAAACCTTGATGATGGCGTTGGCTTCCGCCGTCCCGCTCAGGGAAGGGCGGGTTTCGTTGGTGGCCTGGCCGTTGGTGATTGGCCCCAGTACCGGGGCGGTGTTGTCCAGCACGGTGACGATCACCGGCGGGTTCGGTGCGACGGAGTCAATATTCACGCCAAACGAGGCCGCGTTACTGACGTTCCCTGCGGCATCGGTCGCCGTGACATTCAGGGTATGTGTGCCCTGGCCCAGCGGCGTGCTCGGGGTAAATGTCCAGACCCCCAGCGCATTTGCCTGGGTGGTCCCCAGCACGTTATTGCCGTCTTTCACCGTGATGGTGGCATTGGCTTCCGCTGTGCCGCTCAGGGTTGGCTGCGTGTCCTTGGTCAACTGGCCGTTGATCAGCGGCAGATTCGTGCCAGGCTGAGTCTGGTCGTCAATGACCGAAAGAATGACAGGCACTATCGGCGGCACGGTATCGACCACCACGTTGAACCCTGCGCTTGGGCCGCTGACGTTGCCTGCCGCATCCGTGGCGGTCACGGTGATGTTATGGCTGCCATCCAGCAGCGGAAGCGTCGGGGTAAAGCTCCAGTTCCCGCCCACCGGTACCGTGACGGTGCCGATTACCACATTCCCGTCCTTGAAGGTCAGCGTGGTCCCCGCCTCGGCGGTGCCGCTGAAGGTCGGCGTGTTGTCGTTAGTCGGCTGGCCGGATGTTATCGGCTGGGAAGTGATGTCGTTGGTGACGGAGACGACCAGCGGGGCAGCCGGGGCCAGCGTATCGACGTTCACCACAAAGCCGGTGGATGGCTGGCTGACGTTACCGGCGGCGTCTGTCGCCGTGACGGTCAGGGTATGCGAGCCCTCGCCAAGGTCAGTGCCCGGCGTAAAGGTCCAGACCCCAAGGGCGTTGGCGGTGACGGTACCGATGATGGTGCCGTTATCGAGAATGTTCACCGTGCTGCCAGCTTCCGCCGTGCCGCTCAGGGTTGGCGTTGGATCGTTCGTGGCCTGGCCATTGGTTAACGGCCCGACTACGCCGCCCACCACATCATCTACCACGGAGACAATCACCGGCTGGGCGGGTGGTGTGGTGTCGACAATGATGGTGTAGAGCGGAGACAGGCCGCTGGTCTGAAGACCGGCGGTCTGGCTGACCGCGAAGGTATGTGTCCCCTGAAGCAGCGGTGTAGTGAGCTGGTACGTCCATGTGCCGCCGGCGCCGACCGGTACGGAGGTGAACAACAGTCCATCAATATAAATATGTACGACTCCGCCGACGGCTCCGCCAGACCCGCTCAGGGTTGGCAAAGTATCATCGGTTGTTTTTCCGTTGCCGACGTTACCGGTTATCGCGCCCACGTTATCGTCTACCAGATCGATGGTTGGCGGGTGCGGCAGGATGGACGTTGTGGCGTTAAAGTTCACGCCCGCGCTTTGGTTCCCGGCAGGATCCTGTGCAATAGCCGTCAACTGGGCGCCAGTGGTTTGCGCCGGAGAAAGCGTCACGGTCCAGGTGCCCAAAATGGGGATAGCCACGGCGGTACCCAGCACGTTCCCGCTGGCGTCTTTGATGATGACCGTTGCCCCCGGTTCGGCGGTACCTGTGACTAATGTACCGGTCGGGTCAGTGATCGGCAGTACCACTGGGTTCGGTGGCGGAGTGGTATCCACGTTAATCACAATTGGCGCAGAAGGCCCCACGCTGTTACCGACGTCATCCACCGCTTTGATGGTAATGCTGTGTGCGCCTTCCGGCAGCACGGAAGTAGTGATACTCCATGTGCCATTGGCGGCCACGACCCCGGTACCCAGAATCGTCGTGCCATTGGTGTCGTACAGCGTGATTGTACTGCCGACTTTACCGGTGCCGGTAAAGGTTGGCGTCGTGTCATCGGTGAAGCTGCCGTTCGCCAGAGGGGTCTGAATCGGGCCAACGTTATCAATGATTTCCACGACGACCGGCGCGGTGAGCGGCACGGTATCGACGGTCAGTACATAATCGGTGGATGGCCCGCTGACGTTACCGGCTTTATCGGTTTGTTCAGCGGTGATGGTATTCACGCCGTTGTTCAGCGCGGTGTTCGGCGTAATGGTCCAGTTACCTGAGCCATCTACCACTGCAGAGCCTATCGCCGTGGTGCCGTTATAAAGCGTGACGGTCGCGCCGATTTCACCGGTGCCGTGGAATACCGGCTTCGTGTCATCGGTAATGCCGTTGGTGATAGGCCCGATCACCGGACCCACGCCGTCATCCACGGTACCGATAGTCGGCGCCGCCGGCGGTGTGGTGTCTACGGTGATGGCGATCGGCGCAGATGGCAGACTGATGTTGCCCGCCGGATCGGTCACCTGGACGGTAATGTTATAGGTCGTTTCGGTAAACGGCGTTGACGGCGTCACGCTCCAGGTGCCGTCGGAACGCACGGTGGTGGTGCCGATCAGGTCATTCCCGTTGTTGTAAACGTTGATGGTGGAACCCGCGATGCCTGTCCCGCTGAAGGTTGGCGTGGTGTCATTGGTACTGCCGCCAGGGGCGACGGAACCGACCACCGGAGGCACATTATCGGTCACCGTAGGGGCTGAAGGTGTGGCCGGTGGCGTCGCGTAAACCGACAGCGTAAATTCGGCAGAAGGAACGCCGACGTTACCCGCCGCGTCCGTTGCCGTGGTCGTGAAGACGTGCATCCCGCTCCCCAGAGGAGAAGTTGGGGTGATGCTCCAGTTGCCGTCGGCATCGACAACTGCGCTGCCAATCGGCGTGGTGCCGCCGTCAGCGTACAGCTTGATGGTGGCCCCCACTTCCCCCTTACCGGAGAGCACCGGCTCGGTGCTTTGGGTGCTGCCACCGTTAACCAGCGTTACTGGTAAGCCGGCGACGTTGCCCAGGGCGCCGTCAATGGAAGGGGCTCCCGGAGGCGCGGTGTCGATAATCACAATCTGTACGGCTGCAGAACTGGTGTTTCCGGCCGCATCCGTCACGTAAACATTCAGGGTATGTGAGCCTTCACTCAGCGGTTGCGTTGGCTGGAATGTCCATGCGCCCGTGCCGTCCGCCGTGACGGTACCGATAAGCGTTGTGCCATCGTATATTTTGACGACGGCATTAGCGCCTGCTGTCCCGTTGATAACGGGTTGAGGGTCGTTGGTGGAACCGCCAGGCAATATTGGGCCAGTATCCGGGTTAACGTTATCCACTATTTCGCCGATCGTCGGTGCGGTTGGCAGGGTGGTGATCAGCTCAATGTTCCACGCCGGGGAGTGCGCCGTGACGTTCCCGGCGGCATCCGAAGCCGTGACGGTAAAGGCATGAGGCCCATCCAGAAGCGGCGTGATTGGCGTAAATGTCCAGGTCCCGTTGTCGTTAACGGTGGCGTTCCCCAGGACGTTCAGGCCATCGTAAACCGTGATGGTCGACCCCGGTTCGCCGCTGCCGCTCAGGGTTGGCGTCGGGTCGTTGGTTGCGCCGTTATTGCCGACCGGCCCGGTAACGGTGCCCACATCGTCCAGCACCTGGGTAATCGTCGGGGTGGCAGGCGCGATGGAGTCTACGTTGATGGCAAAGGCGGCGCTTGGCTCGCTGACGTTCCCGGCGGCATCGGTGGCGGTCACCGTCAGGCTATGCAGGCCCTGGCCAAGAGAGGTGGTCGGCGTAAAGGTCCAGGCTCCGCTGCCGTTGGCGCTAACCGTGCCGATCAGCGTCCCGTTGTCGTAGATCTTGACGGTTGCGTTAGCTTCAGCCGTGCCGGAGATCGTCGGTTTATCGTCGTTGGTCAGATCCCCGTTGTTCAGATTACCGGTATGTTCCGGCACGTTGTCGACCACCGAGCCGATGACAGGCATATTCGGCGGGGTGATATCAGGGGCAGTGACTGGCGCATTCGGGCCGATATTCCCGGCGGCGTCCGTGGCGTTCACTTCCACCAGTTGGCCGTTCGCCTGCGGGGTTGTCAGGGTGATGCTAAAGCTGCCGTCCGGTCCCGCAACGGCCTGACCTAACGGATTGCCCAGCGCGTCGGTCACTTTCACCGTGCTGCCAGCCTCGGCTTTACCGGTCAGTACTGAGCCGTCTTCATTGAAGGTGAGGTTGGTCGGCAGCGCAGGCGGCGTATGATCCTGGGCAATGACGGCGGCAGGCGTACTGGTGTTGTTCGCGGCGTCCGTCGCGGTAACCATCAGCGTCTGGCCGTTGAGCTGCGGTGGCGTGAGCGGGGAAATATCAAATGCGCCAGTGCCACTGGCAACGCCTGTGCCAACCACATTGCCATTACCGTCCCAGACGGTGACGGTACTGTTCGGTTCGGCGGTACCGGTCACATGCAGGCCATCAGCGCTGACGGCCAGCCCGGTTGGGGCATTCGGTGGCGTGTGATCCGGGGCAGGTATTGGAGCGCCAGGGCCAGTGTTACCGGCGGCGTCGGTGGCTTTGGCGGTTAAGATCTCCCCGTTAAGCTGAGGCGGGGTCAGGGTCACGCTGAAGTGGCCGGTCCCGTCCGCCGTGGCCGTGCCGAGCACGGTGCCGCCGGCGTTAGTGATGGTGACCTTGCTGTTGGCTTCTGCCGTTCCGCTGAGCGTAGTCCCGTCGTCGGAAACTGTCAGAGCGGTTGGCAGACCCGGAGGAACAGTATCGACCACAACGCTGAACGGGGCGGACGCGCCGCCAGTACCGTTGCTATTCGTTGTGGTTACGGTGAAGGAATGTGGGCCTTCTAACAGGGGCAGTACTGGCGTAAATGTCCAGCTGCCGTCAGGGTTGACAGGAGCGGTACCAATCAACACGTTATTATCATAAATAGTGACGTTAATTGCTCCGACTTCGGCGGTGCCGCTCAGCGTTGGGCGGTTATCATCCGTGGATTGACCATTCGCCAATGGCCCCTTGATAGTGCCGACATCGTCAATCACGGAAACCAGAACCGGAGCGGGTGGGAAGCCGGAGTTTGAGGCTTCGAATGGCGTATCCAGGCCTTTGTTGCCAGCCGCATCGTTAACCTTAGCGAGAAGGTCTTCGCCATGAGTTTGCGCAGGCGTCAGGGTGACGGTGAAGTTGCCGCTGCCATCGATCTGCGCCGTGCCTAACACTACGCCACCCGTGGTGGTGATCGTGACCGTCGCACCAATTTCCCCCGTACCGGTTACGGTCGTCCCGTCCTGGCTCACGGCGTCAACGACGACGGGAAGCGGCGGAATGGTATCGACGGTGAAGGTTGGGCCTGTGGCGATCGTACTGACGTTGCCCGCAGGGTCGGTCTGCTGCAGGGTAATGGTGTGCGGGCCATCAATCAGATCGAGAGCCGGGGTAAAGCTCCATTTACCGTCGTTACCCACGGTGACCTGACCAATGGGTAAGCCATTATCAAAGATAGTTAACGTACTGCCTGCTTCCCCGGTGCCGCTGAAGACCGGTTTTTTATCATCGGTCACGCCGTTGTTGCCGACAGGGCCGGTGATAGAGCCGACCGTGTCGAGGATCTGTTCGAGCACCGGCGGATTCGCCACGGTATCGACAATAACGGTATAGGACGTGGAGCTCCCGCTGTCGCCACGAATATTCGAGGCCGTGGCGGTGAAGCTATGCGGCCCGTCGGGCAGATTGGCGACAGGGGTAAAGGTCCATATCCCCCCCACGAGCACGATGGTGGTGCCGATCTCTACGCCATTATCAAAGATATGAATCGTCTCGCCGACCACGCCTGTCCCCTGCAGGGTTGGGGTCTGGTCATTGGTTGGCTGGTTGTTTGGGACGGTGCCAACGACAGGCGGAACGTCATCAATGATGGTGGTAATCACAGGGATGGTCGGCAGCGGGAAGAACGGTGCGATGGCTTCTCCCGGCTGGCTGACGTTGCCTGCCGCGTCGGTGGCCGTGACGCTGAGCTGGCCGCCGTCGAGCTGCGGTGTGGTCAGGGTAATAGTGAAGGCCCCGGTCACAGGATCGGCGGTGCCGGTTCCAACCACGTTCCCGTTGGCATCTTTAATGGTGATTGTGCTGCCATGTTCTGCCGTGCCTGTTAGTGTCTCGCCATTCGCGCTGACCAGCAGGCCGGTCGGGTCGGCAGGCGCGGTAGTATCTACAGTCACGGTATAGCTGACTGACGTGCCGCTGTCTCCCCGGACGTTAGAAGCCATGGCAGTGAAAATGTAGGCGTTATCCACCAGCGGTGTGGTCGGCGTAAAGCTCCAGGTGCCGTCCAGGCCGACTTTGGTGGTACCGATTTCATCCCCGTTGGCATAGATATGAATCGTGTCCCCGGCTTGCCCGGTACCCTGCAGGGTTGGCGTTTTGTCGTTGGTTGACTGGCCGTTCCCCACGTTACCCGTGACAGGAGCCACGTCGTCAATGACGGCGGTAATCACCGGCAATACCGGCGGTAGCACGTCCGGAGCGATTACGCTGGCTGGTGGGCTGTTGTTGCCCGCCGGATCGGTGACGACGACGGTCAGTGTTTCGCCGTCTACCTGCGGTGTGGTCAGGGTGATGCTGATGTTGCCATTGTTATCGGCAGTACCTGACCCGACGACCGTGCCGTTCGGATCTTTAATGGTGATGGTGCTACCCGCTTCGGCATGGCCGGTGACGATTTCCCCATCCGGGCTAACGGCCAGGCCGGTCGCTGCTGAAGGGGGAACAGTATCAATCGTGACGGTGTAAACCGGGGAGGTGGTGCTTTCGCCCCTTTCGTTCGTCGCGTTAACAGTGAACGCATGAGATCCGTCAGGCAGAGGACTGCCGGGAGTGAAGCTCCAGGTGCCGTTGGCACCGACCACAACGGTGCCAATCTGCACCCCGTTATCATAAATATGAACCGTCGATCCGGCCTGGCCGGTACCGTTCAGGGTCGGGGTATTGTCGTTGGTTGAAGCGTTGTTATTAATGTTTCCGCCGGTGCCCGGGGTGTCATTGACGATGTTAGTTATGTGTGGCTCATCAGGTAACGGAATATTGGGGGCAGTGATGTTGGTTCCTGGCCCGGTGTTGCCGGACGGATCTGTCGCGGTGGCGGTCAGGGTGCCCCCGTTAACTTGCGGGGAAGTTAACGTCACGGTGAAATTGCCGTCGCTGCCGGCGATGCCGGTGCCGACGACGTTCCCGTTAGCGTCTTTGATGGTTACCGTACTGCCCGCCTCGGCGTTACCGGTAATGGTTTTCCCGTCTGCTGAGATGGCCAGACCCGTAGGTGCCGGAGGAGGCGTTACGTCAGGGCGGCCGGGGTTCCCCGGGTTGCTCCCGCTGTCGGAATGCCCGCCGCCGCCGCTAGAGGCGGCCGCAATGGCGCCGCCTGCGGCAACCGCCAGGCCACCCAACACCCACGGCCAGACCGCGCCACCTTCGGCATGTGCGCCGGTGGCGGCCATGATCGCGTCAATATTGGCAATTTGCTCATAGTGAACTGCGGTGCCTGGATCCTGAACCCACCACAGGACGCCGTCATGGCCTTCCAGGACGAGTTGGTTGCCACCCTGATCGGCAAAGGCGTAGTAGTTTTTGATGGTAATGGTTTCGCCGGAATGGAGTTTGATGACCAGGTCCTGGCCTGAACGCGTGTAGCTGGCGATCTCTGCGCGTTCAATTTTCAGCTCGACAATTGAGGGACCTTTTAAGGTGATTTCAGAGGCTTCAACGTTATTTTTTACGCCGGTTAATTTAGAGATAATTGAAATTGAACGCATTGTTATCACTCCATTCGCGATGAACGTGGTGGTAGTCAGTTGCCCGGCGTAATGTGTTTATTACCGAAAGCAAAATATTTAAGTGTCAGAGGCCCTTCGTCATTAATAGGCGAAAAAAGGCCTGTATCAAAAAATTGATGACAGTGATGATTAATAAACAGGGCGTTTCCGGTGCGGAATCAAAATTAGTTAATTCTCAGGGTCATAGGCTCGTCGTTTATTAAATAGAGACTATTGATGATATAGACAGGAAAAAATGAAAGCGCAACTTAAGCCATATTTAACATTATGTAAGTCACTCTAAAGTATCAGTGAGCGAAGCGGGCTCACTAAAATGACTGAAGCCAACAGACTGACTGCCGCTCGGCTACGAGTAGTCTTATCATCCTGAAATATTTAGGATAAGTTTTAGCAGGGATGTAACATTGTCCTGGCTAATATGAGGTTTTAGGTCTGATGGAACTTATGTCTGAGCGGAGAGGTATACCTTTTTTAGTAGGGCGTTTTCTTTTGTAAAGCAGAAAAATTTGGAAGCAATTGCCTATTTTGTGAGGGATATAAAAAAGAAGGCCAGGCAGAAAATATTATATATTTTTGAGTGTGTTTTTTTCAGTGAGAGAGGTGATACTGAAGAGAAATAGCATATATTGTTTAGTGTTGCTTAATTAATTCAAGGGTACTGTTTTCTGACCGCAAAATAATAGCTGATAATTAAAAATGCGTGTGATTTTTTTATGCTGGCTCTTCAAACGAAGAGCCAGTGGAGAGAGCAATTGCGAGAGTAGCCTTAACGACCCGCGTTTTTCATGATACGGGCTTTATCTACCGCCCATTCGCGATCCTTCGCATCGGTACGCTTATCATGCTGCTTCTTCCCTTTCGCCACGCCGATTTTCACCTTGCACCAGGCGTTCTTCCAGTAGAGGGACAGGGCGATAACGGTGTAGCCGTCGCGGCTGACGCTGCCGAACAGATTGTCCAGCTCGCGCTTGTTCAGTAGCAGCTTACGGGTGCGGGTAGGATCGCAGACGACGTGGCTGGAGGCGACGGTCAGCGGGGTGAAGTTGGCGCCAAACAAATAGGCTTCGCCATCTTTAAAGATAACGTAGCTGTCGCCGATGTTCGCCTTCCCGGCGCGTAATGATTTTACTTCCCAGCCCTGCAGCGCGAGACCCGCTTCAATCTCATCTTCGATAAAGTATTCGTGGCGGGCACGCTTGTTTAGCGCAATGGTGGCTGAGCCTGGTTTGTGTGCTTTTTTCTTAGTCATAGTGCTGCTCAGTATATGTAATCCAGGAGTTCAAAGACACCCCGCAGCCTGTGCGAGGAGGAAGCGCTTATCTTAGCATGAGCGGCAGAGAGTTTTTGTTTGCGCGGTGATAAATGTTATTATTTGTCCGATTTATGACTCCCAGGAATTGTTATGCCGCAGATTAGCCGTACTGCTTTGGTGCCCTACAGCGCCGAGCAGATGTACCAGTTAGTAAACGACGTGAATTCGTACCCGGAATTTTTACCTGGCTGCACCGGTAGCCGGGTGATTGACGCATCGGCGAATCAGATGACGGCGGCGGTCGACGTTTCAAAAGCTGGGATCAGCAAAACTTTTACCACCCGAAATATCCTGACCGACAATCAAAGCATCCTGATGCATCTGGTGGATGGCCCCTTCAAAAAGCTGATGGGCGGCTGGAAATTCACGCCGCTCAGCGAAGATGCCTGCCGGATTGAGTTCCAGCTTGATTTCGAATTTACCAATAAGCTGATTGAGCTGGCCTTTGGCCGTATCTTTAAAGAGCTTGCCGGGAGCATGGTCCAGGCATTCACCACCCGCGCCAAAGAGGTTTACCGTGTCGCGTGAGATTCAGGTTGAGGTGGTGTACGCCCTGCCGCAAAAACAGTATCTGCGCCAGGTGAAGCTTGAAGAAGGCAGTACGGTTGAGCAGGCGATTATCGCCTCTGGCCTGCTTGAGCTTCGTGACGATATCGATCTGGCGAAAAACAAAGTCGGGGTTTATAGCCGCCCGGTAAAGCTGGGGGATAAAGTGAATGACGGCGATCGGGTTGAGATTTACCGGCCGCTGATTGCTGACCCTAAAGAGCTGCGCCGCCAGCGTGCGGAACGTTCAGCCCAGAAATAACCCTGTGTGAAAGTGACAAAAAAAGGTGCCTCGGGCACCTTTTTTTATGCATCGAGCCAGCCTTATTCCCCTTTGGTCAGGGCCGGTTTGTTGTCGATGTTGGTCAGCACGCCGCTGCTGTTAAATGTCAGGGTCAGCGTCTGCTGAGTCACGTTCTCGTGGCCCGGCTGCTGGCGGAAGACATAGAACCAGGTATTGGTGCCGAATGGATCGGACATCATTGGCGTCCCGAGGGTGTAGGCCACCTGCTGCTGAGTCATGCCAACACGGAGTTTGGACACGTCATTGGGGGCCAGATAGTTACCCTGGTTGATGTCTGGGCGGTAAACCACTCGCTCCAGAGTGGAACAGCCTGCGGTCAACATCAGAAGAACCGCTGCGGCAGCAGTCAGCATTTTACAACGCATAGTGATTTGATTCCTTTTCGGGCCGGAGTAGTGCGTGGCTCATTCGTATTATGCCGATGATAATAGACCTTTAAGCAGTTTAAAACCTCAAGGCGCTCAACTCTGACAGTGGGAGCATAAAAAAGTTGGTTGAAAAGGTGACAGAAAGACGGATTCTCGAATGGGGTGGGCGTTTTTTGCACAATGCACGGTGCGAAACACACCGTGCATGATAAAGCCTCAGGCGGCCAGCAGCTCTTTGGCATTCGCCAGCGTGTTGCGGGTCACTTCACTGCCGCCGAGAAGACGGGCAAGCTCCTGCAGACGAGAACGTTTATCCAGTGGCTGCATATGGGTTTCGGTCATTTCACCGTCGGTTTCTTTGCTGACGAAGAAGTGATGGTGGCCACAGCCGGCAACCTGCGGTAAGTGGGTGACGCACATCACCTGGGTAGATTCGCCTAACTGTCGCAACAGTTTGCCCACTACCGCGGCGGTCGGACCGCTGATCCCCACATCGACTTCATCGAAGATCAGCGCCGGTGTTTCCATTTTACGGGCGGTAATCACCTGAATCGCCAGTGCGATGCGAGAAAGCTCACCGCCCGAGGCGACTTTTGCCAGGGGCTGCAGCGGCTGCCCTGGGTTGGTACTGACGCGGAAATCAATGCGGTCAGCGCCTTCGGCGGTCAGGTGGTTTTCGTTAAAGTCGACGTCTATGGCGAGCTTGCCGTGCGGCATGGAGAGCGAGTGCATGCTTTCCGTAATCAGCTGACACAGTTCATTGGCATGTTTAACCCGGCTTTGGTGAAGCGCCTGCGCCACGGCAAGCGCCTGCTGGTGATGCTGTGCAACGGCCTGCAGCAGCTCTTCCAGCGAACCCGTTTGCTCATCCAGTAACTGTTGCTCATCCAGCAATCTCTGGTGGAAAGCCGGGAGCTCTTCGGGCGTGATGTGGTGCTTACGTGCCAGAGAGATCTGACGAGAAATACGCTGTTCCAGCTCATAAAGACGGTTTGGATCCAAATCCAGACGATCGCAGTAATGGCGTAGTTCATCGCTGGCTTCGGAAATCTGAATGGCGGCTTCTTCCAGCATATCCAGCACGCCAGAGAGCTTGTTATCCATGCCCACCAGTTCACCCATGAGGTGGCGCACGGTATACAGCTGACTTTGTAGATTGCTTTCTTCACCGTCGGCCAGGACGTCCAGCGCCTGCTGGCTGGTGGAGAGCAGCTGGCCGCTGTTGGCGAGCCGCTTGTACTCTTCATCAATCAGTTCAAATTCACCGGCAACGGGAGAAAACTCATTCAGCTCTTTAAGCTGGTAGTGGAGCAACTCCGCTTTGGCTGAGCGCTCCTGGGCAAGTTGCTGATGCTGCGCCAGCGTACGGCAACTTTGATGCCATTCACGATAGCGCTCTGCCATTTGCTGGGTCAGCGCCTGTTCACCGGCATAGCCGTCCAGCAGCGTTTTTTGATGCTCGGGCTTAAGCAGGAGCTGGTGGGCGTGCTGGCCATGAATCTGGATAAGTAACTGGCCGAGATCGCGCAGTTGGGAAAGGGGCACAGCGGTACCATTGATAAAACCCCTGGAGCGCCCATCGCTGCTGATCACGCGGCGCAGCAGGCATTCGCTGCCGTCTTCCAGCTGGTTTTCTTCCAGCCAGCGTAGCGCCGCCGGTGTATCTTTCAGGGAAAAGCGGGCGCAGAGATCCGCGCGATTTGCCCCAGAACGCACCATATCCGCTTCCGCGCGACCGCCCAGGCACAGGCCCAGTGCATCTATGGCAATAGATTTACCGGCACCGGTTTCCCCGGTGATGGCCGTCATCCCGTGATGAAAGTCTATTTCAAGTTCACGAACGATAGCGAAGTTACTGATGGTGAGTTGAGCGAGCATAGCCACCTTCCTGTATGAAAAACCATGACTGTGTTTTCATACAGTATAAACTGGTTTTATATACAGTAAAGTGGCCAGGCGGTTTTTTAGAACAATTTTTTCGACCAACCGAGTTTCGAGCTTAATGTGTTGAAATAACTGTAGTCCTTCGGGTGGATAAGATTGAGGTGGTAGTCACAGCGGCGAATGAGTACGTCCTCACCTTCCTGAATAGGCAGCGCAATCTGACTGTCGCAGCTGATTTCAAGGTCACTTCGCATATGGGAAAAACGCAGGCGAATGGTACTGCTGCTGTTGATGACCAGCGGGCGTGCAGACAGCGTGTGCGGGAACATCGGCACCAGCGTGATGGCATCCAGCGAAGGCGTAAGAATCGGACCTCCGGCTGAAAGCGAATAGGCGGTTGAGCCGGTCGGCGTGGAGATAATCAGCCCGTCAGAACGCTGTGAAAACGCAAAAATTTCGTCGATATAGACTTCGAACTCAATCATATGCGCGACTTTACCGGGGTGAAGCACCACTTCGTTTATCGCCGTACTGAGGCGTGTGGGCGTATCGTGCTGACAGACCTGTGCTTCGAGCAGGAAGCGGCGTTCGGTAATGTAATGCCCCTCAAGTACATCCGCCAGCTGCTGCTGGGCATTGTCAGGATCAAGGTCAGTCAGGAAGCCAAGGTTGCCACGGTTGATGCCAATGACTTTGATGTCATAACGCGCGAGCACCCGAGCGGCACCCAGCATATTGCCATCCCCGCCGACGACCACGGCTAAATCAGCCTGCTGGCCTATCTCCGCCAGCGTGCCGGTTTTCACCTGCTTGAGGTTAAGCTCCTGGGCGATTTGCTGTTCCACCATCACTTCATAGCCTTTGGCGCACAGCCAGCGATAGAGCATTTCATGCGTGGTCAGAGCGGTGGGATGACGCGGGTGTCCGACAATACCGATGCAGTTGAAATGTTTGTTCATTATCCTGGTGGTCCTTATTCGCAGACGTTCCTGCGACAATATGACAGGTTCCCTTGAAACCCTGAAACTGATCCCCATAATAAGCGAAGCAGCGAGATGAATGCTAAAAACGCGGAGAATTTCATGAGTAGTAAAGAACAGAAAACACCTAACGAGCAAGCCCCGGAAGATATCGTCATGGATCAGCACGAAGAAGTCGAGGCCGTAGAAGGTGCCGATGTCGTGGATCCGCGCGACGAAGAGATTGCAAATCTGCAGGCTCAGCTGGCAGAGATGAAGCAGCGCGAGCGTGAAATTGAGCCTCGCCACCAGGCTGATTTAGCTAACCTGCGTCGCCGCACCGAACAGGATATCGAGAAAGCGCACAAGTTCGCCCTGGAGAAATTCGTGAACGAACTGCTGCCGGTTATCGACAGCCTGGATCGCGCGCTGGAAGTGGCCGACAAGTCCAATCCGGATTTAGCCCCAATGATCGAAGGCATTGAGCTGACCCAGAAGTCGATGCTGGATGTGGTTCGCAAGTTCGGCGTGGAAGTGGTGGGCGAGACTAACGTGCCGTTTAATCCGGACGTGCACCAGGCGATTGCGATGGTTGAATCTGCCGACGTTGCGCCAAATAACGTGCTGATGGTGATGCAGAAAGGTTACACCCTGAATGGCCGTACTATTCGCGCCGCGATGGTTTCCGTAGCCAAAGCCTGATTCATTGCCGAAAGTAAAAAGCCAGCCCAAAAGCCAGCCCTGAGGCTGGCTTTTTTGCGTCTATTGCTCAACGCTTTGCCGCAGTGGCTTCACCGGCGTGACGCGCACCTGCTTAATCATGTTGTCCTGTACGTCGAGAATATCGATGTCGTACTGACTGAGCCGGATGCGGGTGCCTGCCGCCGGGATCTCCTGAATCTCTTCCAGAATCATACCGTTTACCGTGCGGGCGTCGTCTTCCGGCAGCGTCCAGTTAAAGGCTTTGTTGAGTTCTCGCACGTTGGCGCTGCCTTCGATGATGACCGAACCGTCGTTTTGCGGCGTGACTTCTTCGGCAAGCGTTGGGGACATGGACGTGGTGAAGTCACCGACAATCTCTTCCAGAATATCCTCTACGGTCACCAGCCCCTGAATATCGCCGTATTCATCGACCACCAGGCCAACTTTCTTTTTATTGCGCTGGAATTTCACCAGTTGCACGCTGAGCGGGGTGCCTTCTGGCACAAAGTAAATCTCATCGGCGGAGCGGAGCATCACCTCTTTGGTGAACTCTTTTTTCTCGGTCATCAGGCGGTAGGCTTCGCGGACGCGCAGCATGCCGATGGCATCATCCAGACTGTCGCGGTACAGCACGATGCGGCCGTGCGGGGAATGCGTTAACTGGCGGACGATGGACTTCCAGTCGTCATTAATATTGATGCCGACGATTTCGTTTCGCGGCACCATGATGTCGTCGACGCTGACCTTTTCCAGATCCAGGACCGACAGCAGCATATCCTGGTTGCGCCGCGAAATTTGCGAGCGGGATTCATGCACGATGGTTCGCAGCTCGTCTTTGCTGAGGGCGGTGCTAATAATGTTGTCGACCTTGATACCGACCATGCGCATCAGCAGACGGGTAATGGTATTTAGCAGCCAGACCAGCGGCATCATCAGGAACTGCAGCGGGCCGAGCAGCCAGCTGCTTGGGTAGGCCACTTTTTCCGGGTACAGCGCGGCGATGGTTTTAGGCAGCACTTCGGCAAACACCAGCACAACAAAGGTTAAAACGCCGGTCGCGATTGCCACACCTGCGTTACCGTAAAGGCGAATGCCGACGATGGTTGCCAGCGCCGAAGCCAGAATATTCACCAGGTTATTGCCGATGAGCACCAGGCTAATCAGGCGGTCTGGTTTACGCAGGAGTTTTTCAACACGCTTCGCTGCCCGGTTGCCCTGTTTGGCGCGGTGGCGCAGGCGGTAGCGGTTGAGCGTCATCATGCCGGTTTCCGAACCGGAGAAGTACGCGGACACCACCACCATGATGATCAGGGTGACGATCAGCGTGGTGGTTGAGATGTGTTCCAAAAGTGATTTCCTTTAAGAGATTAACTAACGAACTGCTGCAGGACACGGCTGCCAAAATAAGCGAGGGTTAAAATGCCCGCGCCAGTAACGTTGAACCAGACGACGCGACGACCGCGCCATCCTTCATGATAGTGCCCCCACAGCAGCACGACGTAGACAAACCAGGCGAGTATCGACAGCACGGCTTTGTCGACGTTTTCCATGCTGAACAGGTTCTTCATGTAAAACAGGCCGGTGCACAGCGTCAACGTCAGCAGGACAACACCCACCTGGGTGATATGAAACATTTTACGCTCGATCACCATCAGCGGCGGCATTTCTGCGCTGAAGGCCAGCTTTTTGTTCTTTAACTGGTAGTCAATCCATGCCAGCTGTAAAGCGTACAGCGCGGCGATAATCAGTGTCGCATAGGCAAAGAGCGACAGGCCGATATGCACCATCATGCCCGGTGTGGCTTCGAGATGGGTGATAAATTCGTTGGGCATAAAGGTCGCCAGCGCCAGATTTATCAGTGCAAAGGCGTAAACAATCGGTAACAGCAGCCAGCCGCGATTACGGGAGGCGACAATGGTCATCACCGTACAAATCATCAGGCTGACGAGCGAGCCTACGTTCAGCAGGCTCAGGTTTTGCCCACCATCGACGGTGAAGAAGCGCGCTTCCAGCGCCAGCGCATGGCTGACCAGAGCAATAGCGGCGGATAAAATGGCAAAGCGGCGCCATCCGCTGTTCTTCCGCAGAAGACCGGGAATAATCAGCGCGAGGCTGACGGAGTAGGCTACAAGCGCAAGAATGGCGAAAACGGGCATAGTAAGGTGTCGGTCAAATTGGCCAGAGAACAAAAAAGTCAGTATAACGTTACCTGTCGCCTGCTCCAACCGTTGGATCACACCCGAGGCGGCTTCATGATATAATCCGCCAAATTCAGTTTTGTGTCGCGAGCTGCGGCCCCAGTTACCACGTTAGGCAAAATACCATGTTTGATAATTTAACAGACCGTCTGTCGCGTACCCTACGCAATATTAGCGGCCGTGGGCGGCTAACCGAAGAAAACGTTAAAGAGACGCTGCGCGAAGTGCGCATGGCGCTGCTGGAGGCGGACGTTGCGCTGCCGGTAGTGCGTGATTTTATCAACCGCGTTAAAGAAAAAGCGGTGGGGCATGAAGTCAATAAAAGCCTGACCCCGGGCCAGGAGTTCGTCAAAATCGTTCGCGCTGAACTGGTTTCCGCGATGGGCGAAGAGAACAGCAGCCTGAACCTGGCGGCGCAGCCACCGGCAGTCGTGCTGATGGCGGGTCTGCAGGGTGCCGGTAAAACTACCAGCGTCGGTAAGTTAGGTAAATTCCTGCGCGAAAAGCAGAAGAAAAAAGTGTTGGTGGTTTCAGCGGACGTTTATCGCCCGGCGGCGATTAAACAGCTGGAAACCCTGGCTCAGCAGGTTGAAGTGGACTTCTTCCCGTCTGACGCTCAGCAAAAACCTGTCGATATCGTTAACGCTGCGCTGAAAGAAGCGAAGCTGAAGTTCTACGACGTGCTGCTGGTGGATACCGCCGGTCGTCTGCACGTTGACGAAGCGATGATGGACGAAATCAAACAGGTTCATGCCGCAATTAAGCCGGTAGAAACGCTGTTTGTGGTCGATGCCATGACCGGTCAGGATGCGGCGAATACCGCGAAGGCGTTCAACGAAGCGCTGCCGCTGACCGGCGTGGTGCTGACTAAAGTGGACGGCGACGCCCGCGGCGGTGCGGCGCTGTCGATTCGTCATATCACCGGGAAGCCAATCAAGTTCCTTGGCGTGGGCGAGAAAACCGAGGCGCTGGAGCCGTTCCACCCGGATCGTATTGCTTCCCGTATCCTGGGCATGGGCGACGTGCTGTCGCTGATTGAAGATATCGAAAGCAAGGTTGACCGCGCGCAGGCTGAGAAACTCGCCAGTAAGCTGAAAAAAGGCGATGGCTTCGACCTGACCGATTTCCTTGAACAGCTCAAGCAGATGAAAAACATGGGCGGCATGGCGAGCATGATGAGCAAGCTGCCGGGCATGGGCCAGTTGCCGGATAACGTCAAATCCCAGATGGACGACAAAGTGCTGGTGCGTATGGAGGCGATTATTAGCTCGATGACGCTGAAAGAGCGTGCCCAGCCGGACATCATCAAAGGTTCCCGCAAGCGCCGTATCGCGCAGGGTTCCGGCATGCAGGTGCAGGACGTTAACCGTCTGCTGAAGCAGTTTGACGACATGCAGCGCATGATGAAGAAAATGAAGAAAGGCGGCATGGCCAAAATGATGCGCGGTATGAAAGGGATGATGCCGCCAGGTTTCCCTGGCCGCTAAGCTCTTTTCGATTGCTTTTTACGCCGAAATGAGTAAAATTTTCGGGCTTTTAATATGACACCGGGCTCCATCCCTCGATGGGGCCCGGCGTTTTATTCACTAAAGAGGATGTTATGGTAACTATTCGTTTAGCACGTCACGGCGCTAAAAAGCGTCCGTTCTACCAGGTTGTCGTTACTGATAGCCGTAATGCACGTAACGGTCGCTTCATTGAGCGCGTTGGTTTCTTCAACCCTATCGCTAACGAGAAAGAAGAAGGCGTTCGCCTGGATCTGGATCGCGTAGCTCATTGGGTTGGCCAGGGCGCAACCGTTTCTGATCGCGTTGCTGCGCTGATCAAAGAAGCTAAGAAAGTAGCTTAATCTGTCACGGTGGTCATGATGAGCAAGCAACTCGCCGCACAGGTTCCTGTTAACCCCATTGTGTTGGGCAAGATGGGCTCCTCCTACGGTATTCGTGGTTGGCTCAGAGTGTTTTCCTCCACCGAAGACGCCGAAAGCATTTTTGACTACCAGCCCTGGTTTATCCAGCGCGGCGGTCAGTGGCAGCAAGTACAGCTGGAAAGCTGGAAGCACCACAATCAGGATCTGATCATCAAGCTGCAAGGCGTTGACGATCGGGATGCCGCGAATCTTCTGACCAATTGCGAAATTGTCGTGGATTCAACGCAGCTGCCGGCTCTTGAAGCGGGTGACTACTACTGGAAAGACCTTATGGGTTGCCAGGTAGTGACCACTCAAGGGTACCAGCTCGGTAAAGTCATCGACATGATGGAAACCGGCTCGAATGACGTTCTCGTCATCAAGGCAAACCTGAAGGATGCATTTGGTATCAAGGAGCGGCTGGTTCCGTTCCTCGATGGGCAGGTTATCAAGAAAGTCGATCTCGCTACTCAAACCATTGAAGTAGATTGGGATCCTGGTTTTTAAAACTCCGAAATCATACGGTAGTCGCTAGCATAGTGGGGATTGGCTTGTGTTTATTGGTGTCGTTAGCCTGTTTCCTGAGATGTTCCGCGCAATTACCGATTACGGGGTAACTGGCCGGGCAGTAAAAAATGGCCTGCTGAGCATTCAAAGCTGGAGTCCGCGCGACTTCACCTATGACCGGCACCGTACCGTGGACGATCGTCCTTACGGCGGCGGACCGGGAATGCTGATGATGGTGAACCCGTTACGGGAAGCCATCCACGCAGCGAAAGCAGCGGCAGGGGAAGGTGCCAAGGTTATCTATCTTTCACCTCAGGGGCGCAAGCTTGATCAAGCGGGCGTCAGTGAACTGGCAGCAAACGAGAAGTTAATTCTGGTTTGTGGCCGTTACGAAGGGATCGATGAGCGCGTGATCCAAACCGAAATTGACGAAGAATGGTCAATCGGCGATTACGTTCTCAGTGGCGGTGAGCTACCAGCGATGACGCTGATTGACTCAGTCTCCCGGTTTATTCCGGGCGTTCTGGGGCATGAAGCATCGGCAACCGAAGATTCGTTTGCTGAAGGGTTGTTGGATTGCCCTCACTACACCCGTCCTGAAGTGTTGGATGGCATGGAAGTCCCGGCAGTGTTATTGTCGGGGAACCATGCGGAGATTCGCCGTTGGCGCCTGAAACAGTCGCTGGGCCGCACCTGGCTTAGAAGACCTGAACTTTTGGAAAACCTGGCTCTGACTGAAGAGCAAGCAAGGTTGCTGGCGGAGTTCAAAAAAGAACATACGCAACAGCAACATAAACATGATGGGCAGGCGTAAGCCCCCAAATATCAGTTTACCCAGGATAAGAGATAAATTATGAGCAATATTATTAAGCAACTTGAACAAGAACAGATGAAACAGGATGTACCTTCCTTCCGTCCGGGCGACTCCGTGGAAGTGAAAGTATGGGTCGTTGAAGGTTCTAAAAAACGTCTGCAGGCATTTGAGGGCGTGGTTATCGCTATCCGTAACCGCGGTCTGCACTCTGCATTCACTGTTCGTAAAATTTCTAACGGCGAAGGTGTTGAGCGTGTATTCCAGACTCACTCCCCAGTAATCGACAGCATTACTGTTAAACGTCGTGGTGCCGTTCGTAAAGCTAAACTGTACTACCTGCGTGAGCGTACTGGTAAGTCTGCTCGTATCAAAGAGCGTCTTAACTAAGATTCGCTTAGGCGACATCCAAATAAAAGGGCTGCCATCTGGCAGCCCTTTTTTATGCTCTAAATTTGTCTTTATTATGGGGCGGTGATGACCACCGCGACGCGGCGGTTTTCCGCGCGGCCTTCGCCAGTGCTATTGCTGGCCACCGGGTATTTCTTACCCAAACCTTGGGTTGTGAGGTTGCTGCGTGGGATGTGAGCACCTTCGGCCCAGGCATCTGCCACAATGTTGGCTCGCTTGAGGGAGAGTTGTTCGTTGTAGCCGTCTTCACCGTAGTTATCGGTGTGACCATCCATACGGGCATGTTTCAGACCCGTTGCTGAAAGTTTGGCGGCCATGCTCTGGATGGTTTGGTAGCTTTCAGGCTGCAGCTTGTACTGGTTTTTACCAAACAGGATCTTGTCTGACAGCCCAAGTGACCAGCCGTCGTTTGACTCAGAAAAGCCGTACGAGCGCATCGCGGCGACTTGCTCAGGGGAGAACGTCGATGGCGGTGCCTGGCAGCCGGTTAACAGAAACGAGAAGAGGATTGCCGGTGCAAATAAGCGTGAAGCTTTCATAATGTATCCCTTTGGGGCTGTTTTATTAGCAACTCACGTTGCTTGTGTTTTTCTATGTACATATTGCGGTCAGCGGTTTCCATCAGGCTTTCCGCTGAAGTGATATCTTTCGCGAGCGCAACGCCGACGCTTAGGGTCATGGTGACCCAGTGCTCACCAGGTAAAAGTATTGGCTGTTCGACTATCTCTTTCAGTTGTTTCAGCACGGAAGCGGCCTGTTCTTCGCTATTCACCGAATGAAGCAGCATGGCAAATTCGTCCCCGCCAAGGCGGAAGGCGAGGTGACGCGTATTGGCGAACACCTGCAACCGTTTTGCGACTTCGATAAGCACGGTATCTCCGGCCGCATGTCCCCATGTATCATTAACAAACTTGAAGTTGTCGCCGTCCATAAACAGCAACGCACTGTTCTGGAGTGTTTCTGGATCTGCAATCAGTTTATCCAGCGCCGTTCGGAAGGCAGCCCGGTTTGCCAGGCTAGTCAATGAATCCTGGAGCGCCGTTTTTTGCAGTGAAGCATTTTTCAGCTGAAGCTGTTTTTGCCATTCTTCCATCTCATCCAGTAAGCTGTTGAAGTCCTGGGCAAAGAGGTGGAACTCTTCAATTTTTTCCGGTGATACGCGGCGAGAAAAGTTACGGTTACTGCGAACGTCGTGGACAACATCGGTAATATTCTGCAGGGCGGCATCAATATCGCGGTGTAAATGGCGTGAAATGCCTAATGCGATAACTGAGGCGAGTAAAATACAGGCTGTCAGCACGCCTAATGAGAGCCAGACGAACAAGGTCACGGTCGCATCTGTACCTGTCAGGCGCATTTCACCGATGATTTTGCCGTTATGCCAGACAGGTTGCCTTATCGGATGAGGATATAGCCATCGGGTGACCAGGCCTCCCACCATGTCGTGCTGAGAGGGCTTGTCCTCCTGCCAATGCGTTAGCTCCAGGCCATTAACATCGACCACCTTTGCGGCGGTAAATTGCCCTTGTTTACCCAGTACGGCCAGGGTTTCATTGGCTGCTGTGCCATCACGGAAAACAACGGCAGCTTCAAGGCTGTGACTCACTGTCACCGCCAGCAATTCGAGATTTTTTTGAGCGTACTGTTTTAGCGTCAGCATCGAGGCGACGGAAAGCAGTAGCCAGACAACCAGCATGGCAATGACCACGCTGATTATGCTGATTCTACGTAACGTTCCTTTAAACGTTGGACGTGACGACGTAGTCAAATCCTTATTCATGACTATTATTCCCTGGCCGGGCCAGCAGTAATACATCCGGGCTAACCCTGACGCCGCTGCGGCTGAGTGCATCAAGGTTTACCGAAAAAGAAACTGCGTCATTATGAATATTCAGGCAGAAAGCACTGCCAATTATGCATTGTGGGTTCTGCTCGGCAATGAGTAATAAAGGCCGGGATTGATAACGTTCTATTAATTGCAACTGCTGTTGTGGTGACTCGTTACCAAAATATATCCCGTCGCAGTTCGCTCGCAATGCCTCGTCTGATGACTGAACGAGCAGGGGTTGATATGAGATATCGTTATTTTTCGTGCTTAGCGTCGCGGCATAGGTTGCCGTTGAAAATATGCAGAGTTTAGGAAGCCCCTGCAACTGAGGCCAACGTGTGTAGCTGACAATCCCGGTCACTGTAGTGCGGACTTTATCGGGCAGCACGGCGCTCGTTGCCTGCGCAGCTTGCATTCTGAATATTGTTAGCAGGAGGACGATAAACGTTAAAAATAACGCCAGCCCGCGGAGTTGAGACGTGGTTTTCACGCGTCACCAGCCCAAAAGCATCCTGGCCAGTGAAGCCAGCCTTTATTATTTATGATGTTGCCTGCGAGCATATCACTCCCACGTATTTCCGTCATTCATTCCCAGGTGTGATGATATTCCTGATTATCCAAAATAATAACGAGAATAGCCCTGGAATGATGGCGTAAATCGTTATCGGCTTCCCCCACGAAAAACGCACTCGCAAGGGATAATATCAGCATAGAAGGCAGATTGAATTTTTACGCGCGCTTTTGTTTAGTCATGCATTTTTGACCGAAAATTGCGCATTTTTATGCTTTGTGTAATATTATGTTTACATATTTAATGGTGTTATGCGGATTTTAATTGATAGTGTAACGATTATTTTACGTATAATGGATTGCAATCTTTACTGTGCGCGGTTACAGTAAGCCCTCCTCGACGAGGAAACGACTATCGCAAACGAGCTAAATACAGGACAGACATCATGCAAAAAGACGCGCTCAACAACGTTCATATCTCTGACGAACAGATACTCATCACGCCGGATCAGCTGAAAGCGGAATTTCCACTCACTGCGGCTCAGGAAGCGCAAATTGAGCAGTCTCGCCAAACGATCTCCAATATTATTGCTGGCCGCGATCCGCGCCTGCTGGTTGTTTGTGGACCTTGCTCGATCCACGATCCGGAAGCTGCGATTGAATACGCTCGTCGTTTTAAAGCTCTGTCTGAACAAGTTAGCGATAGTCTGTACCTCGTGATGCGCGTCTATTTTGAAAAGCCTCGTACGACCGTGGGTTGGAAAGGGCTTATCAACGACCCGCATATGGATGGCTCGTTTGATGTGGAAGCAGGGCTGAAAATTGCGCGTCGCCTGCTGGTTGAGTTGGTAAGCCTGGGGCTGCCGTTGGCAACCGAGGCGCTGGATCCCAATAGCCCGCAATACCTGGGCGATCTGTTTAGCTGGTCTGCAATTGGTGCTCGTACCACTGAATCCCAGACCCACCGCGAAATGGCTTCTGGCCTTTCTATGCCGGTTGGTTTTAAAAATGGGACTGACGGTAGTCTGGGCACGGCGATTAACGCAATGCGTGCTGCTGCAATGCCGCACCGTTTCGTAGGTATCAACCAGGCAGGGCAGGTTTGTCTGCTGCAGACTCAGGGTAACCCGGATGGGCATGTGATTCTGCGCGGCGGTAAAGCGCCGAACTACAGTCCGGCTGATGTCGCTCAGTGCGAAACTGAAATGCAGAAAGCAGGCCTGCGTCCTTCCTTGATGATCGATTGCAGCCACGGCAACTCAAATAAAGACTTCCGTCGCCAGCCGGGCGTGGCCGAATCCGCCATTGCTCAGATTAAAGATGGTAACCGCTCTATTATTGGCCTGATGATTGAAAGTAATATCCATGAAGGGAATCAATCATCAGAGCAGCCGCGCAGCGAAATGAAATACGGCGTGTCCGTTACCGATGCCTGCATCGACTGGGAAACTACGGACAGCCTGCTGCGTGAGATCCACAAAGATCTGAGCGGTGTGCTGGCGGCTCGTCAGGCATAAGAGGTTTACTATGGTGGCTGAATTGACCGCGCTGCGCGATCAAATCGATGAAGTGGATAAAGCGCTACTGGATTTACTGGCTAAGCGGCTGGAGCTGGTAGCGGAAGTGGGTGAAGTAAAAAGCCGCTTCGGCTTGCCGATTTATGTGCCGGAGCGAGAAACCTCCATGCTGGCGTCTCGCCGCAAAGAGGCTGAAGCTCTGGGCGTTCCGCCGGATTTAATTGAGGACGTGCTGCGCCGCGTGATGCGCGAGTCGTACTCCAGCGAGAACGACAAGGGCTTTAAAACCCTGCATCCTGCTTTGCGTCCGGTGGTAATTGTGGGCGGCGGTGGCCAGATGGGCCGTCTGTTTGAAAAAATGCTGACGCTTTCCGGCTACCAGGTTCGTATTCTTGAAAAAGAAGACTGGGACAAAGCCCCGGTGCTGCTGGCCGATGCGGGCATGGTGATTGTCAGCGTGCCGATTCATATCACTGAGCAGGTTATCGCTAAGCTGCCTCCGCTGCCGGCGGATTGCATTCTGGTGGACTTAGCGTCGGTGAAGAATGGCCCTCTGCAGGCGATGCTTGCTGTGCATTCTGGCCCGGTACTTGGTCTGCACCCGATGTTTGGCCCGGACAGCGGCAGCCTGGCAAAACAGGTTGTAGTCTACTGCGATGGCCGTCAGCCAGAAGCTTATCAGTGGCTGTTGGAACAGATTCAGGTCTGGGGTGCGCGCTTGCACCGTTCCAGCGCGGTCGAGCACGATCAGAACATGGCGTTTATTCAGGCGTTGCGCCACTTCGCCACATTCGCCTATGGTCTGCATCTGGCGGAAGAAAACGTGCAGCTTGAGCAGCTGCTGGCTTTGTCTTCGCCGATTTACCGCCTGGAGCTGGCGATGGTGGGCCGACTGTTTGCTCAGGATCCACAGCTCTATGCCGACATAATCATGTCGTCGGAAAGTAACCTGGCGCTGATCAAGCGCTATTACAAACGGTTCGGCGAGGCGATCGGCCTGCTGGAACACGGCGACAAGCAGGCGTTTATCGACAGCTTCCGGAAAGTGGAGCACTGGTTCGGGGATTACGCGCAGCGTTTCCAGAATGAGAGCCGTGTCCTGCTACGGCAGGCAAATGATAACCGTCAGTAAGTGCCAAAAGGTCTTATAATCAAAAGCCAGTGGGAGTCTGCCCGCTGGCTTTTTTGTTTGTCAAAAGGATCCCTGAAATGGCTGAGCCGCAGCTGCTGTTCGACTATACCGGTCACTTACCCGAATGCCCTACGTGGAGCGCAGAAGAAGGTAGCCTCTACTGGACGGATATTCTTGAGAATGAAATACACCGCTACCATCTGGCCAGCGGCAAACATGATGTTATTCAGTTTTCTGAAGAGGTAGGTTGCTTTGCCTTGCGCGAGTCAGGCGGGTTTATTGTGGCAATGCGCAGTGGTATCTGGCTGACCAATAATACCGGACTGATCGTTGGCAAAGTCTGTGATAACCCGAGTAACCCGGATTTGGCGCGTTTCAACGATGGCGGTACTGACAGGCAGGGGCGTTTTTATGCCGGCACATTCTGGGGGCCGGGTGATTACAACGGTGCGCTACTTTGCAGGGTGGATAACGATCTGACACCGCATGTGATCCAGCATGATATCCATGGCGCAAACGGGCTGGCATTTAGTCCGGATGGTAAATGGATGTATACCTCAGACACGCCCAATGGCGTGATTTACCGTACGCCACTGGACGCACAAGGTGAGCCTGGCCGACGCGAAGTCTTCAGACGATTTGCCGAAGACGAGGGCATTCCGGATGGCGCAGCGATGGACTGTGAAGGTTATTACTGGACGGCGCTGTTTGATGGCTACCGCATTGTGCGTATTTCGCCGCAGGGTGAGATTGTGGAAGAGCATCGCTTGCCCGTGCGTTGCCCGACTATGGTCTGTTTTGGCAGTGACGATATGAAAACGCTGTTTATTACCACCACCAGAGAAAACATGGACGAAGACGAAGTGGCCCGATTACCGCTTTCCGGGGCGCTTTTCTCCCTCCGCGTTGCGGTGGCCGGAATGGAAAAACTGAAGTTTCGGGAAGTGTGATTTGTGCAGCCCGGTTTTAGCCGGGCTGGCATTGTTATCAGGTCGGGTCGACCGGTACAACGTTTTCGCTTGGGTAGCTGCCGAGTACTTTCAGGGAACGGGTGATTTCCCCCAACTCGCGCAGCGCCTTACGCATGCCCTCATCTTTCAGGTTTGCCTGAATATCCAGATAGAACATTTCTTCCCACGGGTTGCCGTTGATCGGGCGTGATTCCAGCTTGGTCATGATCAGGTTGTGATTACGTAATACCAACAGCGCTTCTACCAGGGCGCCGGCCTGCTGGCCAGTCGCCATCAGCAGCGTGGTTTTCGCGGGTACCTGATCGGACACTTCAACGGCCTTACGCGCCAGCACGATGAAGCGGGTGATGTTCTGGGTCTGGTTCGCGAGATTACGTTCCAGCACCTGCAGGCCATAAAGTGCGCCTCCTGCCTCGCTGCCCAGAGCGGCAACGTGAGGCGAGTTGGCCTGAGCGACTTTTTCCATCGCCGCAGAGGTACTTTCGGTGTATTCAATTTTCCAGTGCGGGTAGCGGTTAATGAACTGGCTGCACTGCTGGAAAGGTTGAGGATGGCTATAAACCGTTTGGATTTGCTCGAGATCGGTGGAGCCGGATACCAGCACACAATGGTCAATCGGCACGGTCATTTCGGCGACGATCGACAGGCTAGTGTGCTGCAGCAGATCGTAGACGTCGTTAATGGCGCCCGAACTGGTATTTTCAATCGGCACTACAGCGTAATCGGCTTGACCGGTTTCCACCTGGTTGAAGATATCGTGGAATTTGGCACAGCCGCTTTCGATGAACTGCTCAAAGTGACGCGCGGCATACTGGCGCGCAGCAAGGTGAGAATAAGACCCTTTAGGGCCGAGGAAAGCGATGCGGGCAGAATGCGGGTTCGTTTTGTTCAAATGCTGCTGCAGCAGGGTTTGTTGGGTAAGTACAGAATCTTCAATAATGAGCTGGAACAGGCGCGTGATGTAGTGGGCATCGAGATGGTGGTCTTTACCTAGGGTAATCAGGCGTTCCAGTAAATCTCTTTCACGATCGATATCGCGTACCGGGCGGTGAGAAGCGAGTTTGGCTTTGCCAACTTCAACCGCCAGCAGGCGGCGCTCTGCCAGCAGGGCTAACAGCTTTTCATCCAGCGCGCTGATTTTATCGCGCAGGGCCAGCAACGGATTAATTTCGGTCATAACGCTACCTTTTCGATGTCCATAAAAAAAGCCTCCCGTTTGGGAGGCTTGTTTGTTCGTCTTCGCATTCTTTATCACACGACGAATTGCCTCCCAGTCAGGGGAAGGTAAAAAAGAATGCGAAGAAGAACGGGAAAAGTTTCATGTCAGGTTTCCTGAGGAATCTGAGAGGTAAAGTACCTGCTCTGTTTTCGTTCTGTCAATAAAAAACGCGCCCGGAGGCGCGTTGCGGTGAGTGGAAGGAGAGTAAGGTCTTACTCTTCGTCAGCTTCTGCTTCTGCGAAGGACACGTCTTTCACTGAACCTGCTGCGCGACGTGCTTCACCTTTGTGTTGCACTTTATTTAACTGCCGCTCCAGTTTGTTGATCAAATCGTTGATAGCCGTGTACATATCTTCATGTCTGGCACTGGCTACGAGGTGCCCATTTGGTGTGTTAATCGTGGCATCAGCCACAAAACCTTGAGGCTCTTTGGACAAGATAATATGTGGATTAATGAGATGAGTTTGCCACTTGTCCAGTTTGCTGAGACGGTCGGCGACATGCTGGCGAATAGCTGGGGTGATTTCCATTTGCTTGCTGGTAATGTTCATTGTCATAAATTTACCTCTTGTCTTTGCCGTCTTGGTAACTCCAGCATACCGTTCTTAATGTCAAAATGTGTGATGTAAATCACGTTATTTTGTCACTTTTTGTCAAGGCGACCTTTTTGTGAGGCAGGACAGGATATGTGCTTTTAAGGCTTGTGGTTATCGGAAATCACGTCCATATTTGATGGGATGACCTGACGCTAAACCGTTTCAGTTTTTGCGTCGGCAGATAAAAAAACGGCAGCCGAGGCTGCCGTTTTTCTTGTGAGATTGTCTGTCAGGTGTTGCTGCTGTTGGCGGCAATGATCTTCGCCACTTTCTCTGCCTGACCCGGCATCTGCAGCTCGCGGTAAGCATTTTCCATCAGTTTCAGGCCGTCACGGGTGGCCTGAGTATCCGGATAATCACGCAGCATACCTTCAACGCGATTAACTACTGCCACCCATGCGCCGCGTTTCGTGTAATATTGCGCCACGGAAAGCTCATACTTCGCCAGGCGATCTTTGAGGAACACGAGGCGTTTAGTGGCATCGGTCACGTACTGACTGTTCGGGTAGCCACGCACCAGCTTCGAGAAGTCGTTAAAGGCATCGCGAGCATGCTGTGGATCACGGTCGGAACGGTCAACGCCAAAGAAGCCCTGTAGCGCGCTGTCATCCAACGCCATGTCTGTCAGGCCACGCATGTAAAGTACGTAGTCAATGTTTGGATGAGTTGGATTGAGGCGCATAAAGCGATCGATCGCCGCCTGAGCCAGCGGTAAGTCCGCATTTTTGTAGTAGGCGTAGATCAGGTCGAGCTGCACTTGCTGAGAGTACGGGCCGAATGGATAGCGGTTATCCAGCGCTTCCAGTTGCGTTATCGCCGCTTTAAAGTTACCGTCCTGCAGCTTTTGCTGGGCAGTCGCGTAGATCTCAGAAGGCGGATTATCAGGAACCTCATCCTTGGAACTGGAGCAACCAGCCAAAGCCAGGCTCAACGTGGCCGCTGCCACCAGATATTTCATGCGCGTCATGACGTTTGACTTTCCTAAGTAATGTTATTTCCGGGAGAGTTCGTGTTCCGGCTCCCGATAAAGACCAGCTACAATAGCACATTATATTAAACGGCATTGCCGTAAAACCCAACGTTAACGAAAGAAGCTGTCTATGGCACAACTAGTACAACTCACCGAAACGGTGTCCGATTCACAACTGGGTCAACGCTTAGATCAGGCATTGGCCGAATTGTTCCCGGATTATTCGCGTTCGCGCATAAAAGAATGGATTCTTGACCAGCGAGTTACGGTCAACGGCGTTGTCTGGGACAAGCCGAAAGAGAAAGTGTTGGGTGGCGAAAGCGTAACCATCAATGCTGAAATTGAAGAAGAGGTGCGCTGGGAGGCTCAGGACATCCCGCTGAATATCGTCTATGAAGATGAAGATATTCTGGTGATCAACAAGCCACGCGATCTCGTTGTACACCCCGGCGCGGGCAATCCGGACGGCACGGTGTTGAATGCGCTGCTGCACTATTATCCGCCCATTGCGGATGTGCCGCGTGCGGGTATTGTGCACCGTCTGGATAAAGACACCACCGGCCTGATGGTTGTAGCAAAAACTGTTCCGGCGCAAACTCGCCTGGTTGAAGCCCTTCAACTGCGTGAAATTACCCGTGAGTACGAAGCTGTGGCTATTGGTCATATGACTGGCGGTGGTACGGTAGAAGAACCCATCAGCCGCCATCCAACTAAACGTACCCACATGTCCGTGCATCCAATGGGCAAACCAGCGGTGACACACTACCGCATTATGGAACACTTCCGCGTGCATACGCGCCTGCGTCTGCGCCTGGAAACCGGCCGTACTCACCAGATCCGCGTTCACATGGCACATATCAGCCATCCGCTGGTGGGTGATCAGCTTTACGGTGGCCGTCCTCGTCCGCCGAAAGGCGCATCGGAAGAGTTCGTCAGCGTACTGCGCAAGTTTGACCGCCAGGCGCTACACGCGACCATGCTGCGCCTGTACCATCCTATCAGCGGTATTCTGATGGAGTGGAGCGCGCCGATCCCACAGGATATGGTTGAACTGATCGAAGCGCTACGTGCTGATACCGAAACCCATAAAGATCAACTGGACTGGCTATGACCAAAACGATCGTCCCGCACTGGCCGCTTCCGGCAGGCGTTGCTGCCTGTAGCTCAACCCGCGTGGGTGGCGTTAGCCTCGCGCCGTATGACTCGATGAATCTGGGCGCCCATTGCGGCGACGATCTGGCTCATGTTGAAGAGAACCGCCGGTTATTTTATGCCGCTGCAGACTTGCCTTCGAAGCCAGTCTGGCTTGAGCAGGTGCACGGTAAAACGGTATTGAAGCTCACGGGCGAGCCATATGCCTCAAAGCGAGCGGATGCTTCTTATAGCAATACGCCGGGGACGGTTTGTGCGGTAATGACGGCGGATTGTCTGCCGGTGCTGTTTTGTAATGAAGCCGGAACCGAAGTCGCGGCAGCGCACGCTGGCTGGCGCGGTTTATGTGAAGGCGTGCTCGAAGAGACGGTAGCCTGTTTCCAGGATCGCCCGCAGAATATTCGTGCCTGGCTCGGGCCAGCAATTGGCCCTTTGGCATTTGAGGTGGGGCCGGAAGTCCGTGAAGCCTTTATGGCAAAGGACGAAAAAGCGGCAAGCGCTTTCCGTGCAGCGGGTGAAAAGTACTATGCTGATATCTACCAGCTTGCAAGGCAGCGGCTGGCGAACGTGGGTGTTACGCAGCTGTACGGCGGCGACCGCTGTACCTGGACCGAAAGCGGTGATTTCTTCTCATACCGGCGCGACAGAACCACAGGTCGTATGGCAAGTTTCATCTGGCTGATATAACCTATCGAATCAAGACGATCCAGTGCGGGTAGCTCACGCTTCATATATTTCAGGTCATTAACCTTGAATAATTGAGGGATGACCTCATTTAATCTCCAGTAGCAAATTTGACCTGTTTATGGGAGGAGTTATGCGTCTGGATCGTCTTACCAATAAATTCCAGCTTGCTCTCGCCGATGCCCAATCTCTTGCTCTTGGGCACGACAATCAATTCATCGAACCTCTGCATCTGATGAGCGCTCTGCTCAATCAGGAAGGGGGATCCGTGCGTCCGTTACTGACCTCTGCGGGAGTCAATGCGGGTAAATTACGTACCGACATCGAGCAGGCACTCAGTCGCTTGCCACAGGTAGAAGGCACCGGCGGCGACGTCCAGCCTTCTCAGGATCTGGTGCGTGTATTGAACTTGTGCGACAAGCTTGCACAAAAAAGAAACGACAACTTTATTTCGTCAGAGCTGTTTGTTCTGGCGGTACTTGACTCACGCGGCACTTTGACCGACCTGCTGAAAGCGGCAGGCGCAACGCCAGCCAACGTCACCGCCGCGATTGAGCAAATGCGTGGAGGGGAGAGCGTGAACGATCAAGGTGCCGAAGACCAACGTCAGGCATTGAAGAAATATACCGTTGATTTAACTGAGCGGGCCGAACAAGGCAAGCTGGACCCGGTAATCGGCCGTGATGAAGAAATTCGCCGTACTATCCAGGTATTGCAGCGCCGTACCAAAAATAACCCGGTACTGATTGGTGAACCGGGCGTCGGTAAAACGGCCATCGTTGAAGGGCTTGCACAGCGCATCATTAATGGTGAAGTCCCTGAAGGCTTGAAAGGCCGACGCGTGCTTGCGCTGGATATGGGGGCACTGGTGGCCGGTGCCAAATACCGGGGCGAATTTGAAGAGCGTCTTAAAGGCGTGCTGAACGATCTCGCTAAGCAGGAAGGCAACGTCATTCTGTTTATTGATGAGTTGCATACCATGGTGGGCGCAGGCAAGGCCGACGGCGCAATGGATGCCGGGAATATGCTTAAGCCGGCGCTTGCTCGTGGTGAACTGCACTGCGTTGGCGCGACCACGCTTGATGAATACCGCCAATATATCGAGAAAGATGCCGCGCTTGAGCGCCGTTTCCAAAAAGTGTTTGTGGCTGAGCCTTCAGTAGAAGACACCATCGCAATTCTGCGTGGGCTGAAAGAACGCTATGAGCTGCATCACCATGTGCAAATTACCGATCCGGCGATTGTCGCGGCAGCTACGCTGTCTCACCGCTATATTGCCGATCGTCAGTTGCCGGATAAAGCGATTGACCTTATTGATGAGGCCGCATCCAGCATTCGTATGCAGATAGACTCCAAGCCGGAAGAGCTGGACCGTCTTGACCGCCGCATTATCCAGCTCAAGCTGGAACAACAGGCGTTGAAGAAAGAATCTGATGAAGCTAGTCAGAAGCGCCTCAGCATGTTGAATGAAGAGCTCGAAGATAAAGAGCGTCAGTATTCGGAGCTCGAAGAAGAGTGGAAAGCGGAGAAAGCCTCGCTGTCAGGTACACAGACCATTAAGGCTGAGCTTGAACAGGCGAAAATCGCAATTGAGCAGGCTCGCCGCGTGGGTGACCTTGGGCGCATGTCTGAATTGCAGTACGGCAAAATTCCAGAGCTTGAAAAACAGCTGGCCGCGGCGACCCAAAGCGAAGGGAAAACCATGCGTCTGCTGCGTAATAAAGTGACGGATGCCGAAATCGCCGAAGTCCTGGCTCGCTGGACCGGGATCCCGGTTGCCCGAATGCTGGAAGGGGAGCGCGACAAACTTCTGCGCATGGAAAAAGAGCTTCATCAGCGTGTGATTGGTCAGGATGAAGCCGTCGAAGCCGTCTCTAATGCGATTCGTCGTAGCCGTGCCGGGTTGTCTGACCCGAATCGTCCAATCGGTTCGTTCCTGTTCCTGGGGCCAACCGGGGTAGGTAAGACTGAGCTGTGCAAGGCGTTAGCGAACTTTATGTTCGACAGCGACGATGCGATGGTGCGTATCGACATGTCCGAGTTTATGGAGAAACATTCCGTATCGCGGCTGGTGGGTGCGCCTCCGGGTTATGTTGGTTATGAAGAAGGTGGCTATCTGACGGAAGCTGTTCGTCGTCGTCCTTATTCCGTGATCCTGCTGGATGAGGTAGAGAAAGCGCATCCGGATGTGTTTAACATTCTGCTGCAGGTTCTGGACGACGGTCGTCTGACCGATGGGCAGGGCCGTACTGTTGATTTCCGCAATACGGTTGTCATTATGACCTCTAACCTTGGTTCAGACTTAATTCAGGAACGTTTCGGTGAACTGGATTACGGCCATATGAAGGATCTGGTGCTGGGCGTGGTGAGTCAAAGCTTCCGTCCAGAGTTCATTAACCGTATCGATGAGGTTGTTGTCTTCCATCCTCTCGGTGAGCGCCACATTGCTTCTATTGCGCAGATTCAGCTGCAGCGTCTTTACAAACGGCTGGAAGAGCGTGGCTATGGCGTAAGTATCTCAGATGACGCATTGAAGCTCATCAGCGAGAACGGTTACGACCCGGTCTACGGTGCACGTCCGTTGAAACGCGCTATTCAGCAGCAAATTGAGAACCCATTGGCTCAGCAAATCCTTTCCGGTGAGCTGATTCCTGGCAAAACAATAAAGCTGGAAGTCAAAGACGACCGCATCGTAGCTGTACAGTAAGTCACTTAACGAAAAAACGAGCCCATCCGGGCTCGTTTTTGTTTGTAAAACAGCCATTGCTGACCGGGTTTTATACTTTTAGCCTGGAAAGTGAGCGGTCAGAAAGTTTTTTCAAATTAGGGGTTGTCAGGCTCTGAGAACTCCCTATAATGCGCCTCCACTGACACGGCGAAGCGGCTTCGAAAGCGG
>NZ_FXAS01000130.1:0-1232 GCF_900177785.1 Cedecea sp. NFIX57 | reverse complement strand
CATTAACACGCAAAAGTACCCACCACATGCGGATCGCCATCGCTACAATTCATGGTTAGGAACCTCTAAAAGAGTCGATTGAGCTTCCTAACCATGAACCACACAGCACCACGCCCGGCTTGTTGCGGTTACGCTGCTTAGCATCAAATTTACGCTCGAGGCCTCTGGCATCGGAGGTCATAATGATGTAACCCACTTTGGTAGGACAAACGATCATGCCGCCGCTGGCAGACAGGATTTTTACCGCTTCTGGCTGTAAACCGCCGTTCCACTGGATAGTCTTATTGCTCATCGTCACACCGTTATCTCTTAGAGGATTGAATTTATTGGTCAACACTTCATTCTGATGCAGAATCGCCAGAGGTGACCGATGAGGTATTGCTATTGGTTGGTCGCCGTGGCGGGAATACGGGTATATTGTGAAAGAACGGCTCGCCAGATGCCGTCATTTTTCAGATAAACACGGGTATAGGCGAATTGTCCGCTGACGTCACGACTGCCACGATGGCCCTGATTGATTGTCAGGCCATTTACGACGGCAGTTTGCCCATAAATGCGGATTTGCACATTCTTGTGCAGCATGCTGGTATAACGAAACAGACCAGCCCGAACATCGTCAATCACCTGCTTTCGGGACGTAAACTGACCGATATTGTTGATGGCAAAGTAGTCCGGGTTATGCAGGCTTTCCAGTGCCGAAAGGTCGCCCGCCACCCAGGCATGACTCCAGGCTTGCTCGCGTGCAGCAACGTCGGTCTCATCTTTCGGGTTTGCCTGCGCACTGGGTGTTGTGGATATCAGCAGCAAAAGTACTCCTGACATAATAAACCAGCGACTGAAAGAGGTTATTTTCATAAGTGATGTCCTTTTCTGTAAAAATCTCATCATTCTCAAATTGCGGCTGGAATGTTACAGGTTTAAACCGCAGAGAACGGTCACTGCACTGTATCAGAAATATTCAGTGTGCGCTGTTTTTTTCACCACCACTGAGCTTGACAGCCACAGGCTTCAATCTCTGAAGGTTGATTACCAACTGATTGTGGCGGGGTTGTTAATGAAGGCTGATACTGTCACCGGCCTGAAAGCATGAGAATGGCAGACGTCACAAAATTTTGGCGGGTTCCCGCTTAGAACCCCATGATGCTTGCGCGGGTCTTTTTCAGACAATAGCTGCCTGATGTCCCTGTAGGGGGGTGTCAGAAAATGGTGGTACAGGTTGCGCCGTCGAGCAT
>NZ_FXAS01000030.1:0-43105 GCF_900177785.1 Cedecea sp. NFIX57 | reverse complement strand
CAAAAGGTAAGGCACTTTATGGAAACCGCTAGCCCATTCCCCGGCGGTAAACATGGACTGGCAAAAGTGTAGCGGTATTAGGCGCAGCTATTTAGGGGATGTTAATTCGTTTCTCGCTTCAAGCGAGACCGTATTCCAGCCAGATAGGCGAGGTACACCTGTCGTTGTTTTGTCAAAAATCGGCGGTTCCGTGATAATCCGTAGTGCGGATTATGTGTATTTGCTCAAACGTTACCGGAAGAAAATTCCTCAAGTGAGAAATTAATAAAAGCCCGAATTTTGGGTGTCATTCTTTTATTCCTGAGATATAACAGCCATACCTGCCTTTCTCTTATGTGCCATCCCTGAAACAGACGTACCAGTCTCCCTGAGATTATGTCCTCCGACAGAAGTATTTCTGGCTGCATAACAATACCAAGTCCCGATCGGGCCGCCATCCGCAGCGCCTGCCCATTGTTAACAGTCAATTTACTCTCTACAGGAATTTCAACTTTCTCTTCACCTCTGCTCAGCTTCCATGGTGAACGGGATGACGTAGAGAGAGAAAGCAGCTGATGCCCGATAAGTTCAGAAGGATGTTCAGGGGTTCCATATACATTCAGGTAGTTCGGTGATGCACAAACTGCCATACGATATGGCATTAATGGTCTGCCAATCATACTGCTGTCATCAAGTTCCCCAATCCTGAAAGCAATGTCTATCCCTTCATCAACCAGATCAATGACGCTGTCAGTCAGAGTAATCTCGATTTCAACATCCGGTGCCATTTTCCTGTAACGCTGCAGTGCGGGTATGAGACATTCTGTGCCGAAAGATACCGCAGCGGTTAGCCTCAGTTTTCCACCAAAGGAATGCTGCAATCCTTCTGCCTGTGTTTCGGATATAGCAACTCTTTCCAGTATGTCATGGCACTGTTCAAGATAACTTCTCCCGAAATCGGTCAGCTTCTGCCTGCGCGTTGTCCGATTCAGCAGCCGCATTCCCAGCCGATCTTCCAGTGCCGCTATATGCTGGCCCACCATTGCCGGGGTAATGTGCAGCTTTCTTGAAGCAGCACTCATTGATCCGGCTTTGGCCACTTCGGCAAAAACAGTCATCGCCCGGAAAAGATCCATTCGATACCTTTACTTTAAAGTTATTAAATTTATAGGCCAATTATCTTTAAAAAAGTATTTTATTACCATCCCTGATGCGCTTCACTACATCCGGAGAAATTATGAATAAATTACGTTTCGTGGACAAAACTGTTGTTGTTACAGGAGCCGGTAGCGGCATGGGACGGGCGGCGGCAATAAGGCTCGCATCAGAAGGTGCAAAGGTAATGCTCCTTGGCCGACAGTCGGGGATACTCGAAGAAGTACGGGATGAAATAAAACATACCGGTGGTTTTGCTGAGGTTTTCCCCTGTGATATCAGAAATGAAAGCCAGGTAAAAGAGACCTTTACACAGATGGGTTCTGTTTTCCGGCATGTGGATGCTTTGTTTGCGAATGCAGGATATCTGGGCGGTTTTAAACCACTGGGTGAAGCCGAAGTAGCAGATTTCAGTGAGCCACTGGAAACTAATCTCAAAGGAACATTTCTGACAATCCGTCATTGTCTGCCCCTGATAAATAAAGGCGCTATTCTGATCAATGCTTCCTGGACCACGGGGGGGTAATGCCCGGAGCCGGGATTTATGCAGCAACTAAATCAGCGTTGCTTGCAATAATGCGCACACTGGCCGTGGAATGTGGTCCCCGGGGCATAAGAGTTAATGCTGTTAGCCCCGGGGTCATTCTCACGCCAATGGCAGCCTCAGCATTACCCAAAGATACAGTTAATGCACTCGCTTCACGTTCATTATTACAACGCAATGGTGTTCCTGATGACATTTCTGGCACAGTGGCATGGCTACTTTCTGATGATGCCAGCTATGTTACAGGACAGGAAATTATGGTGGATGGCTGTTTTAACATAGGTGGAATGAGGCAATAGGTTTTAGATCAGGGCCATGTGATTAAGGGCATTTTTATCACATGGTCGCTGGTGATCACTCCGATTTCTCCCCCGGGGGCGGGACAACGCGCCGTAAGTGCAGGCTTCGTACATCACCCCCGTACACCTTTAGCCTTTCTGTAAGTTCCTGGCGACATCTTAAAGCTGCGGGTAAAAAGTCGGTTAAAACTCTGCTGCGAATCAAATCCGTACTTTACCGAAATATCGACGATTCGCTCTTGGGTGTTTTTGAGATCTTGTGCCGCCAGCTGTAATTTTCTGATTCTGATGTAATGGCCTATGCTTTCGCCTTTATAATATAAAAAAATTCTCTGGAAGTGCCATTTGGAATAACCAGAATAGCGAGCAACATCCTCTATTCGTAATCGTCGGTGAATATTGTTATCGATCCACCCGGAGATGGTTTCAATGACTTTGGCGGAAATTTTCATGCTCTTATCTCTCTCTGTTAGTAAATGATTATTTATGCGTTGAACGCAGCAGTAGCGACTTAATGAAATTTCTAAGATGGCAGGATAAAAAATAATGATTAAGATTTTTTGTTTTATCTGTATTACAACGTTTGATGTTGTTTTTATATAAGGGTGATTTAGTGTGATGTTTTGAATGTATGCTTTTAACGTGGGTATTATTACAGGCGTTAAAATCACCCTTTGCATACAGGCACGCTTTAATATCATGGATTCCCGTTGAGGAGGGAAATGCCACGAAGATGAAAATCACAATAAGTGCGATCTTCATAATTGAACTTCGGCCTGCTGTTTTAATGAATACACGATGGCATAAGCGATCAGAAAGTATAATTGATGGCAAGCGTGCCGCTTGTGCCGTCTTTTCTCATAACGATGGGGCTGTTGGAAGCCTTTTTATCAAGCCAGGCATAGCTCAGACTAAACAAGCCTCCCCAGTGCTCGCTGAACTGATGGGTCAGCGTCAGGCTGGTATCCGTGCCGTAAAACCCGCCGGCGCTGTTGTAGCGCGAGAAACCTGAACGGCTGTGCTGCTGTTCATTGACCCCATACCAGGTATTCATGTAACGAGCATCACCGAATAACGCGCTGGCTTGAAATGTCAGCGTATTATCTTCGTTCATAATAGGAATATAATTAATTGATGTGGAATAAGATACGCCCTGGCCATCGTTTAACGGCAGCGTTGTTTTACCTTCAAAAACCAGCCAGGGGGCGGCTGCCCATCCCAACGCTATACCCGAATTGACCGTGGAAGAAATATCCCCCATACCTTTAAGTTTATTTGAGCCTTTTCGCCAACCAGAGTTTTTATCCGTGCGACCTGAATCGTAACCCAGGGTTGGCTCTATATATAAACCTTTGTCGCTTTGAAGGTGAATCCCAAAGCCATTCATAGAATCAAAAAAGATATTGTTCCTCTGAATATGCATCAATGGGATAACACTGGTGCTTTGTTCATTAGCTCCGCTGTATCGTGGCGAGGATATAGCACCAAGGCCAAAGGTCGTCACGGTTTCATCAGAATTAAATTCGCTTGCATACGCAGATGAAATACCGGAGATTATCAGCGGCGTGATTAGGTATTTTATGCTTTTCTTCGTTAACATTATGATTCTCATCGTCAGGTGTTTATATTTTTGTGCATACTTAACTCAGTCAGTAAAAGGATTATGCTGGGGGCTTATCAATGAACAACCAGGGATTTGTGAAGAAACTGTCAAGGTAACATTTAATGAAAAATAAACGGGTCCTGGTGATTGAAGACGACGCCGACGCGGCAAATGTGTTAGAGGCCTATCTTAAACGCGAAGGCTATAGCGTTTCGGTGGCAGGGGATGGCCTGGCGGGTATGAATACGGTGGTCACCTGGAAGCCCGATCTTATTTTGCTGGACGTCATGCTCCCCGGGATGAACGGCACGGAAATTCTTGCGGCCGTCAGGCGAAAGGGCAATACCCCGGTCATCATGATCACCGCCATGGGCGAGCCTTATGACAAGATCGGCGCTTTGCGCTACGGCGCCGATGACTATGTGGTCAAGCCTTACAATCCCGGCGAAGTCATGGCCAGGGTACAGGCCGTGCTCAGGCGCAGTCAGGCCAACCAACTCCCCGCAGAAGATATTTTACGTTGGGGTGCACTGGAGGTTGATGTTACCAATATGGTGGCACAGGCTTTACCTGAGGGAGCTCCCCCGTTACGCCTGGATTTAACGCTAACCGAGTTTTCTATTTTGAAAACGCTAATGCGTGCTCCGACGAGGCCGCTCAGCCGCCAGTTTTTGCTCGAAGAGTGCCTCCCGGAAAGTGACGCTCTGGAGCGAGTGGTGGACACGCATGTCTATAACTTAAGGAAAAAGCTTGAGGCAGCGGGAATCGATAATCTCATTCTGAACGTGCGCGGCATTGGCTACAGGTTCTGCAAACCATGAACAACAAAAAGAGCAAATCGCTCCTGGTGTGGATATCGATTCGTATCATCGTGGTGGCCGTCAGCGTCCTGTTTTTCATCGTGCTGGCGATGTGGAGCATCTACGCGGTGCAGTATTACTGGGTTGTGCACCACATGTCGCCTGCCGCTTACCAGGAGTTTCTGACGCTGCGGGCGAACCCTGATTTAGACATTGTTCGTTTCCATCAAATTGTGGACGCTCGCTGGGGAATTGAATACAGCACGCCTTCCATCAGCTCTCTCAACTGGGGCTGGCTGTTCATCTTTATTTCGATGGCGACCCCGTTTGTGATTGTCAGCTGTTTACGAGCCACGCGCCCGCTTGCCGCGCAGTTTCGCAGCCTGACGGACGTCGCGGAGATAGTGGCCCAGGGGGATTTCAATCAACAGGCGAAACGTGTAGATGAATGCCCGGCGGAGGTGACTCGCTTTGCCAGCAACTTCAATAAAATGATCAGCCAGCTGGCGCTGTACGAGCGGGAACTGAAGGCCGCGCACGTAGCGGCTGCACATGAACTACGTTCACCGCTCACCGCCGCGATGGGACGACTGCAGGGCATGATCGATCATGTGTTTCCGGCGGATGAAAAACAGCTGAATATGGTGATGACCCAGCTAAAAAACCTCAGTCACCTGACCGATGATTTGCATTTCCTTTCCCTGGCGAGCGCGGGGCAGCTCTCGCTCCAGCACGGCGTATTTTCGCTTTCTGAAGTCCTGAACGAGCGGCTAGCATGGCTAAAACCCCAGCTGGAAGCGGCCGGGATGTCGGTCGCCGTTGAGGCGGAGGATGAATTCTATTACACAGGGGATGAAGCTCGCCTGGGGCAGGTCTTCACCATTATCATTGAGAACATGCTTCGCTATTGCAGCAGGGGCGATCGCATGTCCATTTGTTTTCGTCATCTTGACCAGTGCATTGAAATCCAGTTTCTTGATACCGGGCCGGGCGTCGCCGGGGATTATCTGCCTCATATTTTTGAGCGTTTCACCCGTGGAGAACGTTCGCGGGCAAGAGATTCAGGCGGTAGCGGGCTTGGGCTTTCTATTGCCAGAGAAATCTGCCACGCGCACCACGGGGATATCCACGCCAGCCTGCCAGCGGAAGGCGGGTTGCTGATGACGATTAATTTGCCGGTGCCGCTCAGCGAAGATGAAACCTGACTTACTCGTACCACGCCGGTGCCAGGGTAAACTGCGGCCAGACATCGGGATCGTGGCCGGGAATCAGCCTTGTCCCGTTGCACTCGGTCAGGTGCCTCAATTTTGCCACCGAACGCGCCGCGTCGCTGGCTGAGGTCATCAAGCCCGGAAGCGCACGGTCATAAACATGATCCAGCGTATAGGCCGCATCAATCGCCAGCATGAAGGTCTGGCCGCTGGTGAGCGTCACCAGAAACGACTGATGCCCCGGCGAATGTCCCGGGGTCGAAATGCAGCGCAGCGCCCCGTCGCCGTACAAATCAAAACCGTCCTCATCCAGCAACTGCCAGTTCAGATTCGGGCGGGCAAAATCCTTGCGGCAATAGGCGCCTGCGGTGAACCAGTCCGGCTGAAAGGCATAGTTGTATTCCTGCCGTTGCACGATATGCAATGCATTTGGGAAGCGCCCAATCGCGCCGGTGTGGTCAGAGTGCAGGTGGGAAAGCAATACATAGCGAATCTCTTCCGGCTGAATGCCCAGCGCACGGAGCTGAGCCACACATCCCTGTTCTTCGGTCATTAACGGCTGGTAATGTTCGACTGCATTTCCCCAATATGCCAGAGGATCGGCCAGGCCTTCCGCCGCCAGCCCGCCGTCAATAATCGTGTGGCCTTGAGGATGAGTCAGAAGAAACCAGGGGACAGGGATTTCATAGTGTCTTCCTTCACCCTGATTCATCCTGATATCGTGATACTTACAGCGTTGAGTGCCGGACTGGAAAAGATAAAGTCTGATTTCTGTCATGATGATATTCCTGATTAATAAGGGCTGAAAAGGGGCTATAAGCACCACAAGGCATCAGTTTTATCTAAATCGTACTGGCGCAGTAGGTCTCAACCGCTACTTTCATCTATCGGATTAACCGATATACTCAATGCATGGATCTTTTGGCGGCAATGCGCATCTATGTGCGGGTGGTGGAGCGGGGCAGTATGTCCGCCGCCGCGCGCGATATCGGCATCGGACAGCCGGCGGTGAGTGAGAGGATAGAGCGGCTGGAAGCTCACCTTGGCACCCGTCTGCTGCGGCGAAACACGCGCCGAATGTCCCTGACCGACAGTGGAGCGCTATTCTATGAACGCAGTAAAGTGGTGATCTCTGCGGCAGACCTTGCGCTGGCAGTTGTGGATGAGCGAACTGGACTAAAAGGGCTGATTCGCATCGCTGCACCTTATGGGGCGGGTGAAGAAGTCCTGATGCCTGCCTTGTTAAAGCTGAGAGCAAAACACCCGGAACTGAATATTGAACTGGTCCTGAACGATCGCGTCGTCGATCCGGTGACGGAGGGCGTTGATATTTCACTCAGGCTTGGTGATCCGGGTGAGGGCAATTTTGTGGCGTATCCGCTGGGTAATATGCGGCGGGTGCTGGTGGCTTCACCAGATTATCTGGCGCGAAATGGCACGCCAGCTTCCCCCGACGACCTGATTCACCATGCTTTTGCGCGGGTATCCGGCCTGTTTAACGACAGCCGTCTGCCGCTTATTTCGCAACATAACCAGATTGTTAGCGCCCGGCTGAACGTGGTGTTCAGCGCCAATCACTGGCGGCCGCTCTACACGTTTCTAATGGCAGGTGAAGCGCTCGGCGTGCTGCAGTATCAAGTGTGCCAACAAGCGCTGAAAAACGACCAGCTTGTCGCGCTACTGCCGGAATACACCGTGCCACCGTTTACCGCGTTTTTGCTGTATCCACCAATAAATAAAGCCTCCCGCGAAGTCAGCGCCTGCGTTGCATTTCTGAAAGAGATGCTCGCGGAGACGTTTCGGGAGGCTCTTGCGTAACCTCTCAGGCCACAAACGCGGGGGGATCAAACGCGGTAATCGGCGGGAGAGCTTCTTGCCAAAGCTCGATTTCTACCCGGCAGCTTTGGGCGCTGCAACCCTGACCCAGGCGCGAAGAGCCGCGATCCTCGGTCAGCACATTCGGATTGCCGTGTTTATCTAAAGAGCCCGGCGTGGAAGGATCCATTGGGTCATACCAGGCCCCGGTTGAGATCTGAACCACCCCCGGCAGGATCTGATCGCTGATATGAACACCGGCCAGAATGGCCCCCCGGCCATTAAAGACTCTTACCACTTTCCCTTCCTGGATCCCGCGTTTGTGCGCATCAGTCGGGTGTATCCACAGCGGCTCTCGCCCCTGAATTTTAGTGGCCCGGCTCACGCTGCCGTGGTCGTACTGGCTGTGTAGCCGGGTGCGTGGCTGGCTGGAAAGCAGGTGCAAAGGCCATTGCATGGCCTGCAGTTGCTGATAAGCGGCCTCTTCTTCATCCCAGAAGGGAAAGCCCGGGCACTCCCGGTAGCCGAACCCGGCCACGGTTTCTGAATAAAGCTCAATTTTTCCCGACGGCGTGGACAGCGGGAATTGTTGCGGATCTGCTCGGAAATCGGCCAGAAAAACTTGTGGCTTAGCGGGCGGCGTGAACTCCAGTTTTCCCTTCTCCCAGAAGGCGTCAAAAGTGGGAAGCTCTACGCCGTCTTCCTGCGCTCTCTCCCGTGAAGATTCATACAGATGCGGCAACCAGTCGGCGGCGGTCCTCCCTTCGCTGAAGGCCTCGTAAAAGCCCAGTTTTTTCGCGAGCGCGCAGAAAATAGTGTAGTCATCCTGCGCTTCCGCGAGGGCCGGGATCTGCTGGCGCATGGCAATCATAAAGCCATCATGGCTACCGCTGCCGATATCGTCGCGTTCAAGAGATGTTGTCACCGGCAACACAATGTCGGAAAACTTCGCCTGCGCCGTCCAGTACTGCTCGTGGGCAACGATGGTTTCCGGCCGACGCCAGGCTTCAACGAGGCGGTTAAGATCCTGATGATGATGGAAAGCGTTGCCGCCAGCCCAATAGACGAGGCGAATATCGGGATAGTGGCAGAGCTTGCCATCAAATTCATATTCACCGCCGGGATGTAACAACATGTCCGACAGGCGAGCCACGGGAATAGCCGTTTTTATCTTGTTTTCTCCTGCGGGAAGGCGAGGCCCGGAAAAAGGCACGCGCGCAGCACCTGCAAGGTTGGTACAGGCATAGCCGAAAGCCAAACCTCCACCAGGCGTGCCTATCTGGCCGAGAAGAGAAGTCAGCGCCACGGTTGCCCAGTACGCCTGTTCTCCCTGGCGAGCACGCTGAATGGACCAGGAAATATTGATCATAGTGCGCTTGCCCGCCATGGTACGCGCGAGCGTTAAGATTTGTTCGGCATCAATGCCGGTGATATCTGCCGCCCAGTCAGCGGTTTTAGGCACGCCGTCGTGTTCGCCGAAAAGATAGCGGCACAGTTGTTCGAAGCCAACGGTATGGCTATGGATAAAGGCTGCATCGTGCAGGGACTCTGCAATCAATGTATGGCAAAGCGCCAGCAGCAGTGCGGTATCGGTGCCGGGGCGAATCGCCAGCCAGCGGGCGCTTTCTACGGCGCTGAGATCGTTTTGTACCGGGCTGATGTTCACGAACTGCACGCCATTTTGCGCCAGACGTTCAAGCCAGTGCTTCAGCATGTGGTCGTTTGCGCCGCCGCCGTTAACCTGAGCATTTCTGAGCGGCAATCCGCCGATGGCCACAAACATCTCACAATGTTCTGCCAGCACGGAGAAATGGGTGTGTTGTTTATGCAGGGGGCTCAGCGGGCCAAGAATATGTGGCAGAATTCTTTCTCCTGCCGCGCTGCTGTAAGTATTGGTACTGGCGGTGTAGCCGCCAAAGCCTTTAAGAAAACGATGCAGCTGGCTTTGGGCATGGTGAAAGCGCCCGGCGCTGGCCCAGCCGTAAGAGCCGCCAAAAATCGCTTCGTTACCACATCGCTCCTGCACCGAGCGGAGATCCCGTGCCAGCAGATCCAACGCCTGTTCCCAGCTCACCTCAACAAACGGCTCTTTCCCTCTGCCTTCGCGTGAGGCTGGGCCATTTTGCAGGTAGCCGAGACGAACCGCCGGGCGACGAATCCGGGTATTCCCGGTGACGGCATCCGCCAGAGACTGGCCGATGCGGGAAGGATTTTTGTCCCATGAGACGGGAGAAACGGCGGCGATACGATCGCCCTCGGTGGTGACCTGATAGGTTCCCCAGTGCATTACCGCCAGCTGATGTTCCGCTTTCATGCTTATACCATGCGTTTTCAATAGGGCTGATGCGGCATCATACGGGGAGGTGGGAACAAAGAGGAAATTCATCCGGCGATGAAAAATAAGGCAAATTGGTCGAACTTTAGCGAATACTGTTTCATTTATATTAGTCGACAGAATTTATAATTAACTGTCGAGAATATATCATCGTTTAATTTTATTTTAAGGGGTTTGGTTTTCACGCTAAAATAATTAACCCGTGATTTTAATGTGGTTGAATTATTTTCTTGTTGTCTGTTTTACATGTGTTTTTTTCATGTTTGTTTACCTCATTCTAAAGTGACTTAATGACATGGCTGTGAAAGTATAAGATATATCTATTTTTTATTTTGGCTTGATAATGCTTGTTGTCATGCTGTCGCTTAATGGTCTTTTTTTTGCCGGAGGCCAGGGCGCTCGCGACATTTATTGCCTCAAATAAGTGTAGCGGAATAAGCCTTAGCTGCCAGGCTGAAACCCGGATCATCAGGCGTAAGTGTGAATAATAACTACAGGATAACTATAGCAATGAAGGGTAAAAAAAGACTTCTGTCTGCCGCCGTAGGCCTGGTGTCGCTGGCATCAGGTGCTGCTTTCGCCGCAGACACGCTCTCATTACAGGGGAAAACAATCGGGGTCGCCGTCGTAGGAACTCAGCACTTCTGGGATCGCGAAGCCTATAAGGGCGCGACCGAAGAAGTGGAAAAACTGGGCGGCAAGGTTATCGGCGTTGATGGTGGCAGGGACAACCAGGTTCATGCCAATAACCACGATATCCTGCTGTCCCGTAAGGTGGATGCCGTAATCAGTATTTTGGGCGACAGTGCCGTTGAGCCTAAATTTAAAGCATTGCGCGATGCCGGTATTCCGGTTTTTACCGTTGACCATGTTTCTCAGTATTCCGTGAATAACACGACATCTGACAACTACACTTTGGGCTCAACCATTGGTCGTTATATGGCTGATGCGCTTGGCGGCAAAGGTAATGTCGCGGTATTTAATGCCTTCTCTAATTCATTACGTATTTGCGGCATACGTTATGACCAATGGAAATATGTCCTGAAGGACTACCCGGACATTAAAATTATTCAACCGGAGCTGGCAGAACAATTCGCTAACTCGCCGGAGGATGCCCGTAAGAAAACCCTCGAATTACTTAGTCAGTATCCGAAAGGCAAGCTGGACGCTATCCATGTTGCCTGCTGGGACCAGCCGGCCATCGGTATCGTACAGGCGCTGGAAGAGACCGGGCGTGATAAAGATGTGAAGGTCACCGCCATCGACGCAGGCCCGGAAACGCTGGAAATCATGGCGGAAAAAGACAGCCCGCTGGTGGCCAACGTTGCCCAGCAGCCTCATCTGATTGGCCAGACGTCTGCCGAAAACGTGGCGCGTTACTTCGCAGGGCAGAAGCTGCCAATTCAGACCTTTATCCCGGTTATCCCGGTGAAAGGCCCGGATGAAGCCAAAGCCGTGTACAAAAAACTGGGTTACGGTGAGCTGAAGTAGTGAACGCGACAAAAACGCAGCGCGGTCTGGTGATGGACCGCATCAGTAAACGATTTGCCAATGTGACCGCGTTAAACGCGGTCACGCTGACGATAGGCCCTGGCGAAATTCATGGGCTTATCGGTGAAAACGGCGCGGGCAAATCTACCTTAATTAAAATTCTTGCTGGGGTTTACCAGGCTGATGGCGGCGAGGCCACGCTTGACGGCGTCCCGCTTCCGCTTGGTAAGCCTGCGGCGATTGAGGCCCAAGGAATACGCGTTATCCATCAGGAACTCAATCTAATCCCACACTTTACCGTTGCCGAGTCGGTGTTTCTGGGGCAGGAATATCGCCGGGTGGGTGGGCTGTTGGACAGCCGCCGTATGCGAGAGGCGGCGAGAGACTTTTTCCTCCGCACCTGGCAACTGGATCTCGACCCAGACCGTCTGATCAGGCAACTGAGCCTGGCCGAGCGTAAGCTGGTGCAAATCGCCAGGGCGCTGATTGACGGCGCGGCAAAGCTGGTGGTCTTCGACGAACCTACGGCACCGCTAGAAGCTCACGAAGCGAGCCTGGTGTCTGACGCGATCCTGCGCCTCAAGGAGCAGGGCATCGCGATTCTGTACATCTCCCACTATCTCAACGAAATCGCTGCGCTGTGTGATGCAGGCACCGTGCTGCGCAACGGGGAAGTCGTGGGCTACCCGGATCGCGACCTGCTGCAGAATACTGATGTCGTCATTCATATGATGGTCGGCAGAGAAATTGACCGACTTTATACCCCTCGTCAGCACGAGGCTGATGCCACGGCTGGAGAAACACCGCTGCTTGAAGTGCGTTCGCTGTCTGACGGGCAGCAGTTGCAGGACATTAGCTTTGAAATCCGCAAAGGTGAAATTGTCGGCGTGGCGGGGCTTCTGGGCGCCGGGAGGGACGTGCTGGTGGATACGCTTTACGGACTGAACACGGCGAAAAAGGGCGAGATCGTCATAGACGGGCGCTCCCGCCGTATTCGCTCCCCGCGGCAGGCTATCCGGGCCGGTATGGCGCTTGTACCTCGTGACCGCCGCCATCAGGGGCTGATCCTGCCATTTTCGGCGGCCGATAATATCAACCTTGCGTCGCTGCCGGACACGGCAACGTTGGGCTGGGAGCACCGCTCCCGGGCGCTGCAAAAAGCCCAGGACTGGATTGCGCGGCTGAGTATTCGTCCTGCACTCCCGGCGCTGCCCGTGCGCTTTATGAGCGGAGGGAATCAGCAAAAGGTGATTCTTGCCCGCTGGCTCGGAACTGACGCCCGCCTGTTTATTCTTGATGAGCCCACGCTCGGCGTCGATATCGGCGCACGCAGTGATATCTATCAGCGCACCCGACAACTTGCCGAACAGGGGCGTTCGGTGCTGGTTTCTTCCAGCGACGCAACCGAACTGCTGGGCCTGTGCGACCGCATTCTGGTGATGTGGCGCGGGAAACTGGTGGCGAACTTGCCCACTCAGGGACTGACGCTTGACGCGCTACTGGCAACGATTAACGGTGGGCAGGAGCATGCAGCATGATGACTGAAATTCGTCGTTTTGGGGCAGGTCGCTCCGTTGCGTTGTTTGAAAAATTCCCGCTGCTGCTGTTTATTGGCCTGCTGGTCTGGTTAAGCATTCAATCGCCGTGGTTCCTTAGCTGGCAGAACATTAGCCTGATGCTGGTGCAAAGCGTGCCGCTGGCAATCCTGAGTTTTGGCCTTGTTTGCGTGATTGCTGCCGGAGGAGATGACGTCGTTTCCGGCGGGATCGATCTTTCCCTCCCGGCCATCGCCGTGTTCGGCGTGGCGCTGTTAAGCCTGGGCATGAGCGAGTGGCTGACGCCGTGGCCGCTGCTACTGCTGCTGGTGGCAGCGCTGAGTCTGCTGTGCGGAGGCATCAATGCGCTGTTAGTACTGATCGCCGGGCTGCCCCCACTGCTGGCGACGCTCTCAACTTCGGTGGCCTTTACCGGCCTGACCGATCTGCTGACCGGGCAGCGCCGGATTAGCGTCAGCGACCCGCTGATGGTGGCGTTTCGCGACGGCAGCGTGCTGGGCATCCCTTATGCGCTGATTTATCTGCTGCTGGTCTTCGTGGGCTTCCAGCTTTTGCTGCATCACACCCGTTTTGGCCAGCATTTGCAGGCGACGGGGGGCAGCAAAGACATGGCGCAGATGTCCGGGCTTAACGTGCGCCGTCTTATCCTCGCGTCCTGGCTTATTGCCGCCGTTGCGGCCGGGCTGGCGGTCTTCCCGCTGCTGGCGCAGGGGTCGGGCAGTTCCAGCGGAACCGCTACGCCTTTACTGATGGAGACGGTGCTGGCGACCTTCCTTGGCGCAGCATTTTCACGCCGCCGGGTAGTCACCGTTTGGGGGGCATTACTGGGCGCTATCCTGGTCAACGCTTTGTCTAACGGCCTGGGGCTGCTGGGGGTGAATATTTTCTGGGTGGGGGCCATTAAAGGCGTGCTGATTCTCGTGGTGCTTGCGGCTTCAGCCCTGCAGCAGAAAGGAGCCAACAAATAATGAAAGTTTTTTCTGCTCTGGCGGCAACGCTTCCGACCGGTGAGTCCGGGAGAAAACCGCTGGCCTGGCTGTCGCGCGCGGGTTTTGCGCTGGTCACGCTGTTTTTCATCGTCCTGTTTAGCTGGTCAAACCCCGTTTTCCTGACGCTGGATAACTGGAGCAATTTGCTTCAGGGCAGCGCCATTCTGCTGATTGTGGCGCTGGCGATGACGCTGATTGTCAGCGCCGGGGCGATCGATCTCTCCGTCGGCGTGGCTATCGACTTTGGCGCTATGATGGCTTTAATTGCGCTCAAAACCTGGCAGCTTCCCTGGCAGGTGGCAGTACTGTGCGCCCTGTTGGGCGGCGTGGTGATAGGCCTGGTCAACGCTTTTCTTATCCTCGCCTGTCGCATTAAGCCGTTTCTGGCGACGCTAGGCACCTGGTTTATTGCCAGCAGCGCCGAGCGTATTTACACCGACGGCGGCGGGGCGATTTCCTGGCGGCGCATGGCCCCGGAATATCACGATTTAGCCGTGGGTAATGTTGGGGGGATCCCCACGCCGGTGCTTATCGTGCTGGTGGTCTGGCTGGCGGCCTGGCTGCTGACCGAACGGACGCTGTTTGGTAAGCGGGTGCGTGCGATTGGGCAAAACAGTGAAGCCGCGCGTATAGCCGGGATAGCCGATAAGCGAACCCTGTTCTGGGTGCTGATTGCCGCTTCGGCAATGTGTGCTGTGGGCGGTATTATTCTGTCCGCCAACCTGCGGCAGTTCACGCCTCTCGCCGGGCAGTCTTACCTGATGGATGCTATTGCCGCCGTGTTTATCGGCACCGCTTTTCAGCGGCAGGGGCGCGTGAGCATGGGGGGGACGCTTGGCGGCGTGCTGTTCCTCGCGATTATTGATAATGGGCTTAACCTGATGGGGCTGAACTACCTGGTGAAAGATGCGCTGGTGGGCGTGATCCTGGTGGTGGCGCTGGCCGTTTCATTCTGGCAGGCGCGACTGCGCCAGCAGCACCGGTGAGGGCGTTATGAGCAAATTTGACGCTGTTTTTGTGGGCCTGACCATTCTGGACATTGCTGGCCGCCCTGTAGTGGAAATCCCCTCCGGCGGTGGCGTACAGTTTATTGAGCAAATCCGCCTCAACCCGGCGGGAACCGCAGCCGGAGCGTTGGTGAATGCCGCCAAGCTGGGCATTCGCACGTCAACCGTGGCCTGCCTGGGCGAGGACGAAAAAGCTGAATTTATTCTGGGCAGCTATCGCCGGTTGGGGATTAACTGCTCGCTGATCCAGCGCACGTCGCAAAAAGAGACGTCGGCGACGATTTTGCCCATTCGTCCGAACGGCGAGCGGCCTGCGCTGCACTGCCGGGGCGCATCGGATGAGCTGTTCGTCGCTGAGGCCGATTTCGATAAGGTGCTCAACACGCGTTACCTTCACCACGGTGGCACCGGGCTACTTGCGAGTATGGATAGCGGCCAGAGCGCTCGTTTACTGGCTGCGGCGAAAGCGCGGGGTGTCATCACCAGCTTTGATTTAATCGCACCGGATAGCAATACGCTGGCGCTCTTACGCCCGCTGTTGCCTCATGTGGACTATTTTATGCCCGCACTCGAAGAAGCCGCGTTTATCTCCGGGCGACAGGCGCCAGCAGAGATTGCGGATTTCTTCCTGGGGCTGGGCGCAAAATGCTGCATTTTTAAAGACAGCGTGCGCGGCTCCTGGCTATTCAGCCGCGTGAAAACCCGGCATTTCCCGGCCTGGAGCGTGATTGCCAGCGATACCACTGGCTGCGGAGACAGCTATTGCGGCGGGTTTATTGCCGCCCTGGCCAGGGGACTTTCGGAAGATGAAGCCTGCCGGGTCGCGTCTGCGACTGCCGCGCTGGTGGCGACCGGATTAGGCTCCGACGCGGGCGTGGTGAACTGGGAGCATTTGCAGGATTTTATGGCGATAACGCCTTTGCTGGCATAAAAAACGGCCCTTCGGGGCCGTTTTTCTGTTTTAGCGCCAGGCGTACAGTAGCGGCTCACCAGCCGCAAACCGCTGAAGATCGGCGGCAATCATCGCGGTGTGTTTCTGGATACTTTCCCGGGTGGCTCCGGCGATGTGTGGTGTAATGATGACGTTATCCAGCTCGCTGATAAACGGATGGTCACGCCACAGCGGTTCCTGATGGTAAACGTCCAGCGCCGCGCCGCCGAGTGGCCCGTGACGCAAGGCTTCGATGAGATCGGCTTCCACCACCACGGAGGCGCGGGACGTATTGATAAGCTTCGCGCCCGGCTTCATGCTTTGCAGTAGGGACGCGTTGACCAGGCCGTCGCTGTGCGGCCCGCTGCTCAAATGCAGGCTGACAATGTCTGACTCGCGGAACAGAGCTTCGAGCGTGGTTTTATGCAGCCCCGGCTCGTCAATATCTTCGGCGGCGACAAACGGATCCACCACCAAAATATTCATCCCAAAAGCGCGGGCAATGCGCGCCACGCGGCGGCCAATATTGCCATAGCCAATCAGCCCCAGCGTTTTATTGCGTAGTTCACCGCCCTTGAACACTTCATAAGGACTTTCCGGGCTGACGTCCCAGACCACATCTTTGCGCAGGCCAGACTGGGTTTGCTGCTCGCTTTGGCTCTCGCGGGTAAATGCGCCGCGCTTCAGGGCTGCATGGGATTGTGGAATATGGCGCATCAGGCCGAGCATCAGGCCCAGCGTGAGTTCGGCGGCGGCATCGGCGTTACGTCCTGGTGTGTAAAGCACGGTGATATTACGTGCCCGAGCCGCCAGAACATCAATATTTACCGGGTTGGCGCGAGTGCAGGCAATCACTTTCAGCTTAGGACAGCTGTGGATCACTTCGGCGGTGATATCGTCATAGCTGGTGACAATCACCTCGGCATCGTGGGCGAGGTCGATAATCTGTGAGGCCTGAAGTTTAGGTTTACCGATGGCCCAGCCTTCGACAATCAGTTCGCCCAGTTGGCTAAACGGTTCAAGGCTGCCCGCATACTCGGCGGTAAAGACGATTTTCATTGTGCATTATCCTGAGAAAGACGTTGTAAAGCCTGGTGTCTCGCCTGCCACACCGGCTGGAGCTGTTCGCGCAGCAGGCGGAACACCGGGAACAGCGCCCGATAGGCAGCATGAGCCTGAGGCTGGGGCTGATAGCGGGTTTGTTCGATAGCCGGATAGTGTTCCAGCGCGCCTACGCTTCGGGCTGCCAGTAGCGCCGCGCCCCGGGCGCTGAGCTCATTAAAGTGGCTGGAAATAACGGTGCGCCCGGTACAGTCGGCGATAATTTGCAGCCACGTGGCGGAAGCCGCGCCGCCGCCAGTGAGGTAAAGATCGCCCTCGTTGGCATAGCCCGTGAGCGAATCCACAATCGCGTAGGCCAGTCCTTCAAAAACGGCGCGCTGAAGCGCCGCGCGGGACGTGTGCTGGTCGACGCCAAAGAACCCTGCGCGGGCAGTAGGACTGTAAAACGGTGCGCGCTCGCCGTTCAGATAAGGCTGCCAGAAAACGCCCCCGCTGCCCGGCGGAATAGCAGCAATCTCTTTTTCCAGCGCCACCAGGTCCGGCGTCAGCGAAATGTGCTGCTGTAGCCAGTCGATATTGGGCGTCCCGGCCTGCATCGGGAACAGGTTAATAAAGCTGCCCTGTTCGGTATGGGTGACAAAGCGTGTGCCGCTGCTGACGGTTTCGCGCCCGTGGCAAACCACGCCGGTGCAGCAGGTGGTACCGAGAATGGTATAAATATCGCCGTCATGAATGGCCCCACAGCCCAGCGCTGCGCTGCACACATCGAGTGCGCCTGCAGCAACCGGTGTGGCGGGCGGCAGGCCGCAAAGCAGCGCGGCGGCTTCACTCAAGCTACCGACCTGGGCGTCAGGGCGAAGCAGGGGCGGAAAACGTGTTTTCAGGTCGTCGATGCCCAGCGCCTGAAGCGCGAAATCGGAAATCTTACCGCTCGACTGGTTCAGCAGCGAAGCGCTGGTATCAGTCAGCTCAAGGGCGGCGACTTGCGTCAGCCGGAAGCGAATCCAGTCCTTGGCGAAGAAAATATAGTCGGCGGCGGCCAGGCGTTCGGGCTGATTTCGCTTGAGCCAGCAGAGCTGCAGGCTAGTGTTACACGGCTGCAGCTGAGAGCCAGTTTCATCGAACAGCGCTTTGTCGAGTCCCGGCGATTGCAATAATTCGTCCATCAGCGCCCGGCTGCGGGTGTCGCTCCAGAGTATGCCCGGGCCCACGGGATCGCCGTTTTTGTCGCTCAGCCAGACACCTTCCCCCTGGCCCGCCAGGCCGATGGCCTTGAGTTTGCCTTGCTGCAATGCCGGGCTGTCGGCTACTTGCCGTAGCGTACGCACGACGGACAGCCAAAGCTGTTCCATATCCTGTTCGGCAAAGCCCTGTGGGGAAAGTGTGGGAGAGGTGTTTTCCGCCGCGCTGGCGACCGCATGAAAATTGCAGTCAAACAGCACGGCTTTGACCCGCGACGTGCCGATATCAATACCCAGGAAATACTCCATACCTCAAGCCTCACGCTAGCGAACAGACACAGGAAGATAACGGTTAATCGCGCTCGTAAAGGCGGCGCTGCATTTCGCATTCGAACAGGAATTCAAGCCCTTCAAGCTGGCGGCGCGCTTCGGCAACGTCTTTGCCCCAGCAGGTCAGGCCGTGGCCACGCAGCAGGAAACCGTATTTCAGGGGAGCCTGTTCGGCATAATGTGCAATGCGTTGTGCCAGCGCGTCGATATCCTGATCGTTATCGAAGATGGCAATGGGCACCGTGTCCAGGTGCGTCTGCTGGCCGGTCAGGGTTTTTTGCATTTCATAGCCGCTGATGTTCAGCGCAGGGCCTTTCTCAATTCTCGACAGCACGGTGGCGTTCACGGTGTGAACGTGAAGCACGACATTGGCCTCAGGAAACAGACGATAAACCAGCGTGTGCAGCCCGGTTTCGGCGGAGGGTTTACGCCCCGATGGCGCCTGATTAGTGGCAATATCTACCTGCAGGAAATCCTCGCTAGTCAGGCTGCCTTTGTCGCGCCCGGATTCACTCAGCCAGCACCACTCGGCATCCTGACGAATGGACATATTGCCGCCGGTCGCCGGAGCCCAGCCCTTAGCGCCAATCCAATGACAGGTGGTGACCAACTGCGCGAGCCTTTCTTGCCACATACGGTATTCCTCAATGCTTTTTAGTTTAACAGTCTAGCCGTCTAAATGGCTGTTTACATGATGCTATCATTGTGTGAACACTCGGGCAACACTTGCCCGGTTATAAGATATATCGAGCCAGTCAGCGGTTTTTCACCGAGTTTTCTCCTGTGACCGGACGGTTTCGCTTTACGGTTAAACGTCGCTTTGCATAAATTTGTTTTGTTATGTTATAACGTAACAAATTCAAAATAAGACGATGTGCGATATGACGGTCACTCCAATGTTATGCCCCAAAATGCTGCCTGATATTCAGTCACTCAGAAGCCACGAATTCGACACGACTCTGTCCTGGGTCGGCATGGAACAAATCGATCTTCCGGTGGAAGTGGCGGGTCGCCCGCTGACGGCGAAAGTCAACGCCGGGATCAATCTTCTCAGTTCCCCGGAAGCGGAAAAGGGCATTCACATGTCCCGAATCTATCTGCTGCTGGATGAGCTAACTCAGGGCGAAATTACGCCTGGGGTATTGCGCCATTTGCTGGGTGAATTTTTGGTCTCCCACCAGCGCAGCAGCGACCGCGCGAGCGTAGAAATTGCCGGCGAACTGCTGCTGTCGCGCAAATCTTTAACCTCAAATCACTTTGGCTGGAAAGCTTATCCCATCCGCATCCTGGCGGAGCGTGGGGAAGATTTTGCCGTCACGATCCGGGTCGGGATCCCGTATTCATCTACCTGTCCGGCCTCGGCGGCACTGAGTCGCAATCTCGCTCAGCAGCAGTTTCAGCGGGACTTTGGCTCGCGAAAGGATGGCGTGTCTGTCGATGAAATGCTGGCCTGGCTGGGCGAGAAAGGCATGCCAGGTACGCCCCACAGCCAAAGAAGCTGGGCGTGGGTAAGCTGCCAATTGAAGCCGGATGTCGCCACGTTGCCGTTTCTGGCGCTTATCGACCGCTGCGAGGCCGCGCTCGGGACGGCGGTACAAACGGTGGTTAAGCGCAGTGACGAGCAAGCTTTCGCCCAGGCCAACGGCCAAAATTTAATGTTTTGCGAAGACGCCGCTCGCCGCCTGAACAAGGCGATGCTGGACGCCTCTTTTAGCGCCGCTTTTACCCTCCGCGTTGAGCATCAGGAAAGCCTCCATGCCCACAACGCGGTGGCTCGTATTCACTGGACAGGAAATCATCATGCTGCGTAAAAACCCTTCAGGCCATCTGCCGCAGGTCTCTCCCAAAGCGTACATCGACCCCACGGCGGTTATTTGTGGCCGGGTCATTATTCATGACTATGTTTATGTCGGGCCTTACGCGGTGATCCGCGCCGACGAGCTTAACGCCGAAGGTGACATGGATCCTATCGTGATCCATTCCCATTCGAATATTCAGGACGGCGTGGTTATTCACTCGAAAAGTGGAGCACCGGTGACCATTGGCAGCGGCACGTCGATTGCCCACCGGGCGATCGTGCACGGGCCTTGTCGGGTCGACGAGCGGGTGTTTATCGGCTTTAACAGCGTGCTGTTTAACTGCCACGTACAAACTGGCTGCGTCATTCGCTACAACGCGGTGGTGGATGGGGTGACATTGCCGCCGCAAACCTATATTCCGTCCACCGAGCGCGTAGGGCCCGACTCTGATTTAACCCAATATTCTCGGGTTGACCCGGCCTCGGTACAGTTTTCTGAAGAGGTGGCCAATACCAACGTCAAGCTGGTGGAAGGTTACCAGCTGCTGCGCAACGAGTTCTGAGCATGTCTTTTTCATCCGCAGAGCCAGAGTTAAGCGTTTCCCTGCGGGCGATTGCCCGTCCGCAGGGCACAGCCTGGCCGGTGGCGATTCATTTTCAGCTGCGAAAAGGGGAGCGGCTCAGCGTAATTGGGCCAAACGGCAGCGGCAAAACGTCGCTGCTGCGGGCGCTGGGCCAGGAGTTAAAGGCCGAAGGGGAGATAACGCTTGCAGGGCGCGCCTTAAGTAAGCTCCCCCCTCTGATGCGGGCAAAGCTCGTGGCGGTCATGTCGCAAAACGATCTCCCCGATTTGCGTTTGTCCATTGAAGATTATGTCGCCTTAGGCAGGCTCCCGTTTGCCCGGGATATGCCCGAGCCAGAACACCGCTGCATTGTTTGTGGGGCGATGAAAGAGGTTGGTGTGCTCGGGATGCGGCATAAATCGCTGGCCTGCCTGTCCGGCGGGGAAAGACAGCGGGCGATTCTGGCGCGAACGCTGGCGCAAACGTCCCGGCTGCTATTGCTGGACGAACCGACTAATCACCTGGACCTGGCGGCGCGGGAAGAACTGCTGGCGCTGGTCAAAGCTCGTGGCACAACGGTTATCGCCGTCCTGCACGATCTCAACTTAATTGAAGGGTTTGCCGACAAGGTCCTTATTTTGTCGGCGGGGCAACAGCAGGCTTTTAACGTGCCCGATGCGGCGCTGAATACCGAAATCCTTCGTCCTATTTTCGGCCTCGACAGCTTTACCGTCGACCATCCTGGCCAACAAGGCAGACGAGTCCGTTTTTTTGAACCTTCACGCCCACGATAAATTTTCAGGGATCGCTATGATGTTAAAAATCGCTACAGGCTTCTGGCTTGCCTTTGTTTCTTCAGCCGCTTTTGCTTCCGGCTTCCCGGTGACCATCACTAGCTGCGGTAAACCCATTGTCTTTACCGAAGCACCAAAGCGGGCGGTAATCAACGACCTGAACATGTCGGAGATGGCTTTCGCCCTGGATTTGCAACCGCAGATTGTGGGCCTGACCGGGATCTCCGGCTGGTACAAAATGACGCCTGAATTTAAGCGGCAAATGGGGACGATCCCCGAGCTTGCGCCCAAGTATCCCTCGCTTGAAACGCTGCTGGCCGCCGAACCCGATTTCTTTTTTGCAGGCTGGAATTACGGCATGAAAGTAGGGGGCGACGTCACACCCCAGAGCCTTGCCAAATACGGCATCAAAACCTTTGTGCTCAGCGAAAGCTGCGCGATTTCCGGCGAAAGCAAAACCAAAGCGACCCTGGATCTGCTCTATAACGATGAGCTTACGCTTGGCAAAATTTTTGGTAAGGCGGAGGCTGCTCAGAAGCTGGTTGATGGCTGGAAAGCGCGGCTGGCGGCACTCCCCAAAGCGCAGCCGGGCGCAAGGCCACTGAAAGTCTTTGTGTATGACTCCGGGGAAGACAAGCCGTTCACCAGCGGAAAATACGCCATGCCGCAGGCCATTATCGAGGCCGCAGGCGGCAAAAACGCCATGGAAGGGCTGGACACCAGCTGGGGCACAACCTCCTGGGAAAATGTGGCGGCGGCAGAGCCGGATGTCATCATCCTGCTGGATTACCAGACTGGCGGCGGCGCAGATTCGTTGCGGCAGTTTCTTGAACGCCACCCGCTGATGAAGCTCACCCCGGCGGTGAAACAACACCGCTATCTTAAGCTGCAGTACGCCGAGTTGACGCCTGGCCCGGCAAATATCGCCGCGGTTGAGAAGCTCGCTCACGCTCTGTTCACGGCACAGTGATGTTTTTAGCTTCTCGTTATTGCCGGGCCGCATGTCTGGCTGGGTTTCTCGTCATGCTGTTTACGGCGCTTAGCTTAACGGAAGGATCGGTCCGGCTCAGTCTGAATCAGGTGATAAACGCGCTTCAACCCACTGGCACGGACATTTCGCCGATGATCCGTGGGATTGTGCTGGACATCCGGCTGCCAAGAACACTGCTCGCCCTGATGACCGGTGCGGGGCTGGCGGTGGTGGGTGCGCTGCTGCAAACGGCCACGCGCAATGAGCTGGCGGATCCTTTTTTGTTCGGGCTTTCTTCGGGCGCATCTGCTGGCGCCGTGCTGGTTTTTACCCGCTTTGGAGACTTCTTCGGCGTCTGGACGCTACCGGCGGCGGCTTTTGGCGGCGGGCTGCTTTCTTCCGTCGCGGTGCTGTCGTTATTCCAGCTCAAACGCGAGCGGGGTGCTGAAACGCTGATTATTTGCGGGCTGGCTATCTCTTTTTTGTTCGGGGCGCTAACCAGCTACCTGATATTCGCCGGTGACCAGCGCACGGCCAGCTCGGTTTTATTCTGGTCGCTCGGCGGCCTGGGGCTGGCGCGGTGGGATAACCTGGGATTTGCGTTGGGCGGTTTACTGCTGCTGGCCATATTTTGCCTGCTGAGATGGCGATCGCTGGATGGATTACTTGCGGGGGATCGCACCGCATTTTCGCTGGGCATTAACGTCAACCGCCTGCGCACCGAAATTTTTCTGTGCTGCGCTTTTTCGACCGCCATTTTTGTATCGCTGACCGGCGTGATTGGCTTTGTCGGGCTGATGGTGCCGCATCTTTGCCGCCATTTTTCCGCCATTAAGCACGCCAGGCTGCTGCCTTTGTGTGCCCTGGCCGGGGCCTGTTTGTTGTGCGGCGGTGATCTGGCCAGCCGGGTGCTGGTTGCGCCGCAGGAATTGCCCATCGGCATAATTACCGCCGGAATTGGCGGGCTGTTTATTGTTGTGATGGTTGCCCGACGCTAGCGCAACCTTTTTACGCCGGAGAGAACGACTGATGAAACCTTTGCTATTGACTAACGCGCTGATGATGAATGAGGGGCGGCGTTTTCAAGGTGATTTGCTGATTGTGGGTGGACGCATTGAAAAAATAGCCGCTGCGATCCCGGCTCGCGCCACGTGGAATGTGCGCGATCTTGCCGGGAAGTGGCTGCTGCCGGGCATGATCGACGATCAGGTGCATTTTCGCGAACCCGGGTTGATGCATAAGGGCACGATAGCCAGTGAGTCACGCGCGGCGGTGATGGGCGGGATCACCAGCTATATGGAAATGCCCAACGTTTCACCGCCGACCACCACCAGGCAGGCGCTGGAAGGCAAATTTCAACGGGCCGCTGAATGTTCACTGGCCAATTACAGTTTCTATTTCGGTGCCACCAACGACAATCTGGAAGAACTTAAGGCGCTGCCAGCCGGTGCGGCCTGTGGCGTAAAAGTGTTTATGGGTGCCTCCACCGGCAACATGCTGGTGGATGATGAACGCATTCTGGAGGCGATTTTCCAGCATGCGCCGGGGCTGGTGGCCACGCATTGCGAAGATACGCCGACGATCAAACGTAATGAGGCGCTGTGGCGGGAGCGATATGGGGAGCAGATCCCGGCCGCAGAACACGCGGCTATTCGCTCGGTTGAGGCCTGCCTGCTTTCATCTTCCCGGGCGGTTGCATTGGCGAAAAAGTACGGCACGCGGCTGCATGTGCTGCATATCACCACGGCTGATGAGCTGGCGTTGTTTGAACCTGCACCCACGCTCGAGGCCTTACGCAGAAAAACAATTACGGCGGAAGCCTGTATCCATCATCTCTATTTTAATCAGGATGATTATGCCGCGCTTGGGCACAAGCTGAAGTGCAACCCTTCGGTGAAGGGCCAGGAACACCAGCAGGCACTATGGCAGGCGGTTCAGGCGGGCGTGATTGATATTATTGCGACCGACCATGCGCCGCACTTGCTAGCGGAAAAGCAGAATGATTATTTCTCGGCTCCGTCGGGATTGCCGCTGGTGCAGCACGCGCTGCCTGCGTTGCTTGATATGTGTGCCAGAGGGATTTTCACGCCTGAACTGATCGTCAGAAAAACCAGCCACGCGGTAGCCGAGCGTTTTCAGATTAAAGATCGCGGCTATATTCGGGAAGGTTACTGGGCCGATCTGGCGGTGATTAACCCCTGGAAACGCGCCAGTATTGAGGGCAGCAACATTGCCTACAAATGCGGCTGGTCACCCTTCGAAGGGCACACCTTGCAGGGCGGTGTGGTTGAAAGCACGCTGGTGAATGGCCACCTCGTCTGGGACGGAGAGTCTGTTGCCGGGGGAATTCACGGCCAGGCGCTTACATTTAACCGCTAGCGCTCACGAGGTTTGAACAAATCTTCGATGTAGTGCATCAGCTCAGACATGTGTTGCAGGATATTGGCGCTGTCCACAATCAGCGCTCCCCAGAGCACAATCAGCGCGGCAACCATGCCGGCGGCTGAATAGTAAAACAGTTTCATCACAGCATCATATTGGCAGGAATTTGCCTCATTATAGCGAGACGTGACGGCCTGTCAGTAAATGATGGGCAGATGCCGCCGACATCTACCCGTGAAAATTAGCGGGCGTAGCGAGGTGCCGGCTGCCCAACTGCCGTTGCATCAAACATCGCCTGCGCCGTAGTGGCATAGGTTTCCCACAGGCTGAGATCGTGCAATGGTGGGATGGTGACCGCTTCTCCGCTGTCCAGCCCGGCCAGAGCGGAATCCACCAAATCATCCACTTTCATGACTGCACCTTCCGGCAGGGAGTCCACCGACACGCCAGCCCGATCCCAAATTTCCGTTGCCGTAGCCGCGGGCAGCACAGCCTGAATACGAATGCCGGTGCCGACAGCTTCGGCCTGCAGAACTTTCGTCAGGTTCAAAACATAACCTTTTGTGCCGCTGTATACGGCGCTACCTACCCAGCTCTGCACCGCCAGAATCGAGGAGATATTGATCAGCGTCCCGCTGTTTTTTTGCTGGAAATTGAGCAGGGCGGCATGGCTCAGGCGAGTTAACGCCGTGATGTTCAGCGTGATAAGTGCCTGGTGCTGTTCCACGCTGGCGGCGGTAAACGCTGCGCTGTGGGCGGTGCCCGCGTTGTTAACCAGCACGCTGATGCGTGGATCTTTCAGGGCCTCCTCAACGGCGGCAATGTCCTGGTCGTTAACCAGATCGGCTTTTAGCGTAGTCACGGTTATGCCGTGGCGGGCTTCAAGCTTCGCGGCCAGATCGCGCAGGCGATCTTCGCGCCGGGCAACCAGCAGCAGATCAAAACCTCGGGCCGCAAAACGATCGGCATAAACCGCACCAATACCGGAAGACGCGCCGGTAATTACCGCAATAGAACGAGAGCTAGCCATAAAACACCTCACAAGAAGTAGAGTAACGTTAATATGGTTTCATAATGAAACCTTGAGATGAATATAGATTTGTTGGTTTTATTATGCAACCAAATTAGAGGCTATTTTTTCGTTATGCGCAGAAATTGCTAAAGGGACTATGAGTAAGCACCTGAATAACAGATGCTTATTGGTCAGGAGGAAGGGCGTGCCAGGGTGATGATTTCTTCCGGTTTTAGCTCACGACCATCTTCGGCCTGCAGGGTTAGCTTGCGGATAGGGCGATGTTGCTGGCTGTCGACGAGGACGCTGCGAGTCTCATCTTTGGCGTAGAGGTTTTCGCAGCCCCATTGTGAAAGTGCCGCTAAAACGGTCTGTAGCGCACGGCCTTTTTCCGTCAACACGTATTCGTTCCAGGCGCTGCCGTCCGAAGCCGGGCGAAGCTCAAAAATACCGTTATCGACGAGCTGTTTCAGGCGAACGGTCAGCATATTTTTGGCGATGCCGAGATTTTTTTGGAATTCACCGAAGCGAGACATGCCGTTCAGCGCGTCGCGGATAATCAATAATGACCACCAGTCGCCGATCACGTCCAGCGTGCGGGCAACCGAGCAGACGCTGTCTTCAAGGCTTTTGCGTTTCATCATTCCTCCTGATGGGCTTGTCAGGTTCTATTATAAAACTTTTTGTTGGCAGACTGAGCGGTAATTTCAGTGATACCAGGCGGCCAGCGTGCGGCGCAGGCTATCTATCAGGCGCTGCTTCCATTCCACGGTGGAGGTCCGGTACTGCAAAAACAGGCTGCCAATAGCCTGATCGCCGCACAGCGGCAGCGTAAACAGCTGGGCTTTGTCATTCAGGGTATCAAACCATGGGGCCGGCACGATAGCCATCAGCGGGGCATTGCGCAGGGCGGGAGCAAGCTGGCCGTAGTCGCTACAGGTAAAGGCCAGGCGGCGTTCGAGCCCGGCACGAGCCTGCTGGCGATCTAGCTCGTTAATGCCCTGTGGCCAGGGGTGGCAGTAGAAATGATCAAACTGCGCCAGTTCGTCAAAGGCCAGAGCTTCACGCCCGCTCAGTCTGGTGGACAGCGGCTGGCCGAAAACAGCAATCAGGCGCGTGCTGCCTACGCGTTCATAATGCAGGGCGCTGACGCGTTTTTGATGATCGCCAATCGCAATCAGCAAATCTATTCGGCCCTCAAGCAGCTCTTCCCGCCACGCACGCCGTTCAAACGTCAGGCATTCAATAATCGCCCCGGCCTGATGCCCTTTGCGGGCGAGTTCCGGCGTGAGTAACACATTCAGCGCCGGGGGCAGAACCAGACGAAAGCGGCGCTCCTCGGCGTGCTCTTCGCCAAATAATTCTTCATTCAGAGACACGAAGAGAGGGATAAGGCGTTCTTTAATACCGAGTGCGAAAGGTGTGGGAACCTGGGCATTGCCTTCCCGGCGAAAAAGCGGATCGCCCAGGGCGTCACGCAGGCGGGCGAGCGCATGGCTGACGGCGGACGGGCTAAGCGCCAGCTTCTGCGCCGTTCGGCTGGTCGAGCCGGTGATTAACATCACGTACAGCACCTTCAGCAGGTTCATGTCTAATTGCAGGATATTCACGCCATCATTTCTCAATTGCATCGGACTAAATTGCCCGGCAGTATACTGCGCCTCCTGACAAAAAGGAGCCACCTGTGAACCGTTATAGCCTGTTGTTTACCTGTATGATTTCAGTCTTCTCTGCCGGCAATTCTGCGGCATTAAATCCAGCTCAACCGCTGTCTGCCGCGCCGCCTTATTCGCTGTTTGAAGGCTGGGCCAAACCGGTCAAACCGTTCCGCATGGCAGCAAATGTCTGGTATGTAGGCACCGAAAATCTCTCGTCCATTCTGATTACCACGCCTGAGGGACATATTCTCGTCGACGGTGCGCTGGACGCCAGTGCCAGGGGCATCAAAGAGAATATTGCTTCTCTGGGATTCGACATTCGCGACGTGCGGTTCATCCTCAACAGCCATGCCCGGCTCGATCAGGCCGGGGGCATAGCCAAACTGAAAAAGTGGAGCGGGGCAAAGCTGGTTGCCAGCAGGGAGAATGCTGACCAAATGGCGCGGGGAGGCAAAGAGGATTTTGCGCTGGGAGATGCGCTGCCCTTTCCACCGGCCACCACGGATAAAATCGTTCATGACCACGAGACGCTAAAGCTGGGCGGCGTAACGGCGACAGCGCTGCTGACGCCAGGCCACCTACCGGGTAGTACGTCATGGCTGTTTGCGCTGCCTGGCGGGCATTCGCTTATCTATGCCGACAGTCTCGCCACGCCGGACTATTATCTGGTGGCGAACAAAAATTATCCGACGCTGGTGAACGACATTCGCCGCAGCTTTGCCACGCTCGCTGCACAAAAAGTGGACATCTTTGTGGCAAATAAAGGGGAGCGCTTTGACCTGGCAGAGAAACTGGCCAGACTGGCCGCCGGAGATAGCAATGCCTTTATCGACAAAGACGGGTTACAACGCTATGTGGATCTCTCGCGGCAGCGCTTTGAAGCGCAGCTGAAACAACAAACGGAATAATAGGGCTTTTGCGATCCGTCAGGCAGGCCGGCTGTCATTTTTCTGTCACAATATATTCTTCACATTCTATTAATCACCCCCTGAGGAATAAGTAATGAAGAAGAAAATTGTTGCCTCATTGCTGGCCGCCGCCTGTCTTGCCCCAGGCCTGGCGACAGCGGACACCGTGCCGGACGGCTATCAGCTTCAGCAGGTTTTGCTGATGAGCCGTCATAACCTGCGCGCGCCGCTGGCCAACAACGGCAGCGTGCTTGAACAGTCTACCGCGCAGGCATGGCCGGAGTGGGATGTGCCGGGCGGGCAGCTCACCACTAAAGGCGGCGTGCTGGAAGTGTATATGGGGCATTACATGCGTGAATGGCTGGCGAGCCAGAATCTGGTAACCAGCGGTGAATGCCCTGCGCCGGAAAGCGTTTATGCCTACGCCAATAGCCTCCAGCGCACCGTCGCTACCGCGCAATTCTTTATCACCGGGGCTTTCCCTGGCTGCGATGTGCCGGTGCACCATCAGGAGAAAATGGGCACCATGGACCCGGTGTTCAACCCGGTGATCACCAACGACTCGCCAGAATTTAAAGCCAACGCCGTTCAGGCGATGGAAAAACAGCGCACCGAATACAAGCTGGCGGACAGCTATAAACTGCTGGAGAACATTGTCGGCTATAAAAACTCGCCAACCTGCAAAGAGAAACAGCAGTGTGAACTGAACGAGCCAAAAGACGTCTTTAGCGCTAATGCGACTCAGGAGCCGGGTGTTAATGGTTCCCTGAAGGTGGGCAATGCCCTGGTCGATGCCTTCACGCTGCAATATTACGAAGGTTTCCCGATGGATCAGGTGGCATGGGGAAAAATCAAAACGGCGGAACAGTGGCGTGTGCTTTCCCAGCTTAAAAACAGCTACCAGGATACGCTGTTTACCTCCCCGGAAGTGGCCCGTAACGTCGCGGCTCCGCTGGTGAAATACATTCAGAACGCGTTAACGTCAAAAGAGGCCGCTTCCGGGCCGAAAGTGACGCTGATGGTGGGGCATGACTCGAACATTGCGTCGCTGCTGACCGCGCTGCAGTTCAAGCCTTATCAGCTGCCGGGGCAGTATGAGCGCACCCCGATTGGCGGCAATATTCTGTTCCAGCGCTGGCATGATAAAACCAACAATCGCGACCTGCTGAAAGTGGAATACGTTTACCAGAGCGCCGAGCAGCTGCGAAATGGCGATGTATTAACCCTGAAGCATCCGCCAAAACGCGTCACGCTGCAGCTGGAAGGCTGCCCGACGGACGCCAACGGCTACTGCTCGTGGGATAAGTTTAGCGAAGTGCTTAATGAAGCCGTGAAGTAAGAAGAGGCTGCCCCCGAAAGGGGGCAGCGGAGAGATTAAACGTTTTTGCGCTCGATGGTCTGTTCGCCCCAGAAGAGCGAATCCTTATCGGTTTTAGCAAAGGCGAGCGCCAGCACTTCATCGCTCCCTTCTTCCCAAATTTTTTCGGCCAGCTTTTCGTCGTATTTCGCCAGCTCAAAAATGGCTTCTGCAATTTCGGGTGAGGTCTGGCGTAAATTTGCCCATTCGCCAACGTGATGGGCTTTTGATTGCGATGTGGTCATCACTCCTCCGTTAACCTTTCAGTTTTACTGCCAGGCCTGCGACGTGCTCTCCCTGGTAACGGGCAATTGCCAGTTCTTCCTGACTTGGCTGACGTGAGCCGTCGCCGCCGGCAATGGTTGTGGCGCCATAAGGCGTGCCGCCGCGGACTTGAGAAACATCAAACAGCTCCTGCGCCGCATAGCCGATAGGCACAATTACCATCCCGTGGTGGGCGAGCGTGGTCCAGGTGGAGGTGATGGTCTGCTCCTGGCCGCCGCCGGTGCCGGTGGAGCTGAATACGCTGCCCAGTTTGCCGTAAAGCGCGCCGGAAGCCCAAAGACCGCCCGTTTGATCGAGGAAGGTTCGCATCTGCCCGGCCATATTGCCGAAGCGGGTAGGGGTACCGAAGATGATAGCGTCGTAGTCGGCCAGCTCCTGCGGCGTGGCGACCGGCGCGGTATGGGTTTTGCCCCCGGCTTTAGCAAAGACTTCCGGGGCCATGGTTTCGGGCACGCGCTTTATCGTCACTTCCGCCCCATCGACTTTCTGTGCACCTTCCGCCACGGCTTTAGCCATAGTTTCGATGTGTCCATACATTGAATAATAAAGCACCAGTACTTTAGCCATCTTGCTTCACTCCTCAGTTGAACTGCAGTTTGACTGCGCTCCTTTAAAGATATGACCTGTGGCGCAGAGTGCAAACCTGAGTGACCTTTCCTTGATACATCACAAGCGCAGATGAAATTTTGACCCTGTAGCATTAGCTAACATTTTATTGGCTGTTTTTTGACCATGGATAAGAGGGGCTTATGGCGTTACGTTTGAAGGGTAAAAAGATAAGATCACCGGCATGTTTCTGGATATGTCTGAACAGAAGTCCGACCGCGCCGGTGCACTAAGCTTAGACCCACGCGGTAACGTTGGCGGCAAGCCCGCCTGGCCGTGTAGCAAAAGCGTTCTCTTTTATTGAATGCAATATGATGTCCTAAATCCGGAGGTTAGAAATGGCAAACCATCGTGGTGGTTCAGGTAATTTCGCTGAAGACCGTGAAAGAGCATCAGAAGCAGGCCGGAAAGGTGGCCAGCACAGCGGCGGTAATTTTAAAAACGATCCGCAGCGCGCCTCAGAAGCTGGTCAAAAAGGGGGTAAAAATAGCCACGGCAGCAAAAATAAATAGCCGTGACTTTGTGAAGCGCACGGCGGATTGACGCTTGCGCTGAAATACCCCGACCGCCGGTTAGCCGGCGGTTTTCTATTTTCCCATTGCAACAAAATGTGACTGGAAGCACTATAGACCCTCGACTTTCACCCTGATGTTTCCGGTCTCCCTCATGTCTGCGCCATTAAGCCGTTATAAATTCTCCATTAAGCCGCAGGAAGCTCTGCTTATCCTTATCACCATGTTCTGGGGCGGTACGTTCCTGGCCGTACAGTACGCCATGACGATGAGCGACCCGTTTTTCTTTGTTGGTCTGCGCTTCGCCACCGCCGCCATTGCCGTCGGGCTGCTGTCGCTAAAATCGCTGCGCGGATTAACCTGGCTTGAAATCAAAGCGGGGGTGATGATCGGCGTGGCGATTGCCATCGGCTACAGCATGCAGACCTGGGGGCTCCAGACGATCCCTAGCAGCAAATCCGCCTTTATTACCGCGATGTACGTGCCCGTTGTGCCTCTCCTGCAGTGGATTTGCCTTGGCCGTATGCCGGGACTGATGTCCTGGATTGGCGTCGCGCTGGCGTTTGTTGGCCTGATTTTTCTTGCCGGGCCGGAAGGTACCAGCCTCTCACTGGGGGCAGGGGAAATCATTACGCTTATAGGTGCCGTGGCCATTGCCGCCGAGATAATCCTGATCAGCGCCTGGGCGGGGAAAGTGGATATCAAGCGTGTGACCGTGGTGCAGTTGGCAACGGCTTCGCTGGTGTCGTTCGCGGCGATGGTCCCAGCCGGGGAAAGCGTGCCGCATTTCAGCCCTGGCCTGGTGGTGATTGCCCTGGGGCTGGGGATTTTCAGCGCCATTATTCAGGTAACAATGAACTGGGCGCAGCGCAGTGTGTCCCCGACCCGCGCCACGGTAATTTATACCGGTGAGCCGGTTTGGGCGGGGATCTTTGGCCGCATGGCTGGCGAGCGCCTTCCGGTGCTTGCTCTGGTGGGCGGGGCGTTGATCGTGCTCGGCGTGTTGGTGAGCGAGTTAAAGCTCAAGCGTAAGAAAGCGGCAAACGCGGAGCGCGGCTGGCAGGAAGATACCGAAGGCGAGGGCGTCTGAGCTATACTTCAGGCCAGCGAAAAAAAGGAGAGCTCGCATGGCCGCTGCCAATGATATCAAAACCCCTGGACGCCGCTCGAAAGCCGTCGCCGCCAAAAAACAGGCCATTCTTGACGCTGCGCTGGCGTTTTTTTCGCAATACGGCATCCACGGCACCAGCCTTGAGCAGGTAGCCGAGCGGGCCGAAGTGTCAAAAACTAACCTGCTTTATTACTACCCTTCCAAAGAAGCGCTCTACATCGCGGTGCTGAAGCAGATCCTGGACATCTGGCTGGCACCGCTGCGGGCCTTTCGGGAAGATCTGCAGCCGCTGGTGGCAATTGGGGAATACATTCGCCTCAAGCTCGAAGTTTCAAGGGATTACCCGCAGGCCTCTAAGCTGTTTTGTCTGGAGATGCTGCAGGGCGCGCCCCTGCTGAAAGGCGAGCTGACGGGCGACCTTAAAGCGCTGGTGGACGAGAAATCGGCGATCATTGCGGGCTGGGTCGCCAGCGGCAAACTGGCGGCGATCGATCCGCACCACCTGATTTTCATGCTTTGGGCCACCACTCAACACTATGCGGATTTTGCCAGCCAGGTTGAGGCCGTCACCGGCAACACGCTGCAGGATGAAGATTTCTTCCGCCGCACGGTGGAAAACGTGCAGCGGATGATTATTGAGGGGATTCGGGTGCGGTAATGACGCTTACTTAGGGGGCAGGACGCAGCTCACGTCGCCCTCTTCGCACTCCAGCGTGCCCTTCAGCAGCTCGGTACGTTCCAGCGTTTTATCCGCCAGGCAGTTGGCGCGTACCATAGGGTAGACCGAACCTTGTTCCGCGCCAGAACTCATAAAATCACAGTCTGCATCGCGGAAGGCAATCCACGCGTTCTGCGCCTTTTTGAGCATTTCTTTTTGCTTGTCGGTTGCCCGGGACATCACTTCTTTGTAGGTTTTATTCAGCCGCTCGTCCTGCTTTTTATACTCTGCGGCATAACACTGGTTCATATCGGCCTGGGTGGCGGCGGAATCACAGCCGTCGGCCAGGGCGACTCCGCTCAGCAGCAGCCCGCCAACAAGTAAACACACGCGTTTCATTTCGCTGTCCTCAAATAAAAAAGGGCTCTCAGATGAGAGCCCTCGTAGGGTAGCGGAGTGTTAACCGATTGTCATCAGGCTGGCGTTGCCGCCGGCAGCAGCGGTGTTCACGCTCAGTGAACGCTCTACGTAGAGACGCTCAAGCAGGATGTTACTTTCCCCGCGCGCGAAGCCCTGAACGGAAACAATTGCTCCGGTGCGAGCCGCGACGGCTTCGCAAAGTTTGCGCAGTTGGTCGGAGTCGCCGTGGTAAATCACCGCCTCAAACGGCTGCTTCAGCAGATCTTCCTGCTTGGAAAAATCAACCTGCTGCTGCACGGCTTTAGGCAACTGCTTCACCAGGTCGCGATGCAGGCTGTCATCCGCCCACAGCACGCGGCTGCCCACGCTGGTGACTGCCGCCAGCTGCACTAATGCATCGCGCTCATCGTCGGCGACGCAAAGAATGCGTTCACGCGGCAGCAGGGCGTAGGTGTTGCGCTCCCCGGTTGGGCCCGGCAGCACACGCAGCGTTCCGCTTTGCGCCAGCTCGCCAAACTGCTGGCAAACGGCTTTCAGCTCCTCGCGGTTGGTCGCCCACTCGCTTAGTGCCTGATGGGCAACCTGCAGATCGCTCTTCAGGGAGGCATCCACTGGGGTTTCCGCATCGTGGCGGTTGAAGGTAGTTTGCAGCGCATTTTCCGGGCGGCTGGCCAGCAGGCGGTACAGGTACAGCGGACCACCGGCTTTAGGGCCTGTGCCGGACAGGCCTTCCCCGCCGAATGGCTGAACGCCAACCACGGCGCCGACCATGTTGCGGTTAACATACATGTTGCCGACGTGGGCGGAGCCGGTGACCTGGGCAATCGTCTCGTCGATACGGGTATGCACGCCGAGCGTCAGGCCATAGCCTGCGGCATTGATCTGCTTAATCAGCGACTCAAGATTATTGCGGCTGTAGCGCACCACGTGCAACACCGGGCCGAACACTTCTTTCTTCATCTCGTCGAAGCTTTCCAGCTCGATGAGGGTTGGCGCTACAAACGTGCCGGACTGCCATTCGCGCGCGTCCACGCTGTTTTCACGCACGGCCTGGAATACAGTGCGGCCTTTGGCGCGCATCGCCTGGATGTGCTTCTCAATATTCTGCTGCGCTTCAGCGTCAATCACTGGCCCAATGTCGGTGGTCAGGCGGCCTGGGTTACCCATACGGCATTCCGCCATGGCGCCGCGAAGCATTTGCAGCGTGTGGTCTGCCACGTCTTCCTGCAGGCACAGCACGCGCAGGGCGGAGCAGCGTTGCCCGGCACTGTCGAAGGCGGAAGAAACTACGTCTACCACAACCTGTTCAGTCAGCGCGGAGGAGTCAACGATCATCGCGTTAAGGCCGCCGGTTTCCGCAATCAGCGGCGTTGGGCGACCCTGAGGATCGAGGCGGTCGGCGATATTACGCTGCAGCAGAGACGCGACTTCAGTTGAGCCGGTGAACATCACACCACGTACGCGCGAGTCGCCTGTGAGCTGTGCCCCGACGGTTTCACCGCGGCCAGGCAACAGCTGCAGTACGCCTGCAGGCACGCCAGCTTCAAGCAGGATCGCCACGCCCTGAGCGGCAATCAGCGGGGTTTGTTCCGCAGGCTTGGCCAGGACGCTGTTCCCGGCGGCAAGCGCGGCGGCAATCTGGCCGGTAAAGATAGCCAGCGGGAAGTTCCACGGGCTGATACAGACCACCGGGCCAAGTGGACGATGCGTTTCATTGTCGAAGTCGTCACGGACCTGGCCTGCGTAATAGTGCAGGAAGTCCACGGCCTCACGCACTTCGGCGATGGCGTTGCTGAAGGTTTTCCCTGCTTCACGCACGAGGATGCCGATCAGTTGCTGCATGCGGCTTTCCATCATCACGGCGGCGCGTTCGAGAATAGCGGCGCGTTCCTGCGGCGGGGTGGCAAACCAGATTGGCGCGTGATTGACGGCATTCTCAAGCGCGAGGGAAACCTCTTCGCTCGTGGCTTCGCGGGTGTAGCCCACAATGTCGGTTGGCTCAGCCGGGTTTTTCACCGGCGTTAATTCGCCTTCAATAACCGGCTGTTCCAGCACAGGCGTGGCCTGCCATTTCTGCGCGGCGCTGTTCAGCAGGGCGGAAGAAAGCGACGCCAGGCGGTGTTCGTTAGCCAAATCAAGGCCGCTGGAGTTGGTACGTTCCGCGCCGTAAAGCGCTTTTGGCAGGGCGATTTTAGGGTGCGGTAATCCTGGCTGGCCTTCTTTGGCGGCCATGGCTTCCACCGCGCTTACCGGGTCGGCAACCAGCTCGTCCAGCGGCAGGGTGGCGTCAGCAATACGGTTGACGAAAGAGGTGTTGGCGCCGTTTTCCAGCAGGCGACGCACCAGGTAAGCCAGCAGCGTTTCGTGCGTACCCACCGGGGCGTAAATACGGCAAGGGCGGTTCAGTTTGCCGTCGGCAATTTTCCCTACCACCTGCTCATACAGCGGTTCGCCCATGCCGTGCAGGCACTGGAATTCGTACTGGCCTGGGTAATAGTTCTGCCCGGCCAGGTTATAAATCGCGGCCAGCGTGTGGGCGTTATGGGTCGCAAATTGCGGATAAATCAGGTTCGGCACGGCCAGCAGTTTCTTGGCGCAGGCGAGGTAAGAGATGTCGGTGTACACCTTGCGGGTATAGACCGGGTAGCCCTCCAGGCCGTCGACCTGGGCGCGTTTGATTTCGCTGTCCCAGTAGGCGCCTTTGACCAGGCGAATCATCAGACGGCGACGGCTGCGGGTGGCCAGATCCACCAGGTAATCAATCACAAACGGGCAGCGTTTTTGGTAGGCCTGGATAACAAAGCCAATGCCGTTCCAGCCCGCCAGTTCAGGTTCAAAGCAGAGTTTTTCCAGCAGATCGAGGGAGATCTCCAGGCGATCGGCTTCTTCGGCGTCAATGTTAATGCCAACGTCGTACTGGCGCGCCAGCAGCGTGAGGGACTTCAGGCGTGGGTACAACTCTTCCATCACGCGGTCGTACTGCGCGCGGCTGTAGCGCGGGTGCAGGGCGGAAAGCTTGATGGAAATACCCGGGCCTTCATAAATACCGCGGCCGTTGGACGCTTTACCGATGGCGTGAATCGCCTGCTGGTAGGAAACCATATAGGCCTGCGCGTCGGCGGCAGTCAGCGCAGCTTCACCCAGCATGTCGTAGGAATAGCGGAAGCCTTTTTCTTCCAGCTTGCGGGCGTTAGCCAGCGCTTCGGCGATGGTTTCGCCGGTCACGAACTGCTCGCCCATCAGGCGCATCGCCATGTCCACGCCTTTACGCACCAGCGGTTCACCGCTTTTGCTGATGATCCGGTTCAGGGAGCGGGAAAGGCTGGCTTCGTTATGGGTGGACACCAGGCGGCCGGTAAACAGCAGACCCCAGGTCGCCGCGTTCACGAACAGCGACGGGCTGCGGCCAATGTGCGAGTGCCAGTTACCGTTGCTGATTTTGTCGCGGATCAGCGCATCGCGGGTGGCTTTATCCGGGATACGCAGCAGCGCTTCCGCGAGGCACATCAGCGCCACGCCTTCCTGAGAAGACAGGGAGAACTCCTGCAGCAGGCTCTGAACCATGCCCGCGCGGCCGGAAGCCGTTTTCTGGTTGCGCAGCTTGTCGGCCAGCTGGTAAGCCAGCTTTTGCGTCTGTTCGGCGATGGCCGGGGCCAGGCGAGCCTGCTCAAGGATCATCGGGACTGCGTCGGTTTCAGGGCGACGCCACGCGGCGGTAATTGCGGCCCGGCTGACGGACTGCGGCAGAATTTGCTCGGCAAAGTCGAGGAACGGCTGCGCCACTTCTTCAGGCTGCACCGGAGATTCTTCACTCTCATTGGCCGCCCCGGCCAGCAGGGCTGGCAGCTCAGGCAGTTCATCGCTGCTTTCCAGTCGCTCCAGGTAATTAAAAATCGCCTGCTTAATCAGCCAATGTGGGGTGCGGTCAATGCGCGAGGCGGCCTCTTTAATGCGCTCGCGCGTCGCTTCATCCAGTTTTACGCCCATCGTGGTGGTGCCCATACGACAGTCTCCAGGTTAATGATGATTCGGGGTTGTGCTTTGTTAGCCAGCAATATCCATGAAGTTGCAACTTTGTGCAACCTTGTTAAATCAAGGCCGATAAAGGGCTCGCAAAAAAGGTGATTTGTTACCAGTAAGATAAGAAATTCGTCTGACAGGGCGGGAAGCGGAACGCTAGATTTATTGATGAAGTTAACACTTTTAAACGGTGCAACCGCTAAAAGTGTGAGTAAGTGCAACCTGGTGAAAAATGCTTACCTAAGGCAGATGCAAACGATGTAAATGCCGTGTTAAATCGTTTGTGAAAAATAAAGGGTTCCGGCAGGATGCATTCCCCATTACATCACGATAACAACACAGCGCCTCGTTCCGGCGCGAAGCAGCCTGGTCAGAGAGAGCAGGCGTAATAGCTATGGAGAAGTCTGAATGACAATTAGCACACCGATGCTGGTGACCTTCCTCGTTTATATCTTTGGCATGATTCTCATCGGCTTTATCGCCTGGCGTTCAACCCGCAGCTTTGACGACTATATTCTTGGCGGCCGCAGTCTCGGGAGCGTGGTGACCGCGCTGTCGGCGGGCGCCTCGGATATGAGCGGCTGGCTGTTAATGGGGTTGCCAGGCGCAATCTTCATCTCCGGCATTTCAGAAAGCTGGATCGCCATCGGCCTGACCCTTGGGGCATGGATCAACTGGAAATTAGTGGCGGGGCGCCTGCGCGTTCACACTGAAGTGAACAACAATGCGCTGACGCTGCCGGATTACTTTACCGGGCGCTTTGAAGACTCCAGCCGCCTGCTGCGTATTATCTCGGCGCTGGTGATCCTGCTGTTCTTCACCATATATTGTGCATCCGGCATTGTGGCCGGGGCGCGCCTGTTTGAAAGCACCTTTGGCATGAGCTACGAAACGGCGCTGTGGGCCGGGGCGGCGGCGACAATCCTCTACACCTTCGTGGGGGGATTCCTGGCGGTGAGCTGGACGGATACCGTGCAGGCCAGCCTGATGATCTTTGCTCTGATTTTGACGCCGGTAATGGTGATCATTGCTGTCGGCGGCCTCGATGATTCCCTGATGGTGATCAAGCAGAAGAGCATCGAAAACGTCGATATGCTGAAAGGGCTGAACTTTGTCGCTATCGTTTCGCTGATGGGCTGGGGCTTGGGCTACTTCGGCCAGCCGCATATTCTGGCGCGCTTTATGGCGGCGGATTCACACCACACCATCGTAAACGCACGCCGCATCAGTATGACCTGGATGATCCTCTGCCTGGCGGGCGCCTGTGCGGTGGGCTTCTTCGGGATTGCCTACTTTAACAACAACCCTGAGCAGGCCGGGGCGGTGACGCAAAACGGCGAGCGGGTGTTTATCGAACTGGCGCAAATTCTGTTCAACCCGTGGATTGCCGGGATACTGCTCTCCGCGATTCTGGCGGCGGTGATGTCCACGCTGAGCTGCCAGCTGCTGGTGTGCTCCAGCGCGATTACCGAAGATCTGTACAAAGCTTTCCTGCGTAAAGGGGCGAGCCAGAAAGAGCTGGTGTGGGTAGGGCGCATGATGGTGCTGGTGGTGGCGCTGGTTGCGATTGCCCTGGCCGCTAACCCGGAAAACCGCGTGCTTGGCCTGGTCAGCTATGCCTGGGCCGGTTTTGGCGCAGCGTTTGGCCCGGTGGTGTTGTTCTCGGTGATGTGGTCACGCATGACCCGCAACGGGGCGCTGGTGGGGATGATTGTCGGGGCGGCAACCGTGCTGGTCTGGAAACAGTTTGGCTGGCTGGGGCTGTACGAAATCATTCCAGGTTTCGCTTTCGCCAGCCTGGCGATAGTGGCGGTGAGCCTGTTGGGCAAAGCACCTTCAGCCTCCATGCAGAAACGCTTCGCCGAAGCCGATGCGGTTTATCACACCGCGCCGCCGAGCAAGCTGCAGCCAGAGTAACAAGTAATATTTTACAGGGGCCGGTTAATCCGGCCCTTTTTAGTTGCTGACAAAGAGGAAAAAAGCGTGGTTTTTCCCTCTTTGTGATTATCAGCCGAAAATCAATGAATTGATTTTCCTGTTTTATTTAACGAGATGTCTGATATTCCTTCTCTCGCCAGAGATTTCTCATCAGTCTGAAGGGCCGGTTAATCCGGCCCTTTTTACATCTGGTCATAAATATGTAATCCCCGTATCTTGTTTTTCTTTTCAGCGCTAATGATAATCACAATCGTTATGGTTTACTTTTCTTTACGTCAATTGACTTGTATTCACATCTGAGGTGTCAGGCATGTTTGTTCCGTTTCTCATCATGTTGCGTGAAGGGCTGGAGGCAGCGCTCATCGTCAGCCTGATTGCCAGCTACCTGAAGCGTACCCAGCGCGGCCAGTGGATAGCCGTGATGTGGATTGGCGTTTTTGCCGCCGCTGCACTTTGCCTGGGCCTCGGTATCTTTATCAATGAAACCACCGGCGAGTTCCCGCAGAAAGAGCAGGAGCTGTTTGAGGGGATCGTGGCGGTGATCGCCGTGTTTATTCTGACCTGGATGGTGTTCTGGATGCGTAAAGTGTCCCGCAACGTCAAGGTGCAGCTGGAGCAGGCGGTGGATAACGCGCTGCACAGCAAAGGCAACCACGGCTGGGCGCTGATCATGATGGTCTTTTTCGCCGTCGCGCGCGAAGGCCTGGAGTCGGTGTTCTTCCTGCTGGCAGCTTTCCAACAAGACGTTGGCATTTGGCCACCGCTAGGGGCGATACTCGGCCTGGCCACCGCCATCGTTTTAGGCTTCCTTATTTACTGGGGCGGGATTCGCCTCAACCTGGGGGCATTCTTTAAATGGACCAGTCTGTTTATTCTGCTGGTCGCCGCAGGCCTTGCCGCCGGCGCCGTGCGCGCATTCCACGAAGCCGGGCTGTGGAACCACTTCCAGGATATCGCGTTTGATATGAGCAACACGCTCTCCACCCACTCGCTTACCGGCACCTTACTTGAGGGGATTTTTGGCTATCAGGAAACCCCAACCGTGAGCGAAGTGGCGATGTACTTCATCTATCTGATTCCGGCGCTGGTGCTGTTCTTTATGCCGCCGCGCGTGAACAACCAGGCGACCAATACGGCTCGTTAATTGATTTCCGGCGGGCCGACCCGCCGTTCAGTGATAACTACTCATTGCTTAATAGGGATAGGTCATGACCAAACATTTTCGTCTGAAGGCACTGCACGTTGCGCTGCTCGCGCTTGTCTCTTCCACGTTTGCCGCGCAGGCAGCGGACATTCCCCAGGTAAAAGTCACCGTCACGGATAAACAGTGTGAGCCGATGAATGTGACCGTGAACGCCGGGAAAACCCAGTTCATTATCCAGAATAACAGCCAGAAAGCGCTGGAGTGGGAGATCCTGAAAGGGGTGATGGTGGTGGAAGAGCGTGAGAACATCGCACCGGGCTTCTCCCAGAAACTGACCGCCAACCTGCAGCCGGGTGAATACGACATGACCTGCGGCCTTCTGACCAACCCGAAAGGCAAGCTGGTAGTGAAAGCGACCGGCAAACAGGAAGCGCCTAAATCCGATCTGCTGGCTCTGACCGGCCCAATCACCGAATACAAAGCTTATGTGACCGCTGAAGTTGCTGAGCTGGTGAAAGGCACCAAAGCCTTTACCGACGCGGTGAAAGCCGGCGATTTAGAGAAAGCCAAAGCCCTGTATGCGCCAACCCGCCAGCATTATGAGCGTATTGAGCCGATCGCCGAGCTGTTCTCTGACCTCGACAGCAGCATCGATGCCCGTGAAGACGATTTCGAGAAAAAAGCGGATGACCCGAAATTCACCGGCTTCCACCGCCTGGAGAAGATCCTGTTTGGCGACAACACCACCAAAGACGCCGCGCAGTTTGCTGACAAGCTGAACGCCGACGTGCTGGATCTGCAGACTCGCGTTTCCGAGCTGGCCTTCCCGCCGAGCAAAGTGGTTGGTGGCGCAGCTGGCCTGATTGAAGAAGTCGCGGCGACCAAAATCAGCGGGGAAGAAGATCGCTACAGCCACACTGACCTGTGGGACTTCCAGGCGAACGTCGACGGCGCACAGAAAATTGTTGACCTGCTGCGTCCTCAGTTGACCAAAGAGAACCCGGCGCTGCTGGCGAAAGTGGATGCCAACTTCAAGAAAGTTGACGCCATTCTGGCGAAGTACCGCACCAAAGACGGGTTTGAAACCTACGATAAGCTGACGGATAACGATCGTAAGGCGCTGAAAGGGCCAATTACCACGCTTGCGGAAGATTTGTCTCAGCTGCGTGGCGTGATGGGCCTGGACTAAGCATCATGAGCAATAAGGATAACACCGGCGCGCACCAACCGGCGCGCCGCCAGCTGCTGAAAACACTGGGCGCCCTTGGGGGCGCTTTTGCCGTGGGCGGCGGCTGCCCGATGGCGGCCCATGCGGCGAATCCGGCCTCTTCGCCGGGCACGCTGCCTCCGGATGGTCGTCTTGAAAGCCAGCCGTTGTATGGCGAACACCAGGCCGGGATTCTGACACCTCAGCAGGCTGCCATGATGCTGGTGGCGTTTGACGTTCTGGCCAGCGACAAAGCTGACCTTGAACGTCTGTTCCGCCTGCTGACTTCTCGCTTTGATTTTCTGACCAGCGGCGGCCCGGCACCGGATACGCCAAATCCACGATTGCCGCCGATGGACTCCGGTATTCTTGGGGCGGAAATCTACCCGGATAACCTGACGATCACGGTTTCCGCCGGCAGCTCGCTGTTTGACGAGCGTTTTGGCCTGCAAAAGCAGATGCCGAAAAAGCTACAGCCAATGACCAGCTTCCCGAATGATTCGCTGGATGCCAGCCTGTGCCACGGCGATTTGCTGCTGCAGATTTGCGCCAACACCAACGACACGGTGATCCATGCGCTGCGCGATATTATTAAGCACACGCCAGATCTCCTCAGCGTGCGCTGGAAGCGGGAAGGGTTCATCTCCAACCATGCGGCGCGCAGCCGGGGGAAAGAGACGCCGATTAACCTGCTGGGCTTCAAAGACGGCACGGCTAACCCGGACAGCCATGATAAGCCGCTAATGGACGACGTGGTGTGGGTGACGAAGCAGCAGCAGGAGCCGGCCTGGGCTACCGGTGGCAGCTATCAGGCCGTGCGCATTATTCAGTTCCACGTCGAGTCCTGGGACCGCACGCCGCTGAAAGAGCAGCAGACTATTTTCGGGCGTGACAAGCACAGCGGGGCGCCGCTGGGCATGAAAAATGAGCATGATGTGCCGGACTACGCCGCCGACCCTGACGGTGATGTGATCGCGCTGGATGCTCACATTCGCCTGGCAAACCCAAGGACGAAAGAGACGCAATCGGGGCTGATTATGCGGCGGGGTTACAGCTATTCGCTGGGCGCCACCAAGTCCGGCCAGCTCGACATGGGGCTGCTGTTCGTCTGCTACCAGCATGACCTTGAGAAAGGCTTCCTTGCGGTGCAGGGCAGGCTGAACGGCGAGGCGTTGGAAGAGTACGTGAAGCCGATTGGCGGCGGGTATTTCTTCGCGCTGCCGGGTGTGCCGGATAAGCAACATTATCTGGGGCAGGGGCTGATAGAGGCGTAATTATTGCCGTACCGGTGATGAGAGCCAGGAACGAATCTTCCCCTCACCCCGGCCCTCTCCCCACAGGGGCGAGGGAGAAAACAGTCGACGGGAGCATTATTTATTCCCTTGTATGTTTAAAGTCACTTCAGTTACCCGCCGTCAGGCGGGTACACTGTCAAAGCGTTTGACCTGATGCCACAGCCCGTTTCCCCTCTGGG
>NZ_FXAS01000010.1:0-175410 GCF_900177785.1 Cedecea sp. NFIX57 | reverse complement strand
GCATCGAATTTTAAAAATATTTTGCACTCCATTTTAAGCTTGTGTGAGTGCAAAATATTTTAGAAAAAAGTGCAAAAACGTTTTCCGCTCTACATATGCATACGATTTTTACTGGCCTGATCGAGCATTTGCATGCTTTTGCCCGGGAAGTTCAGCTGACGGAGCAGGAGTGGGAGAAAGGCATTGAATTTCTTACCCAGGTTGGAAAATATTGCAGCCCCGAACGCCAGGAGTTTATTTTGCTTTCCGATGTGCTGGGATTATCTTCTCTGGTCATTGCGCAAAATAATCGCAAACCCGCCGGATGCACGGAATCCACCGTATTTGGACCTTTTCATGTTGCGGAAGCCCCACTGCTTGAACCGGGAGACGATTTTTCACAGGGTGCACCGGGCACGCCGTGGTTTGTAACAGGCAAAGTAACCGGGATCGGCGGGGAAACCGTTGCCAATGCAACGATTGATATATGGCATGCCGACGGCGAGGGTCAATACGATGTGCAGGCAGCGGATATTCACGGACTTCGATGCCGCGGCGTCATGAAAGCGGATTCACAGGGAAATTTCTTTTTTAGAACCGTTGTCCCTGAGGCTTACGAGATCCCCAGCGACGGCCCGGTTGGCAGCCTGCTCGCCGCCCAGGGGAGAGCCGCGTGGCGCCCGGCGCATCTGCACTTCATGATCAATGCCGAGGGATACCAGCGTTTAATTACGCATGTCTTCAATAAAGAGGATGAATACCTCAATTCGGACAGCGTATTTGGCGTAAGAGCCTCATTGATTGCCGACTGGGTTAAACACGCGCCGGGCATTGCGCCTGACGGGACATTTTGCCCGCAATCATTCTGCACCCTGGACTTCAATTTCGTCCTGAACCCGATCAGCTAAAGCGGCAACCCCACCCCGCAGATTGTAGTTTCATCCAAGGAATATTTGATGAGCAACCGTGCAAACATACCCGATCTCACTTCAGACTTACCCCGCTGGCTGGCTTACATCGACAGCCTTCATTCACAGGTCATTGATATGGGCCTGGACAGAATCAAGGACGTGGCCGCCAAACTGAATGTCTTACAGCCTGCGCCTTTTGTCTTTTTGGTTGGCGGGACCAACGGGAAAGGCACCACCTGCCATACCCTCGAGAAAGTGCTGATGCTGTCAGGGCACAAAGTGGGCGTCTTCAGCTCACCCCACATGATTCATTATAAAGAGACCGTGCGTATTCAGGGCCAGGAACTGTCGGATGCCGCCCATATTGCTGCCTTTGTTGAAATTGAAAAAGCACGCGAAGCCACCACGCTCACGCCTTTCGAGTTCAATACGCTAGGCGCGTTTTGCCTGATGAAATGGGCTCAGGTTGATGTCGCAATCATTGAGGTCGGCATGGGCGGCCGGGATGATGCAACCAACATTCTCACACCTGATGTTTCTGTGATTACCAACGTGGCACTGGATCATGAAGACTGGCTGGGGAAAGGCACCGAAGCCATCGGCGAAATCAAAGCGGGCATCTTCCGCCCCGGTCGTCCGGCGGTGATTGGGCAAATTCAGGCTCCGGCGTCATTGCTCCGTTATGCGGCACAGATTGGCGCAATTACCCATCAACGCGGGACCAACTGGCAAGTAACAGACCGTGGAGAGGCATGGGCGTTTAGCGATAGCTTCGGCGAAATAGCGCCGCTGAGTCAGCCTAAAATGCCTCGGGATAACGTGGCTACCGCCGTCGCGGCCCTACGCGTCAGCGGGCTTAAATTTGATCTTACCGCGTTGGACGAAGTCATAGATAAGGCCAATTTGCCAGGGCGTTTTCAAGTCATTAACCATCAACCGACGGTGATTTTAGATGTGGCCCATAATCCGCACGCCGCGGCATATTTAGCGGAAAGATTGCGCAGCTTCCCCAAAAAGGGGAGGTACTTTTTTGTGGTCGGCATGCTTATTAATAAAGATATCAACGGCACTCTTGAACAGTTAAAAGACCTCAACGGCGAGTGGTATTGCTGCGGTATTCAGGCTGGCCCCAGAAGCTCTAAAGCTGAAGATATTGCTCAGTATTTACCGCAGGCAAAAAGCTTCCCGGATATTTTATCCGGCTGGGAGGCGGCCAAAGATGACGCCACTGCCGACGATGTAATTGTCGTCTGCGGCTCATTCTATTCTGTTGCGCCAGTATTAAACGAGCTCAATCTTGCCAGCGAAAATAATCAGGGAATACACTAGCTTTCAGCGGGATATTAATTACACCTAAAAAAACAGCCACCTTTAAAGGTGGCTGCATTCTTATAGTTCTCAGTTTTATTTCAGCTCAAATTCACCCTGCTGTACGCGGGCGGAATCGAGGCCGATAAACACGTTGAACTTGCCCGGCTCCGCATCGTACTTCATCTTCGCGTTCCAGAACTTCAGGGCGCTGATGTCGATTGGGAAGCTGACCGTCTGGCTTTCACCCGCTTTCAGCGCCACTTTCTTAAAGCCTTTCAGCTCTTTCACCGGGCGGCTCATGGAAGCAGTCACGTCCTGAAGGTACATCTGCACCACGGTTTCCCCTGCGCGATCGCCGGTGTTGGTGACGGTGACGGAGGCTTCAACTTTGCCGTCGCGCTTCATGCCTGGGGCGGAAAGCTTCACGTCACCCACTTTGAAGGTAGTGTAGCTCAGCCCGTAGCCAAACGGATACAGCGGCCCGTTGGCTTCATCGAAGTAGCGGGAGGTGTATTTGTTTGGTTTTTCAGGATTGTACGGGCGGCCGGTATTCAGGTGGCTGTAGTACGTCGGAATTTGCCCTACGGAGCGCGGGAAGGACATCGGCAGTTTGCCGGACGGATTGTAGTCGCCGAACAGAATGTCAGCGACGGCGTTACCGCCTTCGGTACCGCCGTACCAGGCTTCCAGCAGCGCGTCCGCCTGCTGATCTTCTTTCACCAGCGCCAGAGGACGGCCGTTCATCAACACCAGCACCAGCGGTTTACCCGTAGCCTTCAGCGCAGCAATCAGGTCACGCTGGCTTTGCGGCAGCGTCAGGTTGGTGCGGCTGGACGCTTCGTGCGCCATGCCCTGGGCTTCACCGACCACCGCCACCACCACGTCGGCGTTTTTCGCCGTATTCACCGCTTCGTCGATCATCGCTTTCGGGGTGCGTGGGTCAACGGTGACTGCCGGTTCGTACTGGTTCAGGAACGCAACAATGTCTTTTTCATCCGTCACGTTCGCGCCTTTGGCAAACACCACTTTGCCCTGCTGGCCCACGGCATTTTTGATGCCCTCCAGCGGGGTGACGGACTGCGCGGCCACGCCTGCGGCAGACCAACTGCCCATCGCGTCACGCTTGCTGTCCGCCAGGGGACCAATCACCGCAATGGTGGAGGTCTTTTTCAGCGGCAGAGTCTGCAGGCGGTTTTTCAGCAGCACCATGCTTTCACGCGCCACTTCACGCGCTTCTTTGCGGTGCAGACGGCTTTCGGCGTTAGTGTCTACCGGGTCAGAGTCTTTCGGCCCGAGGTGGCTGTACGGATCGTTGAACAGCCCCATGTCGTATTTCACGTTCAGCACGTGACGGGTGGCGTCATCCAGCTCTTTCATCGGCACTGCGCCGCTTTTCACCAGCTCCGGCAGGTACTTGCTGTAGTACTCGTCGCTCATGCTCATATTGATGCCGGAGTTGAGCGCAATACGTACCGCGTCTTTCGGGTCACTGGCCACGCCGTGTTTGATAAGCTCTTTAATCGCGCCGTGATCGGAGATGGTGATGCCTTTGAATTTCCACTCGTCACGCAGCAAATCTTTCAGCAGCCAGCTGTCCGCGGAGGCCGGCGTACCGTTCAGGGAGTTCAGCGCCACCATTACGCCGCCGCTGCCCGCGTCCAGCGCGGCTTTGTAAGGCGGCATGTAGTCGTTGAACAGGCGCTGTGGGCTCATGTCTACGGTGTTGTACTCTTTCCCGCCTTCGACCGCGCCATACGCGGCGAAGTGTTTCACGCTGGTCATCACCGAGTAGCGATCCGCCGGGCTTTTGCCCTGCATCGCTTCCACCATGGTGCGCCCCATAATGGAGGTCAGATAAGTATCTTCCCCAAAGCCCTCGGACACGCGGCCCCAGCGCGGATCGCGCGAGACGTCGACCATCGGCGCCCAGGTCATGTTAAGGCCATCATCGGCGGCTTCATAGGCGGAAATACGCCCCACGGTTTTGACCGCATCAAGGTTGAAAGAGGACGCCAGGCCGAGGCTTATCGGGAAAACGGTGCGCTGGCCGTGAACCACATCGTAGGCAAAGAAGAGAGGAATTTTCAGGCGGCTGAGCTGCATCACCTGGTCCTGCATGGTGCGGATATCCTGGCGGGTGACCGTGTTGAAAATGGCCCCCACCTGCCCGGCTTTGATCATTTCACGGATAGCTTCTTTCGGGTTATCCGGGCCGACGCTTATCAACCGTAGCTGACCGATTTTTTCATCGGTAGTCATTTTTTTCAGCAGGTCGGTGACGTAGGCATCACGCGCTTCCGGCGTTAAAGGGTGCGGGCCAAACATTTCGTCGGCCAGCGCAGGCTGCAGCGCCAGGCTTACGGCAATCCCTACAGAACAGAGCCATTTCATCGGATTCACTCTCACAAGCTTTTGTTAAGGCGTGCAGTTTGCCACATCGCCACCACGGTAAGAAGAGCGTAGCAAAGCCTGGCTGCTGATTTCGCGGAGATTTCCTCGTTACGCTCACGTTTTTCGGCGCTATGCTTAACGGCAAGCTTTTTGATGCCACCACAAGGAGTGGATCCATGTCTGTTTTGATGACTTCTGATAATAAAACGCTGATAAACGAACTCTCTCGCCACGTTGGCTCGCACCATGTTTTAACCGATCCAGCCAAAACGGCTCGCTACCGCAAAGGCTTCCGCTCCGGCCAGGGGGAAGCGCTGGCCGTGGTGTTCCCCGGCTCTCTGCTGGAGCTGTGGCGCGTATTAAGCGCCTGCGTCGAGGCGGATAAAATCATTATTATGCAGGCCGCCAACACCGGCCTGACCGAAGGCTCTACGCCAAGCGGCAGCGACTACGATCGCGATATTGTGATCATCAGCACGCTGCGCCTCGACAAGCTGCATCTGCTGGATAAGGGCGAGCAGGTGTTGGCCTACCCGGGTACCACGCTTTACTCTCTGGAAAAAGCGCTGAAGCCGCTCGGGCGCGAGCCGCATTCGGTGATTGGCTCATCCTGTATTGGCGCTTCGGTCATTGGCGGGATTTGCAATAACTCCGGCGGGTCGCTGGTGCAGCGCGGTCCGGCATACACCGAGATGTCGCTTTTCGCGCGTATTGATGAAAGCGGCAAGCTGCAGTTGGTAAACCATCTGGGGATTAACCTCGGCACCACGCCGGAACAAATTCTCGGCGCACTCGACGATGAGCGCGTGAAAGACGGCGACGTGCAGCACGATGGCCGCCACGCTCACGACCACGATTATGTCACCCGCGTGCGCGACGTTGAGGCCGACACGCCTGCGCGCTACAACGCTGACCCGGACCGCCTGTTTGAATCTTCAGGCTGCGCGGGCAAGCTGGCGGTCTTCGCCGTCCGCCTCGACACCTTCCCGGCGGAAAAACGCCAGCAGGTGTTTTACATCGGCACCAACCAGCCCAATGTACTCACCGAGATTCGTCGCCATATTCTGGCCAACTTCGAAAATCTGCCGGTCGCCGGGGAGTATATGCACCGCGATATTTACGACATCGCGGAGAAGTACGGCAAAGACACGTTCCTGATGATTGACAAGCTTGGCACCGACAAAATGCCGTTCTTTTTCACCATGAAGGGACGCACCGACGCGATGCTCGATAAAGTGTCGCTGTTTAAGCCGCACTTTACCGACCGTTTTATGCAGAAACTCGGCGGCGTCTTCCCGGCGCACCTGCCGGAGCGCATGAAAACCTGGCGGGATAAATATCCTCACCACCTGCTGCTGAAAATGGCCGGGGACGGGATCGATGAGGCCAAAGCGTGGCTGAGCGAATATTTTAAAACCGCCGAAGGTGACTTCTTCGTTTGTACTGCGGATGAAGGCAGCAAAGCCTTCCTGCATCGCTTTGCCGCCGCCGGGGCCGCCATTCGCTACCACGCTGTGCATGCGGATGAGGTGGAAGATATTCTGGCGCTGGATATCGCGCTGCGCCGCAACGACGAAGACTGGTTCGAAGAGCTGCCGCCGGAGATCGGCGATAAGCTGATCCATCGCCTCTATTACGGCCATTTTATGTGCCATGTCTTCCACCAGGATTACATCGTCAAAAAAGGCGTGGACGTGCACGAGCTGAAAGGGCAGATGCTGGCGCTGTTGCACGAACGCGGAGCGCAGTACCCCGCCGAGCATAACGTCGGCCATCTCTACAAAGCACCGGAAACGCTGAAGCAGTTCTACAAGGCCAACGACCCGACCAACAGCATGAACCCAGGAATTGGCAAAACGACCCGGCGTAAAGGCTGGGCTGAGGACCACAGCGAGCAGGAGCACGGCTGACGGAGATAAGTTTCTCCTATGACGGGCAAACTATGTTTCACGCTTTTTTGGGCATAGATTAATAAAGCAGGGTGAAGGCTATCTTCACCCTTTTTCTGCCCAAGGAGTGAAAGATGTCCGCAGTAGAAACGTTGCCTTTCCCTGCCGTATTCATCAGGGAAGCCACCCCCGACGATATCCCCGCTATGACAACGATTTATGCTTGGCACGTGCTGCACGGCAAAGGATCGTTTGAAGAGATCCCGCCTGATGGAAAACAGATGACCGAGCGGCTGGCGGCGGTTCGCGCTCATGGCCTGCCGTGGCTGGTCGCGGTGATTGATAATCAAGTGGTGGGCTACTGCTACGCTACGGTGTACCGCCCTCGCCCCGGCTACCGCTACACGGTAGAAGATTCGGTGTATATCGACGCTGCTATGACCGGACGCGGCATTGGAAAAGCCCTGTTGAGCCAGCTCATCGTACTGTGTGAAAAAGGGCCGTGGCGGCAAATGATTGCGGTGATTGGCGACGGGGAAAATAATACCGGATCGTGCAAATTACACAGTCAGCACGGGTTTGAAACCGTCGGATGTTTGCGAAGCGTTGGCTTTAAACTGGGTGACTGGCGGGACACACTCATGATGCAGCGCCCCCTCAACGGTGGAGACGGGACGCTGCCGGACTGATTACTCTTCTTCCGAACCTGCGGCGGTGTTGTTCGCCATTTGCGCCGCTTTAGAGCGCTTGTAGCTTAACGCTGCCGCCGGAACCGGGGTCACTTTGCCGGTTTCCATCCAGTTTCGCAGGCGGTTAGCATCCGCGAAGTGGGTGTATTTCCCGAACGCGTCCAGCACCACCAGCGCCACAGGGCGGCCGTTGATGACCGTGCGCATTACAAGGCAGTGGCCCGCGTTATTGGTAAAACCGGTCTTCGTCAGCTGGATATTCCAGTTTTCGCGATACACCAGATGGTTGGTGTTGCGGAACGGCAGCGTGTAAGCCGGGTTGCGGAAGGTGGCCATATCTTCATGCGTGGTGCTGAGCTGGCCCAGCAGCGGGTATTTCTGCGTCGCCACCAGCAGTTTGGTCAGGTCGCTCGCGGTTGAGACGTTTTCAATCGACAGGCCGGTCGGCTCCACATAGCGGGTGTGGGTCATGCCTAGGGACTTCGCCTTCGCATTCATCGCACGAATAAACGCGTCGTAGCCACCAGGATAGTGGTGCGCCAGGCTTGCCGCCGCGCGGTTTTCTGACGACATCAGCGCCAGCAGCATCATGTTTTTGCGGCTGATTTCGCTGTTCAGGCGAACGCGAGAGTAAACGCCCTTCATTTCAGGCGTGTGGCTGATGTCCACTTTCAGCATTTCATCCATCGGCAGATGGGCGTCCAGCACCACCATCGCGGTCATCAGTTTGGTGATGGAGGCAATAGGACGAACCAGATCCGGATGGCTGGAATAGAGAATCTTGTTGGTTTGCAGATCGACAATCATGGCGCTGCCGGAGGCAATCTCCTGACCGGCGCTGGCCGCGTGGGTGGCGACCTTACTGGCCTCTGCCTGCGGGGCAAAAGGCACAGTCATCATCAGCGCAAGGCTGAACAACGATAAACGGATTTTTGTCGGCATGGTGACACTTCTGTAATGATTCCGGAAAAGTAGAGGCTCACCGCTAAGCGTCATCGGGATGACATAAACATGCGGGGCGCCGGAATCATACTCCGCCGCCCCGCTTGACTGCCAGTTAAGAATCGTAACGTTATATCAAAACTTTCTGTTAATTCGCCCCGTCAGAACAAACGGTAGCCATAACCCCACAGAATCACCGCGACGGCCAGCAACACTTCCAGTACCAGCACGCCAATGGCCAGGGTTGAGCTGGAAAAACTCATCCCCTCTTCTTTGTCGATACCGAGGAAGTCCGGCACGCCGACGTAGAGCAGATAGCCGGTGTAGACCAGCGCCAGAGCGCCCACCGCCACGCACAGCCAGACCAGCGGATAAAGCGCCACAATCCCACTTAAGAACAGCGGCGTGGCCACGTAGCCTGCGAAGACCATACAGCGGGCAAGCGACGGACGCTGCGGATAGTTACGCGCCATCCACCAGATAACCCGCCCCATCACCGCGACGCCGCCAAGCATCAGGGCGTAGAAAAGAATGCCCAGATACAGGCCGGTAAACATAGAGAGCTGAACGTAAGTGCCGTCCCCGAAGTTCCAGCCAATTTGCGTGGTGCCGATAAACGCGCAGATGACGGGAATGGCCGCCATCAACAGCACATGGTGAGTGTAGTGATGCGAGACGGACTCGTTCTCGCGCTTAATTTCCTGCATTTCCCGATTAGGATGGGAAAACAATCCCCAGACATGGCTCATACAACCTCCGGACCTGCGGCGCAAATGCTTGCGATACTCCAAGTATAATTCACCTTCAGGTTATTATTTAACCAGGTGAAAAATATCTCCGATTCTGTACAGGCCTGGCGGCGATGAGTTGTATGCTTTAGGAAAGATTTCATACCCTAAATAATTCGAGTTGCAGAAGACGGGTATACATGGAGGAGAGTCCAGCTTAATGGATATCAATGGCTTAATAGAACAGTATGGCTACGCCGCGCTGATTATCGGCAGTATGGCAGAGGGGGAAACCATTACCCTGTTAGGCGGCGTGGCCGCGCATCAGGGGCTTTTAACCTTCCCGCTGGTGGTGCTGTCTGTCGCGCTCGGCGGTATGATTGGCGATCAGGTGCTGTTCCTGGTCGGCAGGCACTTCGGCAGCGCCCTGCTGGCTCGCTTTAAGAAGCATCAAAAGAAAGTGGCCAAGGCTCAGGCGCTGATCAACCGCCACCCGTATTTGTTTGTGATTGGCAGCCGCTTTATGTACGGGTTTCGCATCGTCGGGCCGATTATCATCGGCGCCAGCAAGCTGCCGCCAAAGCTGTTTATTCCGCTGAATATCTGTGGAGCCATTTTGTGGGCCACGCTGTTTACGACGCTTGGCTATCTTGGCGGCGAAGTCGTCGGCCCGTGGCTGCACAGCCTGGATGCGCACCTGCGCCACTGGATTTGGCTTATTGTTGCCGTGGTGCTGGTCGTGGCCGTCCGCTTGTGGTTTAAGCACCGGCAAAAAGAGGATTAATCCTCGGCTGCGGGCAGCAACGCCAGCCACGCCCGCAGCAGCAGAAGCGTCTCTTCGCCGCTGCCATCGCGCTGGGCTTTAACTATCGCGCCGTCAATCACCAGCGCCAGCATTTCTGCCTGCTGCCTGCCACCTGCATTATCGGGCAAATAACCGGCCAGACATTCCACCATCGCCTGCTTGTGAGCGCGGGCAATCGGCAGCGTGTCCGGCAGCGCCTCGGCCATTTCTACCGCCGAATTAATAAACGCACAGCCGCGAAACGCCTCATCGTCAAACCAGTTTTGCAAGGTAGCCATTAACGCTTCCGCCAGCCCTTTCCCTTCGCCGGTTTGCGCTTCCAGCATGCGGCTAAACCACACCATCCAGCGCTGATGGCGATAATCCAGAAAAGCACGGATCAGGTCGTCTTTGGCCGGAAAATGCCGGTAGAAGGTCACTTTGGTGACGCTGGCTTCTTTGATGATTCTGTCTATGCCGGTGGCACGAATGCCGTCACGGTAAAACAAATCGTGCGCGGTGTGCAGAATACGATCGCGGGCGCCGGGGGTCGCAGCAGTAGGCATGATTTCTCCTGTTAAAAATCTATCATGACGCATGTAGACAAATCTGTCTACTCAGGCTAGCTTAGAGAAGTAGACAGACCTGTCTACACATTCACAGGAGCAGACCATGACAGTAAAACCCCCGGTTCCCCCATTTACGCTCAAGACGGCAAAACAAAAAGTTCGCCTGGCGGAAGACGCCTGGAACAGCCGCGATCCCGAACGCGTCTCGCAAGTTTACGCCCTGAATACCCACTGGCGTAACCGGGCTGAGTTTGTTGATGGCCGCGAAGCCGTCGTCGGCTTTTTAACCCGAAAGTGGCAGCGTGAGCTGGACTACCGGCTGATCAAAGAGATCTGGGCGCACGACGGGAACCGTATTGCGGTACGCTTCGCCTATGAATGGCACGATGATTCCGGCAACTGGTTTCGCAGCTTCGGCAACGAAAACTGGGAGTTTGACGAGCAGGGCCTGATGATTAACCGCCACGCCTGTATCAACGACACGCCGATCAAAGAGAGCGAGCGAGCCTTCTTCTGGCCGCTGGGCCGCCGCCCGGACGATCATCCTGAGCTGAGTCATTTCGGTTTTTAACGGTTTTGCCGTCGGAGCCGGTTTTCTTTCCGGCGGCGTCGCGTCTAAAATTCCTGCTGGCCAATGATGGCCACATAAACGCGGAGGATTTATGACGCAAAATATCTATGACGATCCGGCCTTTTTTGCCAGTTATGCCACGCTGGACCGCTCTGTAAAAGGTCTGGACGGCGCGCCTGAATGGGCAAAAGTTCAGGCGATGCTGCCGCCGCTGGCTGGCAAGCAGGTGCTGGATTTAGGCTGCGGCTACGGCTGGTTTTGCCGCTACGCAAGAGAAGCAGGTGCGGCAAAAACGGTCGGGCTGGATGTATCGACGCGCATGCTCGCCAAAGCCCGTGAAATGACCGAAGGTCCAGGCATCGACTACCGCCAGGAAGATCTTTCCACTCTGCAACTGCCAGCGAACAGTATCGATCTGGCCTACAGCTCTCTGGCGCTTCATTACCTGGATGACATTCGCCCGCTGTTTGCCACGCTTGAACAGGCCCTGGTGCCGGGAGGCAAGCTGGTCTTTACCGCCGAGCACCCGATCTACACCGCGCCCGCAACGCAGACGTGGCTGCAGGATCAGACCGGGCAACGCAGCTGGCCGGTGAATCATTATCAGCAGGAAGGTGAGCGCCTCAGTAACTGGTTTGCCGAAGGCGTGAAGAAACAGCATCGCAAGCTGGCCACCTGGATTAACGCCCTGATTGAAAGCGGCTTTGTGATTGAAAAGCTCGACGAATGGGGCCCGGAGGCCGAACAAATTGCCCTCAACCCCGCACTAGCAGAAGAGGCCGAACGGCCAATGATCTTCCTGCTCGCAGCAGCTAAACCCCAGCGTTAAATCTAAGTAGCATTCTTTTTCTCAATTATTCCGTCTACGGGGAGGCAACTCCCCCGTCCACTGATCCTTGCCTATACTCAACAAGAGCCAACCAAAAGGTAAGGAGCGCTAATGAAAATTATTTTATGGGCCATTCTGATTATCTTTCTCATCGGGCTGCTGGTGGTGACCGGCGTATTCAAAATGATCTTTTAAAAACGCCTGGCGCCACGTTTATGTGGCGCCTTTCGCTCTCAATCCGATCGGCTACTGTAGTTTACCGGCACCCAGCGCCAGGCTTTGCCTTCTTCTTTTACATAACCAATCCCCGGGAAAGCAATGTGCGCCGCCGCAACCCAGTCGCCTTCCTGAGCCGCCAGTTTTAACACCTTCTCACGCGTGGCAACCGCCTGCTGCTGGTTAACATCGAAATGAATCGCCACTTCCGGATCGGGCATCTGCACCGCTTTAGCATGAATAATATCGCCCCACATCAGCATATTTTGGCCGCCCCGGCTAACGCGATAAATCACGCTGCCCGGCGTGTGCCCTGCGGCAGGAATGGCTTCTATGCCAGGCAGAATTTCTGCCGGAGCATGAAAAGTGGTGAGCTTACCGGCGTCAATCACCGGGCGCAGCGAACGTTCAGATTCAGCAAAGGTATGCCGCTGCCCAGGCTCAACGTCGCTGAGGTGAGCGGGGTTGAGCCAGAAATCGACATCTTTCTGTTCCACGCGAACCGTCGCGTTGGGGAAAGCGGGCTTGCTACGATATTCCACCCCGCCGGAATGATCGGCATGAATATGAGTTAGCAGCACCAGAGAAATATCTTCAGGGGCAATACCTGCCGCCCGTAGATTCTCCAGCAGGTGCCCACCGGCAGAGCCAAATAATTCCCCGGCGCCTGTATCAACCAGAATCAATTCGCGCCCCGTATTGATAACAAAGGCATTGATCGACGTTTCTGCGGCGGGCGTCATTGCGTCCGCCGCCATACGCTGGCGCAGTTTCTGCGGCGTAATGTGCGTCAGCAATTTATCCAGCGGTACCACTACGGTGCCGTCCGACACCGCCGTAATTTGCCAGTCCCCCAGCATCATGCGGTAATATCCAGGCGATTGCTGCTGAGTTATAGCCTGCGGCGTGGCCAGGACAGAAACGGATATTGTGCCGCCTAAAAGCGTTAGCAGCATGAGCAAAGTTTTCATTTTATTCTCCAGGCAGGTGTTCAACTTGCCGCCAGTATCCCGTCGGGCGTATCATCACGCCAATTGATTGGAGAAATAATGACTATCAAAGAAAATGATTTCCGCAAAATCGATCTCAACCTGCTGATCGCTTTTGCCGTGCTGTTCCGCGAGCAAAGCGTCTCGCTGGCGGCCGACAAACTGCACCTCGGGCAGCCTGCGGTCAGCGGCGCGCTGGCAAGATTGCGGGATATGTTCGACGACCCGCTGTTTATTCGCAGCGGCCACCGCATGCAGCCTACCGCGCGCGCAAGTGAACTGCACACCGAGCTGATGCCTCTGCTGGAGCAGCTGCAAAGCGCGCTTTTCCAGCAGGCTGAGTTTTGCCCGGCCAGCGCCAAAGCGACCGTGACCATCGGCATGACCGATTGGGTGGAAATGTGGCTGATGCCAAAACTCATCCCCGCGCTGAAGCAGGACGCACCGGGGATGCGCATTAACGTTGTCGCCAGCGACCCGTTTACCGACGCCCAAAGGCTGGAAGGCGGCGAGCTGGATATGGCGATCAGCGTGGCGAACCAAAGCGCCCGCTGGCTGGAGCGTGAAGTATTGACCAGCATGAATTTTATGACGCTCTGGCACCCGCAGCACATTGAGGCCAGCGTCCCGCTGTCGCTGGAAGAGTATGTCGCCCACCAGCACGTGCTGGTCAGCTATCGCGAAGCCAACAGCAGCCAGATAGACACTCTCCTGGCGAAACTCGGGCAAACGCGCCACATTAGCTACACAACACCGCATTTTGCGGCACTACCGGGTCTGCTGATGCAGATGCCGACACTGGCTACCGTCCCGGCAGGACTGTCAGCCGGCTGGCAGAAAACCTGGGGTTTGACCGCAAGCCCGGTTCCGGTTGACGTTCCGCCGTTTGAGGTCGCTTTATTGTGGCATCAGCGCCATAACAGCGACGCCGCGCTGATGTGGCTGCGCGGGTTTATTCAGCGGCTGGTGAATGTGGTTTAACGGTGCAGAAAAGAAAGAGGGAAATGTGTTTTCCCTCTTTAGACTGATGGCAAACTGACTTTATTTCCGCGGCTTAGCGCTTCAGGCTACCGCCGTGAGTGGCAATCACCTCTTTATACCAGTGGAAGCTTTTCTTTCTTGAACGTTCCAGCGTCCCGTTCCCCTGATCATCGCGGTCAACGTAGATAAACCCGTAGCGCTTCGACAGTTCGGCTTTCGACGCACTAACCAGATCGATTGGCCCCCAACTGGTGTAGCCCATTACGTCTACGCCGTCCTCAATCGCCTCGCCCACCTGCACCAGATGATCGTTCAGGTAGCTGATGCGATAATCGTCGTTAATCGTGCCGTCAGCTTCAGGCTTATCTTTCGCTCCCAGGCCGTTTTCGACAATAAACAGCGGTTTCTGGTAGCGATCCCACAGCATATTGAGCAGGATGCGCATGCCGGTTGGGTCAATTTGCCAGCCCCACTCAGAACTTGGCAGATGCGGGTTTGGCACCATGCTGAGAATATTACTGCGCAGCTTCGCATTAAGCTGTTCATCTGCCGTCACGCAGCCGGTCATGTAACGATGTTGTCCCGACAGACTCGCAGCCATCATCATTGACGATCAAAATACGCATGGGGCGCTCGGCGGCAAAAGCGGAGCCCGCAATGAGTGTGAGCACCAGCCCGGCGATGATATTCTTTTTCATGTTCACTCCTTATTTATGACGGAATTAAAATAAATTAAACCGATATTCAACGCGTACGCTTCCCCCCACGCCTTTCGCGCGACGGAAAATATGATTTTTTTCATCAAGAGAAGGCATTCTGGCAGGTGTTAACTTCCAGCTATAACTCGGGCCAAAGCCAGCAAAGACATTCAGGCCTTTAACCTGCGGACTATGCCAGAGAAAATAGCCCCCGTACTCCCACTCTTTTAAATCCACGCCTTTATATTGCATGCCAAAACCGTAATTGCCGTATATGCCAACCAGTAATTCAGGCAAGATCTGATACTGGCTGTATAAATACAACATTTGTTCGCCGTCGTTGATGTAGTCATTACCTTCGCCATCGGCTTTGCTATTAAAGGCACCTCGTGTGTTTTTACCAAAGTGCCAATAAAAGTGGCCTAAACCGTTATCTAAAGGCGCCCGAGTGTGCGACCAGCCGAGGCCGGATTCCGCTCGCCCGTATTGATAGCCGACAAGGGCAAAAAGGTGCTGTGCTGTGCGGCTGAATCCTCGAGCCCCCTCCCAATCGCTGAGGCCACGGGCGTAGTAGTACGTGCCTCTTGCCAGGAGATTAAAATCTTTGCCAAGCGGCACCACGGTATTCGCTTCAAGCCCGTGGCGGAGAAGATAGCTATCACTCTCGGCGGCAATGTAGCTAATTTTACTGCCCTTTGCCGGTGACCAGCTCAGTTCACTGGTCGCAATGTAGTCAATTTGCATATTTGTTTTTAAGGTTCGGAATCGGCGTTTTTCCGGTTCATCGCGCTCAGAAAAGCGGTTCACGACGGCGGCCTTTGCGCCAAAGTCATCCCACGTAAATTCGGCGCTAACGCCTTCCCAGGTACTGGGGGCGGCTCGGCTGCGGGTAACGTTTAACGCGCCGAATTTATAGAGCTGACGCCAGCCGCCCCAAAGATTGAGATGCCGCCCGGCATCCCCCCATCGTGCTTTGGCGTACAGTTGCCCAAGTTTATTGAAGCCCTGTGCTTTGCCGTTTTTGTCCCTCAATAAGTCCCTGCCGTAGAAGGCATCGTTAGCGTACAGCTTCGCTACGCCATACCACGAGGCATCAACCCCCACGTGATCCCACAGCCAGCCGCTTTGCCAGTCCAGATGCAACGCCTGAGCCCAGGCATTTTGATCACCAATGCCCTGATCCGCCATTGCGTCGGTGGTATTCAGCATCCAGACATTTTTTAAGGTGGCATCGAGATGGCTGTCTGTTAGCAGGCCGCCATCAGAGTGAGAATAGCTGGCCAAAGCTTCGGGCATACCTCCCAGAGCAAATAGCAGCATCATGCCACCGGTTATTTTCGTGCGTGAGTACATGATAAACGTCCCTTGTTTTAATAAAAAAAAGCAAAAAAAAACCTAAATTCATTTCCCGGAAACCGGAGAATGAATTTAGGTTTTGCCTGTTAGACAGTAACAATCCTTTGGAATAATTTACGCAGCTATGATGTCATCATGCTGAAACCAGCTCCAGCACAAAATAAAAGAAAGATAAAAATTTGTGAACCGCATTCAGGAAAGAATGAAAGAAAAGAAATTCTTTAACAGAAAATGCCCGTTAATTAAAAGTTTAATTAACGGGTTTTAAGAAAACTATTTTAACGCACCAATAACATTAGCAATTTCACTGGACGTTTTTAATGTACGAATAACGGTAAACAGTTCCGTTGCTTCAACGTATTCTTTACGCAAATAACCAAGCCACTGTTTAATCCTTGCTACGTGATACAGCCCGGTATCACCCTGTTTTTCGAGACGGCTGTATTTTTGCAACAGCGTAACGACATCAGCCCACGGCATCCTCGCTTCATTGTATTTGATGACCCGGCTCAGGTTCGGCACATTCAGCGCCCCACGCCCAATCATCACCGAATCACATCCCGTAGTGGCCAGGCAATCCTGCGCGCTTTGCCAGTCCCAGATTTCGCCGTTAGCGATGACCGGGATCGACAGCCGCTGGCGAATTTCCCCGATAGCGCCCCAGTTGATCAGTTCGGCTTTATAGCCATCTTCTTTAGTGCGTCCGTGAACCACCAGCTCTGTCGCCCCCGCCTGCTGCACGGCATCAGCAATTTCAAACTGACGTGCACCGCTGTCCCAGCCGAGGCGAATCTTTACCGTGACAGGCAAATGCGCGGGCACAGCCTCACGCATAGCTTTCGCGCCGCGATAAATGAGTTCGGGATCTTTGAGCAAAGTCGCACCGCCGCCGCTGCCGTTGACCAGCTTTGACGGGCAGCCGCAGTTTAAGTCCACGCCCCAGGAACCGAGTTCGACCGCGCGAGCTGCGTTCTCAGCCAGCCACTGCGGGTATTGCCCAAGAAGCTGGACGCGAACCAGCGTACCGGATGGCGTGCGGCTGGCATGATCGAGTTCGGGGCAAAGTTTGAGGAAAGATTTAACCGGCAACAGCTGATCAACCACGCGAAGAAATTCGGTGATACAGAGATCGTAGTCGTTAACCTCGGTAAGAAGTTCGCGGACTAAAGAGTCGAGAACCCCTTCCATCGGGGCAAGAAGAACACGCATGACGCATCCGATAATATGTATGGTGTTGTCCCCTCACCCCGACCCTCTCCCCAGAGGGGAGAGGGGGGAACACAGAGCGTCTTTAATCCCCTCTCCCTGAAAGGGAGGGGGTTAGGGTGAGGGTATGAAACTTACTGCGCAGCCGCTGGTTTACGGGGTGGACGACGACGACGGGCATTATCCCCAGCCGGCTTCGCGGCACCTTCGCCCTGCGGTTTACCGCTGCGGCGCGGGCCATTGTTACGCTCACCGGAAGCATTTGCGTTCCCGCCGTTGCCACCGCGACGCTGGCCCTGCCCCTGGCTTTGGCCACCGCGACCACCCTGGCCGCCACGACCACCGCCGCCACCACGCTGCTGACGACCGTTGACGATTGGCTCAGCCGGAATCGACGGATCCACATCAAAGCCTGGCAATGCGATACGTGGGATCTCGCGCTTCAGCAGACGCTCGATGTCGCGCAGCAGCTTATGCTCGTCCACGCAAACCAGAGACAACGCTTCGCCGGTGGCCGCCGCACGGCCGGTACGGCCAATACGGTGCACGTAGTCTTCCGGCACGTTCGGCAACTCATAGTTAACGACGTGCGGCAGTTCTTCAATGTCCAGGCCGCGAGCCGCGATATCGGTCGCCACCAGCACACGAATGCCGCCGCTTTTGAAGTCAGCCAGCGCGCGTGTACGAGCCCCCTGGCTCTTGTTGCCGTGGATTGCCGCCGCGGTGATACCGTCTTTTTGCAGCTGCTCTGCCAGATGGTTAGCGCCGTGTTTGGTGCGGGTGAACACCAGCACCTGCTGCCAGTTGCCTTCACCAATCATTTGCGACAGCAGTTCCCGCTTGCGCTTTTTGTCCACGAAGTGAACGTGCTGCGTGACCTGTTCAGACGCCGTGTTGCGACGAGCCACTTCCACTTCTTCCGGGTTGTGCAGCAGCTTCTCAGCCAGCGCTTTAATGTCATCGGAGAAGGTAGCGGAGAACAGCAGGTTCTGGCGACGCGCAGGTAGTTTAGCCAGCACACGACGAATGTCATGAATGAAGCCCATATCCAGCATACGGTCGGCTTCGTCCAGCACCAGGATCTCGATTTGATCGAGTTTCACGGCGTTCTGATGCTCAAGATCTAGCAGACGGCCCGGCGTTGCCACCAGCACGTCCACACCGCCGCGCAGCTTCATCATCTGCGGGTTAATGCTCACGCCGCCGAAGACAACCAGCGAGCGGATATTTAAATATTTGCTGTAGTCGCGGACGTTCTCACCAATCTGCGCCGCCAGTTCACGGGTTGGGGTGAGGATCAGCGCACGCACCGGGCGACGGCCCTTCAGGTGAGGCGCGCTGTCAGTCAGACGCTGTAACAGTGGCAGGGTAAAGCCTGCGGTTTTGCCGGTGCCGGTTTGGGCACTGGCCATCAGGTCACGGCCTGATAAGACTACCGGGATTGCCTGGCGCTGGATTGGGGTAGGCTCACGATAGCCCTGCTCTTCCACCGCACGCAAAATATCGGCATTCAGGCCGAGAGAATCAAAAGACATAGGAACTCCAGAACCGCCCTGACCGCAGAAATGTGCGGTGTAGTTTCCAGGGGGAACATCACGCGCCAGCGCTAAGCTGGCGAAGAGAGGAGGCGCAAACCACGGCGCCGTTCGCGTGCAGTGTAGCAGTTTTTGTGATCTTCCGCATAAATTCTCACTTTCCGCCTCATCAGCAGAATAAAGCCTTGTGCTGGACAGGGTTGATAACTTTGCTTACTCTTAATCAATCGATTGATTAACATTTTAAGAGGTCGGTATGGCACCTTCGCCGACGCCCGTCACCAGCCGCGGAGAGCAGGCTAAAAACACGCTAATCACCGCCGCCATCGCGCAATTCGCAGAATATGGCATGCATGCCACGACGCGAGATATCGCCGCTCAAGCCGGGCAAAATATTGCCGCGATCACCTACTATTTTGGCTCCAAAGAAGCGCTGTATATGGCTTCCGCCCAGTGGATTGCCGACTTCATTAGCGGTAACTTTCACGAGCATGTTGCCCGCGCAGAAGCCCTGCTGTGCCAGCCCGAACCGGACAAAGAGAAAATACGGCATCTTATTCATACCGCCCTCGGGCAAATGATCGCCCTGCTGACCGCCGACGACACGCTCAACCTGAGCAAATTTATCTCCCGCGAACAGCTTTCCCCGACCGCCGCTTATCAGCTTATTCACCAGCAGGTTATCGACCCGATGCACACCCTGCTCACCACGCTGGTGGCGCATTACACCGGGCGAGATCACTTTGATACCGACACTATTTTGCATACCCACACGCTGCTCGGCCAGGTGCTGGCCTTCCGGCTTGGACGAGAAACGATTCTGTTGCGCACCGGCTGGCCTCAGTTTGACCAGGCCAAGGTGCAACAAATAAGCCGCGTGGTGCTGAGCCACGTTGATTTCATCCTGCAGGGATTATCTTTAAACAGAGGAAACGCTAGTGATGAACAATAAGAAGCCGGTGATTGCCGTGATTGTGATTGTAGCGCTCGTGGCTGCGGCATTTGGCGGCTGGAAATGGTATCAGAGCCGGCAAAACAGCGAGCTAACGCTCTACGGCAACGTGGATATCCGCACCGTTAATTTGAGTTTCCGCGTGGGAGGACGACTCGCGGCGCTTGAGGTTGATGAAGGTGATGCGATCAAAACCGGTGAACCGCTGGGGCTGATAGATAAAGCGCCCTTTGAAAACGCGTTGCGCCAGGCTGAAGCCAACGTTGCGGCCGCCCAGGCCAAATACGATTTGATTATTGCTGGCTACCGCGATGAAGAAATAGCCCAGGCGGCGGCACAGGTAAACCAGGCGCAGGCAGCCTATGATTACGCGCAAAACTTCTACCAGCGCCAACAAGGTCTGTGGGCAACCAAAACCATCTCAGCGAATGATTTAGCCAACGCCCGCTCATCCAGCGACCAGGCAAAAGCCACGCTGAAAGCCGCCCAGGATAAGCTCAGCCAGTACCGCAGCGGCAACCGCCCTCAGGAAATCGCTCAGGCGCAGGCCAGCCTTCAGCAAGCCAAAGCGCAGCTGGCTCAGTCGCAGCTAGATCTGCAGGATACCACGCTGATTGCGCCTTCTGACGGTACGCTGCTGACCCGTGCGGTTGAGCCAGGCAGCATGCTAAACGCGGGCAGCACGGTTCTCACCCTGTCGCTCACTCGCCCGGTATGGGTTCGCGCCTATATCGACGAAACTAATCTCGGGCAGGCCAAACCCGGCAGCGAGCTGCTGATTTATACCGATGGCCGCCCGGACAAGCCTTACCATGGCAAAGTGGGATTTGTATCTCCGACGGCGGAGTTCACCCCGAAAACCGTTGAAACCCCGGATTTGCGCACGGATTTAGTCTACCGCTTACGCATTATCGTGACCGATGCAGATGACGCGCTGCGTCAGGGCATGCCCGTTACGGTGAAATTCAACGGTGGAACTCAGCATGAGCAGCAATGACGCGGTCATTCGCCTGCAGGGGCTGGTGAAGCGTTTCCCTGGCCTTGAAAAACCGGCCGTCGCCAGCCTGGATTGCGAAATTCATGCGGGGGCTGTAACCGGCCTGGTCGGCCCGGACGGCGCGGGGAAAACCACGTTAATGAGGATGCTGGCAGGGCTACTGCAACCGAGCGAAGGCAGTGCCTCAGTGATCGGCCTGAACCCGATTAAAGACGACCGCGCTTTGCACGCAGAACTGGGCTACATGCCGCAGAAATTTGGCCTGTACGAAGATTTAACGGTAATGGAAAACCTGACGCTCTATGCCGACCTGCGCGGCGTGACCGGGGAGCAGCGTAAAAGCACCTTTGCCCGGCTGCTGGAATTCACCTCTCTCGGGCCGTTTACCGAACGGCTGGCGGGCAAACTCTCAGGTGGGATGAAGCAAAAACTTGGCCTCGCCTGCACGCTCGTCGGCCAGCCAAAAGTCCTTTTGCTGGATGAACCTGGCGTAGGCGTTGACCCCATATCCCGGCGTGAACTGTGGCAAATGGTGCACGAGCTGGCGGGCGAAGGCATGCTGATCCTCTGGAGCACATCGTATCTCGATGAGGCCGAGCAGTGCCGGGAAATTCTGCTGATGAACGAAGGCGAGCTGCTCTATCACGGCGCGCCGAAAGCGCTGACGCAGAAGATGGCCGGACGTTCACTGCTGGTCAGCCACGAGCAAGAGAATAATCGCCAGCTACTTCAGCGCGCGCTGAAGCTGCCGCAGGTCAGCGACGGCGTGATTCAAGGGCGCTCGGTGCGGCTGATCCTTGCCAAAGAGGCGAAAGTGAACGAGCTGGCAAATGCTCTGAACGTGCCCGAATCCAGCCTAAAAGAAACCGACCCGCGCTTTGAAGACGCGTTTATTGATTTACTGGGTGGCGCCGCCGCGAACGAATCTCCGCTGGGCAATATTCTTCATACCGTTGACGGCGAGTCCGGCGAGACGGTGATTCAGGCCGAAGAGTTAACCAAAAAGTTCGGCGACTTTGCCGCCACCGACCACGTTAACTTTGCCGTTAAACGCGGTGAAATCTTCGGACTGCTTGGCCCCAACGGCGCCGGCAAGTCCACCACCTTCAAGATGATGTGCGGTTTGTTAGTCCCCACTTCGGGCAAAGCGCTGGTGCTGGATATGGATTTGAAAACCAGCTCCGGCAAAGCACGTCAGCACCTGGGCTACATGGCGCAAAAATTCTCCCTCTACGGCAACCTGACGGTGGCACAAAACCTCCGTTTCTTCTCCGGCGTTTATGGCCTTCGTGGCCGAGCCCAGCAGGACAAAATTGCCCGCATGAGCGAGGCGTTTGCGCTGCAGCCTATCGCCAATAGCACGACAGATTCTCTGCCGCTGGGCTTTAAGCAGCGGCTGGCGCTTGCCTGCTCGTTGATGCACGAACCGGATATTCTGTTTCTCGACGAACCGACATCCGGCGTGGATCCCATTACCCGCCGCGAGTTCTGGCTGCATATCAACAGCATGGTAGAGAAAGGTGTGACGGTGATGGTGACCACTCACTTTATGGATGAGGCCGAATACTGCGACCGCATCGGGCTGGTATACCGGGGCAAGCTGATTGCCAGCGGCACGCCGGACGACCTGAAGCAGCAGATAGCGGATGACAACACGCCCGACCCCACCATGGAGCAGGCGTTTATCGGGCTGATTCACGAATGGGATAAGGAGCACAGCGATGAGCGAACATAGCCAAAGGATATCGTGGCGCCGCGTCCGCGCCCTGTGCGTGAAAGAAACCCGGCAAATTGTACGCGACCCCAGCAGCTGGTTAATCGCCGTAGTTATCCCACTTCTGCTGCTGTTTATCTTCGGCTACGGCATTAACCTGGACTCCAGCCGCCTTCACGTCGGCGTGCTGATTGAGCAGCAAAGCGAAGACGCGCTGGGTTTCACCCATGCCATCAGCGCCTCGCCGTTTATTGAGCCCACCATCAGCGATAACCGCGAGCAGCTGATTCAGCTGATGCAGGCCGGGAAAATTCGCGGCATGGTGACTATTCCTCCTGACTTTGCCCAGAACATGGCCCGCCCCGGCGCGACGGCCCCGATTCAGGTGATCACCGACGGCAGCGAGCCCAATACGGCTAACTTTGTTCAGGGCTATATGCAGGGGATCTGGCAGCTTTGGCAACAGCAGCGGGCGGAAGATCGCGGGGAGCATTTTGAGCCCCTAATCGACGTGCAGTTGCGCTATTGGTTTAACCCCGCGGCCATCAGCCAGCACTTTATTATTCCCGGCGCGGTGACCATCATCATGACGGTCATTGGCGCGATCCTGACCTCTCTGGTCGTGGCGCGGGAGTGGGAGCGCGGCACCATGGAGGCCCTGCTTTCCACACAGGTGACAAAGACCGAACTGCTGCTCTGCAAGCTGGTGCCCTATTATGTTTTAGGGATGTTAGCCATGCTGCTTTGTATGTTGGTGACGGTGTTTATTCTCGGCGTTCCGTGGCGCGGCTCGCTGGTGCTGCTGTTTCTGATCACCAGCCTGTTTTTACTCAGCACGCTGGGCATGGGGCTGCTGATCTCCACCATTACGCGTAACCAGTTTAACGCCGCGCAGGTCGCGCTGAACGCCGCATTTTTACCGTCCATCATGCTGTCGGGCTTTATTTTCCAGATAGACAGCATGCCAGCGATTATCCGGGCGGTGACTTACGTCATCCCGGCGCGCTACTTCGTCAGCACCCTGCAAAGCCTGTTCCTGGCGGGGAACATCACCTCGGTGTTGATCGTCAACACGCTGTTTTTGATTGCCTCGGCGGTGATGTTTATCGGCCTGACGGCGCTGAAAACCAAACGTCGGCTCGATTAAGGGAGAAAGCATGTTTTATCGTTTATGGACGTTGATTCGCAAAGAGCTGCAGTCGCTGCTGCGCGAACCGCAGACCCGCGCCATCCTGATTTTGCCGGTGCTGCTGCAGGTGCTTTTGTTCCCGTTTGCCGCCACGCTCGAGGTCACCAATGCCACCATCGCTATCTATAACGAAGACAACGGCAGCCACTCGATTGAGCTAACCCAGCGCTTTGCCCGCGCCAGCGCCTTCAGTCACGTGCTGCTGCTGAAAAGCCCGCAGGAGGTACAGCCGACAATAGACAACCAAAAAGCGCTGCTGCTGATTCGCTTCCCGGCGAATTTCTCGCGTGATATTGCCAGTCAGAATCCGGCGAAGCTGCAAATTCTGCTCGACGGGCGTAACTCAAACAGCGCGCAGATTGCGGCGAATTATCTCCAGCAAATCGTCAATAACTATCAGCAAGAGCTGATGACCGGCCAGCCCAAACCCAACAACAGCGAGCTGACTATTCGCAACTGGTATAACCCTAACCTCGATTACAAATGGTTTGTGGTACCGTCGCTGATTGCGATGATTACCACCATCGGCGTGATGATTGTGACTTCCCTTTCGGTTGCCCGCGAACGCGAGCAAGGCACGCTCGATCAGCTGTTGGTTTCTCCCCTGGCCACCTGGCAAATTTTTATTGGCAAAGCGGTTCCCGCGCAGATTGTCGCGCTGGTGCAGGCCACCATTGTGCTGGCGGTAGGGATTTGGGGGTATCACATCCCCTTCTCCGGCTCGCTGCTGCTGTTCTACTTCACGATGATTATCTACGGACTGTCGCTGGTGGGGTTCGGGCTGCTGATTTCCGCCCTTTGCTCAACCCAGCAGCAGGCGTTTATTGGCGTATTTGTCTTTATGATGCCGGCGATCCTGCTCTCTGGCTATGTCTCGCCGGTAGAAAACATGCCGGTGTGGCTGCAGGATTTAACGTGGATAAACCCGATTCGCCATTTTACCGACATTACGAAACAGATTTACCTGAAGGATGCGAGCTTTGGGATTGTCTGGCAGAGTTTGTGGCCGCTGCTGGTAATTGCGGCCACAACGGGTTCAGCGGCGTACTGGATGTTTAGGCGTAAGATTGCGTGATTTGTCTTTCGCGAGCAGAGAGAAGATAGCTGGCCCGGCGAGCATTGCCAGGCCGGCGAGCGCCAGAATCAGGTGACTCTGCACCACGCGCGACAGCAACCACAGCGCAATCATAGCGTTACCGAAATACCAGGTAGTGGTGAGCTCTTCAAGGAAGTCACCGATATCACGCAGCAGGCCAGTGTGAAAACGCTGGAAGATAAACATCATCACCACGGTGGCGACATAAAGCAGGCACAGCCCTACGCCCACGGGGATCAGGGTCGCGGTTTTCCAGCCAACGAGCAGCGCAGCGACCACCGCAAGATGCAGCATAATCTGCCAGCAACCCAGTCCGGTTCTCACTCTTACACGTTGTTGCCACTTCATGTTTTATCTCCTGGAGTATTTCTTCCTGTTAATCAGAGTACGCAAGTGTACGGAAATTTCCTCAATACGCCCCCTTTTTGTGACAGATATTGCAATATATTTCCGTTCAGGCAGGTAAAAGTCGCGCGAGGAAAAGCAAAACTGCGGGGAAACTCCCTCCCCCCGAAGGAGAGGGAATGCGAAGATTAGCGGCGGTTGCCGAAGATACGCAGCAGCATCAGGAACAGGTTGATGAAGTCCAGATACAGCGTCAGAGCACCCAGAATTGAGTACTTACGCAGCATTTGCGCGTCGCGGGTATCAATTTGTTCGCCGATATTTTTCAGTTTCTGCGTGTCGTACGCGGTCAGGCCCACAAACACCACCACGCCGATGTAGGTGATGGCCCACATGAGCGCATCGCTTTTCAGCCAGAAGTTAACCAGCGAAGCCAGCACAATCCCGATCAGCGCCATAAACAGCATGTTGCCGAAGCCGCTCAGGTCACGTTTGGTGGTATAGCCATAGAGGCTCATGGCGCCAAACATCCCGCCCGCCACTACAAACGTGCTGGCGATAGACGAATAGGTATAAACCAGGAAAATGCTCGCCATGGTCAACCCGGTCAGCGCCGAGTAAAGCATAAACAGCGAGGTTGCCACGCCGGCGCTCAGCTTGTGCACCATGCCGGAGAGCACAAATACCAGCCCCAGTTGAACGATGATCAGACCAAAGAAAGTGATTTTACTGGAGAAGACAAACTCCATCACCGCCGGGGTATTCGCCGCATACCACGCGATAAAGGCGGTTAAAAGCAGACCGCAGGTCATCCAGCCGTAAACTTGCGCCATAAAGGTCTGAAGGCCCGTATTGGCACGCTGCACGATAGTCTCATTGGGACGCGGGAATCGGTCCATGATGCTTCCTCTGTGTTGTGAATTAAGCTTCTGACGCGAGCTGTTTGGCTCACCCGCTTTAAGATTAACACATCCCGCAGACCGCGTAGCCTACCAGCGTTTAGCCGCCTGTTTATCGCTGTCCCGGGCTTCAACCCAGCGGTCGCCTTCGGCGGTCGCTTCACGTTTCCAGAACGGGGCGCGTGTTTTCAGGTAATCCATGATGAACTGGGCGGCTTCAAACGCCGAACTGCGGTGCGCGCCCGTCACGCCGACAAAGACAATTTCATCGCCTGGCCACAGTTCGCCGATGCGGTGGATCACCGTCACTCGCTGCAACGGCCAACGGCTTCTGGCCTCGGCGACAATCTCAGCCAGCGCTTTTTCGGTCATGCCCGGATAATGTTCAAGCGTCAGGGCACTCACGCTGTCACCAAGGTTATGATTGCGTACTTTGCCGGTGAAGGTCACGACTGCGCCGTCTTCATCGCACTGAGAAAGCCACTGATACTCTTCGCCGACGTTAAAATTCTCACGGCCAACAATGATACGGGTGCTGTCCATTTAACCTCCGGTCACCGGTGGGAAAAAGGCCACTTCATCACCCTTCGCCAGCGGATGATCAAAGCTCACCAGCGTTTGATTGACCGCGGCCAGCAGCTTGCCGGACTCCAGCGCCAGCGCCCAGCGGCTGCCTCTGTCGGCCAAAGCCGCACGCAGTTGCTCCACATCGCCGTAAGCTTCATCCAACGTCAGGCTATCGCAGCCGACCAGTTCGCGTACCTGGGCAAAAAACAGAACATTAAGCATCGTTTTCCACCTTAAAATCGCCGGATTTTCCGCCGCTTTTTTCCAGCAAACGTACAGGGCCGATAACCATGTCTTTTTGTACGGCCTTGCACATATCATAAATGGTCAACGCGGCGACGGAGGCCGCAGTCAATGCCTCCATTTCTACGCCGGTTTTTCCCGTAAGGCGGCACACGGACTCGATGCGGACGCGGTTTTGCTCGGTCTGAGCCTCAAGCTGCACTTCTACTTTGCTCAATAAAAGCGGATGGCAAAGCGGGATCAATTCCCAGGTGCGTTTAGCCGCCTGGATCCCCGCGATACGCGCGGTGGCAAAAACGTCACCTTTGTGGTGACTGCCGTCGACAATCATCGCCAGCGTTGCCGGCTGCATGGTAACAAACGCCTCTGCGCGGGCCTCACGACCCGTCTCAGCCTTGGCGGACACGTCCACCATATGTGCTTCCCCGGCGGCGTTAATATGGGTCAAATGCGACATAACTTACTTCTTAATATGTGGGTGGAAATTGCACGGGCGCTGACGGGCATCCAGTTGAGGCTGAATGATATTTTCCCAGGCGGTGCGGCAGGCCTTCGTTGAGCCAGGCATGGCGAAAATCAGCGTTTTGTTCGCCATGCCCGCAACGGCACGTGACTGCAGCGTAGAGGTGCCAATCTCTTCAAACGAGAGCATGCGAAACAGCTCGCCAAAGCCTTCAACTTCCCGGTCAAACAGCGGGAGAAGCGCCTCCGGCGTCTGGTCTCCGTCGGTAAACCCGGTGCCGCCGTTGATCAACACCACCTGAACCTGCTCATCGGCAATCCACTGCGAAACTGCGGCCCGGATGGCATAACGGTTTTCTTTGACGATGGCTTTGTCTACCACCTGATGCCCCGATTCCGTGGCGACCTCACTCAGATAGTGACCAGAAGTGTCGTCATCTTCACCACGACGGCTGGACACCGTCAAAATAGCAATACGTGCCGGGATAAACTCTGCGCTTACCTGACTCATCGATATTCTCCTTGTGGGCAGGCTCTAGCCGCCGATATACGACAGATTTTGGGTGATGCCGGTATTACCGTCATGCAGGAAATGCGTTTGTTTTTTTTGTGCCAGCGCGGAAGAGATACGCCCTTCCAGTTCATTTTGCTGGGCGTCATCCGCTAACAGATCGCGCAGCGCAATCCCCTGTTCGCCAAACAGGCAAAGGTGAAGATTACCGATGGACGAAACCCTCAGCCGGTTGCAGCTGGCACAGAAATCTTTCTCATACGGCATGATGAGCCCGATTTCACCTTCATAGTCGGGATGGCAGAAGACCTGAGCGGGGCCGTCGCTGCGCTGACGCAATTGGTGAACCCAGCCACGCTCAAGCAACTGGTCACGAATGGTCTGGCCGGAAATATGGTGTTTGCGGAAAAGCGTGCCGCCGTCGCCGGTTTCCATCAGCTCAATAAAGCGGAGCTGGATGGGGCGCGGTTTGATCCAGGCCAGGAAGGTCTCGAGCTGATTGTGGTTTACGTCGCGCATCAGCACGGTGTTCACTTTTACTCGCTCAAAACCCGCGCTGAAAGCCGCGTCAATGCCTTCCATCACCTGGCGAAATTTATCCTGGCCGGTAATGGCATGAAACTGACGAGCGTCCAGGCTGTCGACGCTCACGTTCAGGGCGGTCAGCCCCGCATCACGCCAGGCGTTAACATCCCGGGCCAGCCGATAGCCGTTGGTCGTCACCGCAAGCTGGCGAATAGATGCGTTTTCACGCACCGCGGCGATGATTTCGGTAAAGTCGCGGCGCAAAGAAGGTTCCCCGCCTGTCAGGCGCACCTTTTCGGTACCCAGAGCAGCGAAAGCTCGGGTAACGCGGCGGATTTCATCGACGTTGAGGAAGCTTTTATTGGCTACACCGTGCGGCTTATAGCCATCAGGCAGGCAATAGCTGCAGCGAAAGTTGCAGACGTCGGTAATTGATAAGCGCAAGTAATAGAACTTACGCGCAAAAGCATCGGTAAGCTGGGACACTGAATACACCTTTCCAAATACGGGAGATGCAGTCATTTCTTCCTGCACCCTGGCAACCTCAGGGGCTGCGGCCAGGGCACCTTATCTTGTGACTTAGGTACCAGGGCTTGAGTGTGTGTTACTGCGATAGTAGCGCGACATCTGGCTTCGCGCTATATCAGTTTTCGCTATATAAATCCATACATAACGAGATGATTGCTTAATTTCGCTACAGAGTACTTAAAAAGCTAACTTTTACTTTGATATGCATCATTATCCACAGAGCAAGAATCGTCTTTTTAGCGCTTTTACGCTACCTTAAGCGCCTGTATGCCTCTTAAGGATTATCTTTTCTATGCGTAATCGCACGCTTGCAGATCTTGATCGGGTTGTCGCGCTCGGCGGTGGACACGGCCTGGGTCGCGTCATGTCATCCCTTTCCACTCTTGGCTCACGTTTAACCGGCATCGTCACCACGACCGACAACGGCGGCTCAACCGGACGCATTCGACGCTCTGAAGGTGGAATTGCCTGGGGAGATATGCGCAACTGCCTGAACCAGCTGATCACCGAACCAAGCGTGGCATCGACAATGTTTGAGTACCGTTTTGGCGGTAACGGTGAACTTTCAGGCCATAACCTCGGAAACCTGATGTTAAAGGCCCTGGATCACCTCAGCGTGCGCCCTCTGGAGGCAATCAATTTAATTCGTAATCTGCTGAAGGTTGATGCGCAGCTGATTCCGATGTCGGAACATCCGGTTGATTTAATGGCTACCGACGACCAGGGCAACGCCGTGTATGGCGAAGTGAGTATCGACCAGCTGCTTAATCCACCGCAGGATCTGGCGGTCTACCCGAAAGTCCCGGCCACCCGAGAAGCCATAGAGAGCATCGCTGAGGCCGATTTAATTCTGATTGGCCCCGGCAGTTTTTACACCAGTCTAATGCCAATTCTGCTGCTTGAAGAGATGGATCAGGCGCTGCGCCGCACGCCAGCGCCAATGGTGTATATCGGTAATCTGGGCAAAGAGCTAAGCCCCGCTGCGGCCAGCCTTTCCCTGCGCCAAAAACTTGAGCTGATGGAGCAGCATATCGGAAAACGCGTTATTGATGCCGTGTTGGTGGGCCCGCATGTCGACGTCAGCGAAGTGGCCGACAGGTTGGTGATTCAACAGCCGCTGGAAGCGAGCGATATAAGGTATCGCCACGACCGCCAGCTGCTGCGAGCTGCCCTCGAGCAGGCCGTGCAGCAGCTCGGATAAACTTTGCTACTTATGAGGCGGCGATAAACAGTTCGCGCAGCTTGTGAAGCTGGTCGCGAATCTGCGCCGCCTCTTCAAACTCAAGATTCTGCGCGTGCTCCAGCATTTTGCTTTCAAGCTGGTGAATTTTCTGCTGCAGCGCTTTCGGCGTCAGCACAACTTCATCTTCTTCAATCACGCTGCGCGCTTTGGTTTTAACCCGTCCTTTGGTCTTCGCCATGCCTTCGCCAAGCTGCAGAACATCTACCACACGCTTGTTCAGACCCTGCGGCGTAATGCCATTCTCTTCGTTGTAGCGCTGCTGCTTCTCACGGCGGCGTTCGGTTTCACCAATCGCTTTCGCCATCGACGGCGTAATTTTATCGCCATAGAGAATCGCCTTGCCGTTAACGTTACGCGCCGCACGGCCAATGGTCTGAATCAGCGAGCGCTCAGAACGCAGGAAACCTTCTTTATCCGCATCCAGAATAGCGACCAGCGACACTTCCGGCATATCAAGGCCTTCTCGCAGTAGGTTTATCCCCACCAGCACGTCAAACTCACCGAGACGCAAATCGCGGATAATCTCCATGCGCTCTACGGTATCGATATCTGAGTGCAGGTAGCGCACGCGTTCACCGTGCTCCTCTAAATATTCAGTCAGGTCTTCCGCCATCCGCTTGGTTAACGTCGTCACCAGTACACGCTCGTTGATTGCCACCCGCTTACGAATTTCAGAGAGCAAATCGTCTACCTGCGTGGCCACCGGACGCACTTCAATCACCGGATCGAGCAGCCCCGTAGGACGAACAACCTGGTCAACGATGTCATCGCCGGATTTCTCCAGCTCGTAGTTGCCCGGCGTCGCTGAAACATAAATGGTCTGCGGGGCCAACGCTTCAAACTCTTCAAATTTTAACGGGCGGTTATCCAGCGCTGACGGCAGTCGGAAACCGTATTCCACCAGCGTTTCTTTACGGGCACGGTCACCGCGATACATGCCGCCAATTTGCGGAATGGTGACGTGGGATTCATCCACCACCAGCAGGCCATCCGCCGGTAGATAGTCAAAAAGCGTCGGAGGCGGTTCGCCAGGCCCCCGCCCGGACAGGAAGCGAGAGTAGTTTTCAATGCCCGAGCAGTAACCCAGTTCGTTCATCATTTCGAGATCAAACTGAGTACGCTGGGCAATGCGCTGCTCTTCCAGCAGTTTATTATTTTCCAGCAGGAATTTTCGGCGCTCGGCCAGTTCAACTTTGATGTCTTCCATCGCCTGCACGATACGCTCGCGTGGCGTCACGTAGTGCGATTTAGGGTAGATGGTAAAACGCTGAATAGTTTGATCGATTTGCCCGGTCAATGGATCAAACAGCGACAGCCTTTCAACTTCTTCGTCAAACAGCTCCACGCGTAGCGCAAGATCGTCTGATTCCGCCGGGAAGATATCAACCACTTCCCCTCTAACCCGGAACGTTCCACGCTGGAAAGCCTGATCGTTACGCGTATATTGCAGCTCCGTGAGACGGCGGAGGATCGCCCGCTGATCGATGATCATTCCCTTCGTCAGGTGCAGCATCATCTTCAGGTAGAGGTCCGGATCGCCCAGACCGTAGATTGCCGACACGGATGCCACCACGATAACGTCCCGGCGCTCAAGCAACGCTTTGGTCGCCGACAGACGCATCTGCTCAATGTGCTCGTTCACCGATGCATCTTTTTCAATGAAGGTGTCCGAGCTCGGCACATAGGCTTCAGGCTGGTAGTAATCGTAGTAAGAGACAAAAAACTCAACCGCATTGTCCGGAAAGAACTCTTTCATTTCACCGTACAGCTGCGCCGCCAGCGTCTTGTTTGGCGCCAGCACCATCGTTGGGCGCTGAAGGTCAGCAATCACGTTTGCTACGGTGAAGGTTTTGCCCGACCCCGTCACGCCCAGCAGCGTCTGGTGTGCCAGTCCGTTTTCAAGCCCGTCTTTCAGGCGAAGGATAGCTTCAGGCTGGTCGCCAGAAGGTTTAAATGCGGAATTCAGTTTGAACGCTTTACTCATGAACGGGCTACCTGATGAAGAAACGAGCGGGCCGGAGAGTAATTTTACCCGGCAGCGGGATTTTTGCCAGTAGAAAACTGTATAAAACACCAGTTCTCATTTTTACTAAGCCTGCTAACGGCTGCTTTGTGCCACTTTGTTTGCCCATAATTTGCCCCTTCGCCAGATAAATCTCCAGCCGCTGCCGGTTATCCCCAAATTTTTTCACCTTTTAACATTTGTCAAGGGAGGTAAGGAAACCTCTGGCCGAATGTTTGACAGTTTTATTGCAGTAGTTGATTTTATTTAACAACTTGAATTCAAATGAATATTTCACAAAGACCGGTTTCGCGACAATTTGGCCGCAGGCCGCGCCCGCTCTCGCTTTCGCCAAGTTTTCTAACTCTAATACACAAGGTTATCCACAGGAATGGTGGATAACTGCATCCAGCCCTTTTGCTTAGCCACTCGGAAAAATCCCTGATCTTTCTGTGCCAGAGGCGAAAAAAAAATTTCGCTAAATTTTTTGCTTTTATTCATTCGATTTCGCTATACCCGGCCATATTGAGCAAGATCCCGAAATTGAGATATATCCTGAGGTTAAAAGGCGTTTTCTTGCACCAAATTCGTTCTTTTTAGCACCTGTCAGGTGCAGCTAAGTTCAATCTTGCATACCGGCTCCACCCTTTCAGGGAGCCAATGCTCAGTTTTATCCTGAAGAGCACGATGCTTTCAGGCGTTATCACCAAGCTGGCAAGCTAATTGCAGCATATCCAGGGGGAAACGACTCCCCAACCAAGGAGATGAGCCATGCTTAGCTTACGCGCTGTTAATCAGTTCTACGGTGACCATCACATACTGTGGAACCTGGATCTCGAACTGACCCCGGGAGAATGCACCTGCGTGATTGGTGCTCCAGGCCAGGGAAAAACCACGCTCGTAAACTGCATTACTGGCTATTTACCAGTACAAAGCGGCAGTATGTTGTGGCAACAGGCGGGACAACCACCTGAGGATCTGGTCAATAAACCCGTTGAGCGGCGAGCTGCGCTTGGAATCGGCTATGTTCCCCAGGACAGACGCATTTTCTCTCAGCTTAGCGTTGAGGAAAACCTTCAGATAGCGATGATGGCAGGCCATCAGGCCCCCCGGGCCATTCCTGCGCTGATTGATGACCTGTTTCCCGAGCTCTATAGCCTACGGCAGGTAAAAAGCGGCGAACTTAGTGGAGATATGCAGCAACAGTTAGCGCTTGCCCGGGCACTGGTTTTAGAACCTAAGCTGCTGATACTGGATGAGCCAACTTTCGGTAGAGGCCAGAGATTCATCACGGAAATGGGCAATCTCATTCGGCGCTTAAACCACGATTTCGGCCTGACCATTTTGCTGGTCGAGCAGCGGCTGTCTTTTATTCGCCGGGTAGCAGACAAGTTTTGCCTGTTGCATAAAGGCCGGAATGTCGCACAAGGGAATGTCGCTCAGTTGGACGACAAGCTCGTTGCGGGCTGGCTAGAAACCTGAACGGAGTCTCTGCTATAAGTTTTTCAGCTTTGCCTGAAAGACTGGGTTGAGATCCGTCATCGCCCGATGCAGGTTGCACTGCCGTGTCACTTTTGCAATATCCAGCAAAGGGGAAGGTATGGACTTCACGCCAGCGCTGTTCATCCAGCACAACACCGCTTCGAGATTCCACAAAGCGGTCTTGCCATCGTGTACCGGGGCTGGAAATGCCTCCCGGGAAACCATGACCTTACGAATATATTGCCGGGACACGCCTAACAGTTCCGCGATGTCACTCAAGCCCACTAAATCAGGGGCAGCTTCAACCAATAACGCGCCAGGAATAATGCCTGAAACGTCCGTCAGCGCACTCAGCAAAGCGTCTTCTGCAGTGTCAGCCTCGCGGATGAAGTTCAAGGCGATGCGCCCCGTCACACCGATGCCAACAAGGGCATCATCACACCCTCCTGCGCCCAGCGCAGCAACCCACTTCTCTGGATCTTTTTTTCCTTCAGGTAAGGTAAAAACAAGCGTGAATGTGAATCCCGCCATGGTGCCTTCTCCTTGTTAATGCAGAACGCTGTGTGATGCCCTGTTAGCGCATCCATCCACAAGCCTGCGAATTTGTCTGGCATGGTTCTCAGCGTTACGAGGCGTGCTCCAGACGCAGCTGATGCAAAACTCCCCGCATCGACATGTTTTATCGTTCCATGGGCAATAAATCTTTCCCCAACAGTGCGAACCGCCCTCTTTTACCCGCCATCCCTGAAATTCGGCATAGCTTAAAGCTGCTTCAATTTCTTTTTGCGGGTGCCGTTTTCTGGCCATATCTCCTCCGGCTAAAAAAGCATCTCATAAAGGTTGTCTGATGACAACCAAAAGTAGGAAGTACTTTATAGAAGGTCCCGGCTGGAATGAATCTTTGTCTGTGGGGGAAATGCTAAAGCGGGAACCACCCCGAGGCTTTGCTGCGGGTGTGGCTTTTGTTACCGTCACCTTACGGCTTAGATCGTAATAACGGAGAGATCGAGGTAGTGACCAAGCGCGGTTTGATCGCTGAGATCCTCAAGCCTGGGGATCTCTCCCAGCAGCGGGGCCGGCAGCCGTTGTTTGAGCGTGGCGAGATATTCCGCGTGCCTTTTTCCTGCGGGTTGAACACCGTTTGCAATCCAGCCAGCTAACGGTAAACCGGCAGCCAGTACCGCCTGCGCCGTGAGCATCGCATGATTAATGCAGCCAAGCTTCACACCCACCACCAAAATGACAGGCAGTTGCTCACTGATGGCCCATTCGGCAAATGTCGTGGTGTCTGATAGCGGCGTGAACCAGCCTCCCGCGCCTTCAACCTGGATCCAGTCGGCTTTTCCGGTAAGATTTTCCAGGCCTGCAGACATTACGGAAAAGGTGATTGGACGCTGCTCCTCAGCACTAATGATGTGTGGAGAGGTTGGCTCAAGAAAAGCCAGCGGATTGATCTCCTCATAGGACACGTTGACCGAACTGTTGCGCTGCAGCGCTAACGCGTCGCTGTTACGAATGCCTTCAGGCGTCATTTCACTGCCAGAAGCCACAGGCTTATAGCCCACGGAGCGATACCCGGCAGTATTCGCCGCCTGGAGCAGCGCGCAGCTGGCGACTGTTTTCCCGACTTCGGTGTCGGTCCCGGTCACGAACCATTTTTTAATCACGTTCAATTACTCCAAAAATTATCTGCCAGCTAAGGGAGAACTGCCCATCTTGCCGGGGCCACGCTTCGCTCAGCCGCTGCAGTTGACCACGCGTCAGCAGAGTGTTTTTGCGACCATCGTGCAGGTGTGTTGCCCCAACGCCTTTTAGCGAACGCATGGCGCTCATGACGTCAGGAAAGCGCTGGCTTACGGTGCGGCTGGTTAATACGTAACGCCATGGCTGACACGCTTGTTCTATTTCGGCCACGGCTAAAAACTGGTTGGCATGCGCCCGTTCGTCAATCCCGCGCCAGGCCTCGTGCAGTTCAGGCAGTGAACCTGCCGCAAGCGTAGTAAATGCTACGCAGCCACCCGGTTTTGTCACGCGGTAAAGCTCGGATAAGCCTTGCTGCAGATCGCTGCACCATTGGACGGCAAGGTTGCTCCACGCCAGATCGACCTGTTCATTCGCTAACGGAACAGACTCGATATCCCCCTCAAGAAAACGATGCGCCGACTGGGTTTTCTGGCACTGCTCCAGCATCGCTTTCGAGATGTCCAACGCCAGCACTTCGCTTCCTCTTTCCTGCCAAATTCGGCTGTACCAGCCGGTGCCGCAGCCAGCATCCAGCACGCTTACGGTGCGGCGGTTTTCCAGCTCGGCCAGCAGATTATCACCACAGATACGCTGCAACTCGGCGAAACGCTCGTAGCTGCCTGCAGCCCGACTAAACGCTGCGGCGACGGCGGCTTTATCAACAAGCTGCGTCATAAAGTGCCTCCAGCAATGCGTCTATATCATCAGATGTATGGGCTGCCGTGAGGGTGATGCGCAGGCGGGCGCTGCCGGGGGGAACTGTAGGTGGGCGAATGGCGGTTAACCAGAAGCCCCGCTCTTTCAGGCGGGAGGCGAGATCCAGCGTGCGCTGATTCTCACCCACTATCAGCGGTTGTATAGCGCTGCCAGAATCCGCCAGATTCAGCGAGAGCCGGGTGGCTCCCTGACGAAAATGCTGAATATTTTCAGCCAGCCTTGCTCTGTACTCGTCGCCCTGCTGAACCACCTTTAACGCAGCCTGAAGCGAGACGGCCTGCGCCGGCGGCATAGCGGTGCTGTATATCAAGTGGCGGGCAAACTGCAGTAGGTAAGTTGCAACGTCTTCGTCGCACAATACCGCCGCGCCGCTGCCGCCAAACGCTTTGCCAAAGGTGACGACAAGAATATCCGGTTTGATTTTTTGCAGATGACAGCTGCCACGCCCTTCTTCGCCGAGGACACCAATACCGTGCGCATCGTCGACCATCAACCAGCCGCCAGCCTGTCTTGTTACCTGCGCAATTTCTGCCAGCGGCGCGCTGTCCCCGTCCATGCTGAAGATACCTTCAGTCAGGACAAGCTGTTCACCTTCATGCGGTTTACCCAGTTGCGTGGCAAGGGCCTGAACGTCGTTGTGATGAAATCGACGTAGCTGAGCCGGGCTTTGCATCGCCGCTTCCATCATTGAGGCATGGCAAAGTTTATCGGCGATAAGCGTGTCCGTTTTTTGCGCCAACGCGGAGATCACCGCCTGGTTCGCGCTGTAGCCGGAAATAAACAACAGCGCTCGCTCAAAGCCGAGCCAATCCGCCAGTTGTTCCTCAAACGCCTGATGTGCACGGCTATACCCCGTGACGTGGCCAGAGCCGCCGCTGCCAACGCCGAACTGCGTCGCGCCTTTTTGCCAGGCCTCCACAATCTGAGGGTGATGACTCAACCCCAGATAATCGTTACTGGAAAAATTTAAATATTCCCGACCGTTGGCCGAGAAGATACGCCCGTTACCGAGCGTATTGGCCTGCCGGGTGCGAAGGCTGGCGCTGGCCCGCCGTTCGCTTAAAGCCGCGGATATTCGCTGTGACCAGCTCATACCGCCGCCGCGTTGTAATAATTGTCGGTATCAGCGTTGAGAATCTGCCCGGCGAGCTGCTCCTGCTGTTCGTTGTCGCCCATTTCGGTGGTGGTTTGCTGCGGATTGAGCCCCAGCTTGCGGAACAGCTGCAGATCTTTGTCCTCTTCCGGGTTCGGCGTCGTCAGCAGTTTACAGCCGTAGAAAATGGAGTTTGCCCCGGCCATAAAGCACATCGCCTGCGTCTGCTCGCTCATCTGTTCACGGCCTGCGGAAAGGCGCACGTAGGAGGTTGGCATCATGATGCGTGCCACCGCGATGGTACGAATAAAATCAAAAGCATCCACGTCTTCGTTATCCGCCAGCGGCGTGCCTTTAACTTTCACCAGCATATTGATAGGTACGCTTTCTGGTGGCGTTGGCAAATTCGCTAATTGCAGCAGCAACCCGGCGCGGTCGGTGACGGTTTCACCCAGGCCGACAATTCCACCGGAGCAAACTTTTATGCCCGCATCACGGACTTTATCCAGCGTGTCCAGACGTTCCTGATAGGTTCGGGTCGTGATGATGTTGCCGTAGAATTCCGGGGAGGTGTCCAGATTGTGGTTGTAATAGTCCAGCCCTGCGGAGGCCAGACGCTGCGCCTGTTCATTGGTCAGCGTACCCAGCGTCATACAGGTTTCCAGTCCCATAGCGCGAACGCCCTGCACCATCTGCTCAAGGTAAGGCATATCGCGTTCATGCGGGTTCTTCCAGGCGGCCCCCATACAAAAACGGGTCGAACCCGCGTTTTTAGCCTTGCGGGCGGAGTCCAGTACCTGCTCAACTTCCATCAGGCGTTCAGCCTCCAGGCCAGTTTTATAGCGGGCGCTTTGGGGACAATACTTACAATCTTCCGGGCATGCGCCGGTTTTGATCGACAGCAAGGTACTGACCTGTACCTGACGGGGATCGAAATGCTGGCGATGTGTCTGCTGCGCTTCAAACAACAGATCCAACAAAGGTTTTTGAAATAAAGCAGTGACCTGCGACATTGTCCAGCGTGCGTGGTGAGCCATGGGGCCTCTCCAAAAGGGGTGTTATGAGAAATCGATTGACGTTATACTCGTAAACCTAAATGTTTTTCAAATGGTTTACAAGTCACCCTATGACCCCTGATGATTTAGCGTTCGACCAGCGACATATCTGGCACCCGTACACCTCTATGAGCCAGCCGCTCCCGGTTTATCCCGTTGTTGCCGGATCGGGCTGCGAGCTGCAACTGGATGACGGGCGAATGCTTGTCGACGGTATGTCTTCCTGGTGGGCGGCTATCCATGGCTACAATCACCCGCGGCTGAATCAGGCAATGAAGGCCCAGATTGATAGCATGTCGCACGTGATGTTCGGCGGGATCACTCATCCACCGGCCGTTGAGCTGTGCCGCAAGCTGGTCGCGATGACGCCTGCCCCGCTGGAATGTGTGTTTCTGGCGGACTCCGGTTCGGTCGCGGTTGAGGTCGCCATGAAAATGGCGCTGCAGTACTGGCACGCCAAGGGCCAGCCTCGTCAACGTTTTCTGACCTTCCGTAACGGCTATCACGGCGATACCTTTGGCGCGATGTCGGTCTGCGACCCCGATAACTCGATGCACAGCCTGTGGCAGGGCTATTTGCCTGAACATCTCTTTGCCCCGGCGCCGAAGTGCGGCTTTGGTGATGAGTGGGACGAGATGGATATAGTGCCGTTTGCACGCCTGATGGCCGCACATCGCGAAGAAATTGCCGCCGTTATTCTGGAGCCTGTCGTCCAGGGCGCGGGCGGAATGCGTTTTTACCACCCAGAATGGCTGCGCCGCCTCCGCCGCATGTGCGACCGGGAGGGAATTCTTCTGATTGCCGACGAGATCGCGACGGGCTTTGGCCGCACCGGGAAACTGTTTGCCTGCGACCACGCGGGTATTTCACCGGACATCATGTGTCTCGGCAAAGCCTTGACCGGGGGCACGATGACGCTCTCCGCGACGCTGGCCACCCGCCACGTTGCGGAAACCATCAGCGACGGTGAAGCCGGGTGCTTTATGCACGGCCCAACCTTTATGGGTAACCCCCTGGCCTGCGCAGTTGCCAGTGAAAGCCTGGCGCTCCTGGCGGAAGGTGACTGGCAGCAACAGGTCCCTGCGATTGAACATCAGCTTCGGGAAGGTTTGCTGCCGCTCACGGCGAACGAAAACGTAGCCGACGTGCGTGTGCTGGGGGCTATTGGCGTGGTAGAAACACGCAGGCCAGTGGATATGGCCGCTTTGCAGCGTTTCTTTGTCGAACAGGGTGTGTGGATCCGGCCGTTCGGCCGTCTGATTTACCTGATGCCGCCTTACATCATCAGCCCTGAGCAGCTGGAAAAATTAATTTTGGCCGTCACACAGGCGGTAAAAAATCCTGAGTTTTTCCGCTAGTTTCCGACTCAACCGGGCCGGTATCGCTCGCCGGCCTGGTCTCCCCTTCTCTAATCGTTTTCTGGAATGAATTTACACAAATAAATCCAGTTAAGTTATTAATCCCTTCCCGTCTCGCTGCCGATTAACCTTTCACCAGATTCACATCACAGAGAGACAGAAATGAAGAGAACCGTTGTACTCAGCTTCTGCCTGATAGCAGGCAACGCCCTGGCCGATACCGGCTCGCCCCAGCTAAAAGCGGAGTCGCAGTCAGTGATTCGCCAGGCGGGGTATCAGTGCGATACCGTGAACAGCGTGTACCCCGCCGCATTCGGGGGTTCACTTACCGTCTCCTGCGACAGTGACCACAAATATATTATTCGCAAGAAAGACGGCCAGTACACCGTAGAAAAAGATTAACCCCTCTCTTTTCATCCTCGGATAATGCCCTCTTCCCTCTTTCTGAAGCCGATTTGCACAAATCGGCTTCCCGTTTCGCTCAACTTAGTATAAAAAGCAGGTTTTGAAATAACCCTCTATTCCACCGTACAGCAAGGAGCAACCTTGAACACATTATCGGTTTCTCGTCGCGCCGCAGCCCTGGCTTTCGCCGTGGCGCTGAGTGCATGTAGCTCAACCCCACCCCAGGACAAACCGTCTACTCAGGTGGCGCCGGGAACCCAGTCCCGCCCGATCCTGGCGGCTGACGAAGCGCAGAATTTTGTGGCTGCACGCTACTTCACGTCAATGAACCCAAATGAAGCCGCGTGGACGCCGTCCTCGATTCGTACGCCTCAGCAGCCTGATTTCGTGGTTGGCCCTGCCGGTACGGCTGGCGTCACCCATACGTCAGTCCAGGCCGCGGTGGACGCTGCCATCATCAAGCACAGCAGCTCTCGCCTTTATATCGCCATTATGCCGGGTCAATATGAAGGTACGGTGTATATTCCTGCGGCTTCTGGCAGCGTGACGCTGTACGGCACCTCTGGCAACGCGGACGATGTCAAAATCGGCCTGACGCTGGACTCTGAAACCGACCCGACAACCTGGCGTCGCACCGTTAACCCAGGCGGGAAATACATGCCTGGAAAACCTGCCTGGTACATGTTTGATAACTGCCAGAGCCGCCGTGGCGCGACCGTGGGCGTGATGTGTTCCGCTGCCGTTTGGTCGCAGAATAATGGCCTGCAGCTCCAGAACCTGACCATCCAGAACACCCTGGGTGACAGCGTGGATGCCGGCAATCATCAGGCCGTGGCGCTGCGTAGCGATGGCGATAAAGTGCAGCTGAATAACGTTCACCTGCTGGGCCGCCAGAACACTTTCTTCGTCACCAACAGCGACGTTCAGAACCGCATGTTGACTAACCGTCAGCCGCGCACGCAGGTCACCAACAGCTACATTGAAGGTGATGTGGATGTGGTCGCAGGCCGCGGTGCGGTAGTGTTTGATAACACCGATTTCCGCCTGGTGAACAGCCGCACCAAAGAAGGTTACGTCTTCGCACCAGCTACTCTGCCGAACATCTACTACGGCTTCCTGGCCATCAACAGCCGCTTTACCGCAGCTGGTGACGCTCAGTTGGGCCGCTCATGGGACTTAGCCGGTGAAAACGGCCAGGCCGCGAATGGCCAGGTTGTGATCCGCGACAGCGTGATCAACGAAGGTTTCAACACGGCTAAGCCGTGGGGCGATGCGCTGGAGTCTAAGCGTCCGTTCGCTGGCAACGTTGGCACCAAAGACGATAAAGGCACGATCAAACGCGATCTGAATGACCCGAACTTCAACCGCATGTGGGAGTTCAATAACCGCGGCGTAGGCAGCCCGGTCGTCGAAGAGAAGTAATTTTTAACTCAGTAAGAAAAAACCTCGCCGCGGCGAGGTTTTTTTATGGCTGACAATCAGTGCGCGTTAATCACCACCCACATTGGGCCCTGCCCGACGGCGTAGCGGCCTTTTTCTTCCAGTAGCCCCTGTTCGCCATTAATTTTGTACACGGCGGCATGATGGGATTTCTGCCCGACGGCAACCAGGTATTTACCGCTGTGGTCAACGTTGAAACCGCGAGGCTGCTCTTCCGTCGGCTGGTAGCCTTCAATGTTCAACACGCTGCCATCTTCAGACACGCTGAAGACGGTAATAATGCTGGCGGTGCGGTCACAGGCATAAAGATGACGACCGTCCGGCGTGATATGAATATCGGCAGCCCAGCGGGTACCAGTGAAACCTGGCGGCATAAAGTCCAGCGTCTGCACACATTCAATTTTGCCGTGCGGGTCGCGCAGTTCCCAGACATCAACGCTGCTATTCAGCTCGTTCACGCAGTATGCATACTGCTGGTTCGGGTGAAACGCCATATGGCGCGGGCCTGCGCCCTCAACCGTCGTGACCTCAGCAGGCGTTTGCGCCACCAGCTTGCCGTCATCGGACAGCGTGAACAGGCAAATACGATCCTGCTTCAGCGCTGGCGTCCAGAGCGTGCGGTTATCCGGGGAGATGTTCGCCGAGTGGCAGCCGTCCAGCCCCTCAACCACATCCACGGTTTCGCCCGGCAGGCCATCGTTTTCAAGGCTAATCACCGCCACGTTTGCCGCGTTGTATGACGCGCTGAACAGGAAGCGACCTTTGCGATCGGTAGAAATATGGGTTGGGCTGCCCGGCAGAGGCGCCACGCCAGCTTCGGTCAGAGAGCCATCATCCGGCGTAATGCGGTAAGCCACTACGCGAAACTCAGGACGCACGCCAACGTACAGGAAGCGTTTATCCGGGCTGATAACCATCGGCTGAACTTGCCCTGGGGCATCAACCACCTGCACAAGGGTCATTTCACCGCTGGCGTGCAGCGTCCAGACGTGGATCTGCTGGCTTTCCGGGCTGGCGGTATAGACTGTCTGTTTCATGACTTTACTTTCCTCCTGACGTCGTAAGTAAGCATCATAAGGCCAGCTCACGGCGCGAGCGATTTTGCGCTACAGCATGAGCGGTGTACCATCGGAACGAACCTTATGAATAATGACTGGAACCCTAAATGAGTTATCGCGTAATTGCTCTCGATCTCGATGGCACCCTACTGACCCCGCAAAAAACAATTCTTCCGGAGTCCATTACGGCCCTTCAGCAAGCTCGCGAAGCGGGCGTGAAAGTGGTTATCGTAACGGGTCGCCATCATGTCGCCATACATCCTTTTTATCAGGCACTGGCTCTGGATACACCTGCAATTTGCTGCAATGGCACTTATTTGTATGATTATCATGCAAATAAGGTTCTGGCGTCCGATCCCCTTCGCCCGGAGCAGGCCACGAAAATGGTAGATTTACTGACGGCTCATCGGGTGCATGGCCTGATGTACGTCGACGATGCAATGCTCTATCTCGAAAGCTCAGAACACGTCAAAGCCCACGTCACCCGCACCCAAACCTGGGCGCAATCATTACCTGAACACCAGCGCCCGGTTTTCCGCAGCGTGCCTTCACTCAAAGAGGCTGCTCAGGACGTGGAGGCTATCTGGAAATTCGCCCTGACGGATTCAGACATTCCTAAGCTCAAGCAGTTTACCGTTGAGGTAGAGCGCGAACTGGATCTCTCCTGCGAGTGGTCATGGCACGATCAGGTTGATGTCGCCCAGCGTGGCAACAGTAAAGGGGCTCGCCTGGCTCAGTGGGTAGCGTCTCAGGGTCTGGCCATGGATCAGGTGATTGCATTCGGTGACAACTACAACGATCTGAGTATGCTGGAAACTGCCGGGATGGGCGTGGCCATGGGCAATGCCGACGACGCGATAAAATCCCGCGCGAATATGACTATCGGCACGAATCTGGAAACCGGGATCGCCGAAACGCTTTATAAGTACGTGCTGTAATCAGGTTGCGATCGACACGCTTTTCACTTGCGCATACAGCCACTGGCCAGGTTTTACCGCCAGTTCGTCCCGGGCCCAGGGGCTGATACGCGCCCACAGCGTGCGGGAACCCACTTCGAGCTGCACCTCCACCTGCCCTTCATCATCAAAGCACTGAGCCACCCTCGCCCGCAGCACATTACGAATGCTGCTGTTAACCGGCGGCTGAAGCACCAGCGAGACGTCAGAAGCCTGGATGCGAATGCGCAGTGGAGCCTGCACCGGTTTGTCGATTTTGTTCACCCACAAATGCTGATCACCAAGCGCCAGCGCCGTCATAGCGTAATGCGGATGGTGCTCCAGCACGGTAACTTTCAGCACGCTGCTTTGCTGTTCCTTAGGCAACCACGGATGCATCACGCTGCTGCCCCAAACCTCTTCAAGATTGCCAAATGCTTTAACATTTCCGGCATCCAGCACCAGCACTTTGTCCGCCAGATGTAAGATTTCCTCCAGCGAGTGGCTCACGTACAGCATGGGAATGTTGATCTCGCGGGCGAGCCGCTGGAGATAAGGCAACAATTCACGTTTACGGGGGATATCCAGCGAGGCAAGCGGCTCGTCCAGCAGCAGCAGCTCCGGCGCGGTCAGAAGAGCTCGCCCGATAGCAACGCGCTGCTTTTCACCACCGGAAAGGCTCCAGGGGAAACGCTCCAGCAACTCTTCAATGCCGAGCAATGTCACCAGCTTGTCGAACTGGCCGGCCATGCTTTTTGCCATACCGTATTTTAAATTGCCGCGCACACGGTAGTGCGGGAACAGGCGCGCATCCTGGAACACATAGCCAACCCGGCGCTTTTCCGGCGGCAGATAAAGTTGCTTTTCGGCATCGCTCAGGACGCGATCGTTCAACACGATTCGCCCCTGTTCGGGTTTAGTCAGGCCGCTTATAGCGTTGATTAAGGAAGTTTTTCCTGCACCGGAGACACCAAAAACAGCCGTAATGCCCTGGCCCGGCAGGATTTCATTGATTTCCAGCCGATGCGTACCCAGAGTTTGAACGAAGTTAAGTTCCAGCATCAGTTTGCCCCCATACGTTTACGGCTGACTCTCGCCAGCCATTCGGCCACCAGCAGTGAGGCCATCGCCAGCGCGATAGCGATCAGGCATAAACGTGCGGCGGCGCTTTCTCCGCCGGGGGTTTGAATCAGGGTATACATGGCCGAAGGCAGCGTTCGAGTTTCACCGGGAATGTTGGACACAAAAGTAATTGTTGCGCCGAACTCGCCCAGCGAGCGGGCAAAGGCCAGCACGGTACCGGCAATAATACCTGGCAGCGTTAAGGGCAAAGTAATGGTGCAAAAGACACGCCAGCGCCCTGCGCCCAGCGTTCTGGCCGCCTGTTCAAGACGGAGATCAACCCCTTCCAGCGCCAGGCGGATTGCCCTGACCATCAGCGGGAAAGACATCACCGCCGCCGCCAGCACCGCCCCTCGCCAGCTAAAGGCGAAGGTAATGCCAAACCAGTCATACAGCCAGGCACCGATAAAACCGCGGCGGCCAAAAGCCACCAAAAGCAGATAGCCCACCACCACCGGCGGCAGGACCAGGGGAAGATGAATCAGGCTGTCGAGCAAGGCTTTGCCCGGGAAACGGCAGCGAACCAGCACCCAGGCAAAGAAGATCCCGATAGGAAGACTGAACAGTACCGCAATAGATGAAACTTTTAGGCTTAGCAGTACTGCCTGCCACTCGGGATCGCTCAATATCATTGTTTCGTCGTAAATCCGTATTTTTGGAAGACTTTCGCCGCTTCCGGTCCTTTCAGATAGCTATAGAACGCGGTCACTGACGAGTTATCGTGGCCTTTCACAATCGCAATCGGGTATTCCACTTTCTTGTGAGAATCTTCCGGGAAGGTCCCCACGACTTTTACGCCTTTTCCAGCGACGGCGTCAGAACCGTAAACGATGCCCAGCGGCGCTTCGTCACGCTCAACCAATGCCAGCGCACCACGGACGTCTTCGGCCGGAGCAAGTTTACTGGATAAGCTGTCCCATGCGCCCAGCTTTTGCAGCGCCTCTTTGGCGTAAATCCCCGCAGGAACATGATCGGGATCGCCTACGGCCAGACGACCACCTTTTAGCAGCGATGCCCAGTCGGTTTTCGCATCAATGGTGATGTCGCCCTGCTTGCTGGCAGTCGGTGCAACAACGACCAGACTGTTACCTAGCAGCGTTTCGCGAGTGTCCGTTTTGATGGTGTCTTTCTCAACAGCATAATCCATCCATTTCTGATCGGCAGAAATAAACAGATCGGCTGGCGCCCCCGCTTCAATCTGGCGAGCAAGCGTGGAAGAAGAGGCAAAAGAAGAAGCGATCTCAACTTTCTTCTCTTTCTGATATTGCGTGGCAATATCCTGCATCGCATTGGTTAACGATGCCGCCGCAAAGACGGTAATTTTGCTACTTTCAGCCAGTGCCTGGCCTGCCAGAGAAACAGATAATGCCGCCCCCAGGGCGAGGCGAACCCAACGTTTATTCATGTTTTCACTCCGTTTGTTTCGTTATGTAACGTGAAATATAACGATTGCAATGCGGAAGATACAGAATTTATCGGCAGAAAGACGAAGGCCTTTAAAGTTCTTGACGGAGATCAACGGAATGACTGCGTGTGGGGCGCTAAGGCGGCAGAAAGAGAAAACCCGGCAAATGCCGGGCTTTCAGGGAATCAGTGATGCTGTTTCGGCTGTTGGTCGCGATGACCGACTTTTGAAAAGACGTTAAACACTTCACCCAATCCATAGATGAGACCGAGGATGACTGCCATCACAACCGGCACCATGACCACGGCAAACACCAGGCTTTTCAATAACTCGAACATAGTTGCCTCCGGCAAAAGCGAGAGTGATTATTCTAGCGGCAGTTGAGAAAAACGCACTCTCCTTTTGTGCCATTTGCCTGCCCAGTGTGGCTTATCCAGCTGACCAGGTATAAGGTGCCGCAACGCCAAGCGGCATTTCCAGCCCCCACCACACCAGCAGGAAGAGGCTCCAGCTCACCAAGAAGGCGATAGAATAAGGCATCATCATTGATACCAGCGTGCCCACGCCAGCGCCTTTCACATAGCGCTGGCAGTAAATCACGATCAGCGGGAAGAACACCATCATCGGCGTGATAATGTTTGTGGAAGAATCACCGATGCGGAACGCCGCCTGAGTAAGCTCTGGCGATATCCCCACGGCCATAAGCATCGGCACCATAATAGGTGACAGCAGCGCCCATTTTGCCGAAGCCGAACCAATCAGCAGATTAACCAGCGCCGTCAGCAGCACCATACCGATGATTGTCGCCTCTCCCGGCAGCGCCATGGCTTTAAGGCCGTCCGCCCCCGCCAGCGCCACCAGTGTACCAATATTCGAATCGCTGAAGGCCTTAATGAACAGCGCACAGAAAAACGCCATCACCATATAAGAGCCCATTTTGCTCATTGAGTCGTTCATCGCCCCAATGACGTCTTTCCCCGATTTAAAGGTGCCTGCCGCAAAACCATAGACAATGCCCGGCAGAATAAAAATCAGGAAGATGAGCGGGACGATAGACTTCATGACAGGCGCGCCGAAGTCGGTTAACGCGCCTGCCGGGCTGCGCAGCGTTGAGCTTTCAGGCCAGGCGGCAGCGGCAAGCCCCAGCAAACTAAGGAGCATCACCAGGCCCGCACGACGGAATGCCCGACTCTCTTCTGGCGTGACGCTGGACATATCTTCATCGTGCTTAAAGTCGCCATCAACCGCCATTTTACTGACCCGAGGCTCGACGATTTTCTCCGTCACCCACCAGCCAACGAGGGTGATCAATAGTGTTGAGCCTATCCCGAAGAACAGATTACACAGCGTGTTCACGGTATACGTTGAGTCGAGCAGCTGAGCCGCGGCCTGGGTGAAACCTTGCAGCAGCGCGTCGTTGCCGGTTGGCACCATATTGGCCGCAAAGCCACCGGATACGCCGGAGAATGCCGCCGCGATCCCCACCAAAGGATGGCGCCCGGCGGACATAAAAATAATGGCACCGAGAGGGATCACCAGCACATATCCCGCATCTGCCGCGACGTGACTAAACATTGCGACAAAAATCAGCATCGGCGTCAGCAGTTTTTTCGGCGTAACACGGAGCATTTTTTTCAGTGCAACGTTAATAAAGCCGGAGCTTTCGGCAACGCCAACGCCCAGCATAGCCACCAGAACGATGCCTAAAGGAGCAAAACTGGTAAAGGTGGTCACCATCGTAGAAAGCGTATGTGTTAACGCCTCGGCAGAAAGCAGGTTGTTGACCTGCACGGCTTGCTGAGTCACCGGGTTAACGATATCAAACTCTAACTGTGACAGCGCGGCGGATAGCCCCATCACAACCAGTAAAAAATAGAAGAAAATCAGCGCGGGTTCCGGCAGTCGGTTACCTGCTTTCTCAATGGCATTAAGAAAACCGTTCAGCAAGCGATTCTCTTTTGCCTCATTTCCTTTTGTTGTCAGCGTACTCATAGTTGCCCCTAATCCCGAGATATGTGTGTTCTGTCATCCAATGTACGGCAGGGATAATAGGGGTAATCACAAGACGAAACTATTCTTTTAATGAAATTAATCTCTGAACAAGAGCTGGTTAATAAAAATTAAAATCCAATAAAAAGACAAAATCTGGTTATTAATTCGATATAACCGAGCAGTAACCATAGTTTTAGTTCGCGTAATCAGGACGATTTGTCCCCTGGCGGCAAACTGATATAATTTTCCCCCATGATTACAAAGGGAAACGCTGAGCCGATTTGCGGCGCGGAGAAACTATGCAGGCTGAAATTTTATTAACGCTGAAACTCCAGCAACGGCTGTTCGCCGACCCGCGACGCATTGCGCTGCTTAAACAAATTCGCCACACGGGATCGATTAGCCAGGGCGCAAAACTGGCGGGCATCAGTTACAAAAGCGCATGGGATGCGATTAACGAAATGAATCAGCTGGCAGAATCAAGCCTGGTTGATCGCGCCACTGGCGGCAAAGGCGGCGGCGGTGCCGTCCTGACCCGGTACGGTGAGCGCCTGATTCAGCTCTACGATCTGCTCGCGCAAATTCAACAAAAGGCCTTTGATGTTTTGCAGGATGATGCCCTGCCCCTGGACAGCCTGCTCGCCGCCATCTCCCGTTTTTCACTGCAAACCAGCGCCCGCAATCAGCTGTTTGGTACGGTACTTAAACGCGATGACGAACAGGTTCAGCAGCACGTCGATATTCTGCTGGCTGACGGTGAATCGCGTCTGAAAGCGGCGATTACCCGTCAAAGCGCAGAGCGGCTGGGGCTGGATGAAGGCAAAGAAGTATTGGTGCTTATCAAAGCACCGTGGATAGACGTCACAACGGATGCTAATGCGGCGCGCAATGCCGATAACCAGCTGCCGGGCAAAATCAGCAGCATTGAGCAGGGTAAAGAGCAAAGTGAAGTGCTGATTCAGCTGACGGATGGACAAACGCTGTGCGCCACCCTGCCGAATATCCACGTAGAACAGCAGGCGCTGGCAGAAGGTGCTAAGGTCACAGCATATTTCAATGCAGACAGGGTCATTGTCGCCACACTCTGCTAAAAGTCCGCTTCTCATTGACATCAACGCAGACACGCCGTAAATCTGTAGCTTCATCGCTGCAAAAAATGGGATAAAACATGTCTGCGTTGCAAATTTCGCAAGGTACGTTTCACCTTAGCGACATAAAAACCCTTACCCTGAACGATCTTACCCTTCACGCCGGAGAAAGCTGGGCGTTTGTTGGGGCGAACGGCAGCGGTAAATCCGCTCTTGCCCGCGCGCTGGCCGGTAGCCTGCCTATCATGAAGGGCGAACGCCACTGCGACTTCACCCGCATTGCTCATCTCTCTTTTGAACAGTTGCAAAAGCTGGTCAGCGACGAGTGGCAGCGCAATAACACCGATATGCTAAGCGCCGACGAAGACGATACCGGCCGCACCACAGCAGAAATTATCCAGGAAGAGGTGGTCAATGAGGCCCGTTGCCGCGATCTGGCCGCGCTGTTTGGCATTGAACATCTGCTCACCCGCCGCTTTAAATATCTGTCGACGGGAGAAACACGCAAAACGCTGCTTTGCCAGGCGCTAATGTCGGAGCCAGAACTGCTGATCCTGGATGAACCGTTCGACGGGCTGGACGTGAAATCTCGCCAGCAGTTGGCAAGCCTTCTCGAACAGCTTAGCGCCCAGGGCTACACCCTGGTTCTGGTCCTGAACCGATTCGATGAAATCCCGGATTTTGTGAAGTTTGCCGGCGTGCTGGCGGACTGTACGTTGACAGAAAGCGGTAAAAAGCAGGCACTGCTTGAGCAGGCGCTCATCGCTCAGTTAGCCCACAGCGAGAAGCTGGCGGGCGTGGCGCTCCCGGAAGCCGACGATCCGTCTGCCCGCTATACGCTGCCGGAAAACCAGCCTCGTATTGTGCTTAACGATGGCGTGGTGGAATACAACGATCGCCCTATCCTGCACAAACTTAGCTGGTCAGTGAATCCCGGCGAGCACTGGCAAATTGTCGGCCCTAACGGCGCAGGAAAATCCACGTTACTCAGCCTGATCACTGGCGATCACCCCCAGGGTTATAGCAACGATCTGACGCTGTTTGGGCGCCGCCGGGGCAGCGGCGAGACAATTTGGGATATCAAAAAGCACATTGGGTACGTCAGCAGCAGCCTGCATCTGGATTACCGCGTGAGCACCACCGTGCGAAACGTTATTCTGTCAGGCTATTTCGACTCGATTGGGATCTACCAGGCCGTTTCAGATCGTCAACAGAAGCTGACCCGCGAATGGCTGAATATGCTGGGCATGGATAATGCCACCGCCGATGCGCCTTTCCACAGCCTTTCATGGGGGCAGCAGCGCCTGGCATTGATTGCCCGTGCGCTGGTTAAGCACCCAACATTGCTGATCCTGGATGAACCTTTGCAAGGGCTGGATCCGCTCAACCGCCAGCTGATACGTCGCTTTGTCGATATTTTGATTGGCGAGGGAGAAACACAGCTGCTGTTTGTGTCCCACCATGCCGAAGATGCGCCCCAGTGCATTACCCATCGGCTGACGTTTGTCCCGGACGGCGACAAATATGGCTATCAAATAGAAAATATTCTTCCCGCATAATCCTTCAAGGCGCTGCGGCGCCTTTTTCATATACAGCCGCAGTCAGACTTTCGGAATAGACGCACCCTTTCATGTTTACGCATTTGTTTTACAATGCGTTATATCCTTTTTATTCACGAGAAATAACGCAGTGTAAACGATACCACTAATCTGGTGCATATCACATTTTTCAGCCATCTGTTATGCTATGGTTATCTTAACCCATAGGCTATATGGAGCGAAAAATGAGAGTTTTGGTTACGGGTGGTAGCGGTTACATTGGAAGTCATACCTGCGTACAGTTGCTGCAAAGCGGCCACGATGTGGTGATCCTCGATAACCTGTGCAATAGCAAGCGCAGCGTATTGCCGGAAATTGAACGCCTGGGTGGCAAGCATCCGCTGTTTATCAACGGTGATATTCGCGACGAAGCCCTGCTGGCAGAAATTTTCCACGACCATCGTATCGATGCCGTAATTCATTTTGCCGGCCTGAAAGCCGTCGGTGAATCGGTGAATAAGCCGCTGGAGTATTACGACAACAACGTGACCGGCACTCTGAAGCTTATCGCCGCCATGCGAGCGGCAAACGTCACTAACTTCATCTTCAGCTCTTCCGCCACCGTTTACGGCGACCAGCCTCAAATTCCTTATGTAGAAAGTTTCCCTACCGGTAAACCCGCCAGCCCTTACGGCCAAAGCAAGCTGATGGTTGAGCAAATCCTTACCGACCTGCAAAAAGCCCAGCCAAACTGGAGCGTTGCGCTGCTGCGCTACTTTAATCCGGTCGGCGCCCATCCGTCAGGCGATATGGGCGAAGACCCTCAGGGCATCCCGAATAACCTGATGCCTTACATTGCGCAGGTTGCCGTAGGCCGCCGCGACTCGCTGGCTATCTTTGGTAACGATTACCCAACCGAAGACGGTACCGGCGTGCGTGATTACATCCACGTGATGGATCTCGCCGACGGCCACGTCGCCGCGATGCAGGCGCTGAACGGTAAACCAGGCGTTCATATTTACAACCTGGGCGCAGGTGTCGGCAGCAGCGTGCTCGACGTGGTAAACGCCTTCAGCAAAGCCTGCGGTAAACCGGTGAACTACCACTTTGCCCCTCGTCGTGATGGCGATCTGCCCGCCTACTGGGCCGACGCCACCAAAGCCGACAAAGAACTCAACTGGCGTGTCAGCCGGTCGCTGCAGGAAATGGCAGACGATACATGGCGCTGGCAGTCACGCCACCCCCAAGGTTATGAAGATTAAGGATATGTAATGGAGCAGTTTAACCCGGTCGATCATCCGCATCGCCGCTATAACCCGCTAACGGGTCAATGGATTTTGGTTTCGCCACATCGGGCGAAGCGCCCCTGGCAGGGCGCGCAGGAAACCCCTGCGCAAGAAAAACTTCCGGCACACGATCCGGACTGTTTTCTTTGCCCTGGGAATACGCGCGTTACCGGGGATAAAAACCCCGAGTACACCGGCACTTTCGTTTTTACCAACGATTTTGCGGCGCTGATGACGGACACGCCCGATGCCCCGGCAAGCCAGGATCCCTTGATGCGTTGCGAAAGCGCGCGCGGTACCAGCCGGGTTATCTGCTTCTCTCCCGACCACAGTAAAACATTACCAGAGCTCACGCTTCCCGCTCTGGAAGAAGTTGTACAAACCTGGCAACAGCAGACCGCTGAGCTGGGGCAGACATACCCGTGGGTTCAGGTATTTGAAAACAAAGGCGCAGCTATGGGCTGCTCCAACCCACATCCTCACGGACAGGTTTGGGCAAACAGTTTTTTGCCTAACGAGGTCGCCCGTGAAGATACCCTACAACGTGAATATTTCGCCCACCAGGGCACCCCAATGCTGCTGGACTACGTGCAGCGTGAGCAGGCGGACGGTAGCCGCACCGTAGTTGAAACCGAACACTGGCTGGCCGTCGTCCCTTACTGGGCAGCCTGGCCATTCGAAACGCTGCTGCTGCCCAAGGCCCACGTCCTGCGTATCACCGACCTCAGCGCAGAACAAAGTGCTGACCTGGCATTAGCGCTGAAAAAACTCACCAGCCGCTATGACAACCTCTTCCAGTGCTCCTTCCCCTACTCAATGGGCTGGCACGGCGCGCCGTTCAACGGTGAAAGCAATCAGCACTGGCAGCTTCACGCGCATTTCTACCCGCCGCTGCTGCGCAGCGCCACGGTTCGTAAGTTTATGGTTGGCTATGAAATGCTGGCCGAAACCCAGCGAGATTTAACCGCAGAGCAAGCCGCAGAACGCTTGCGTGCCGTCAGTGATATCCATTTCCGCCAGTCAGGAGCGTCATTATGAGTCTGAAAGAGAAAACCCAGCGTCTGTTCGCTGAGCAATTTGGTTACCCGGCAACACACGCTATTCAGGCCCCGGGCCGCGTAAACCTGATTGGTGAGCACACCGATTACAACGATGGTTTCGTGCTGCCGTGCGCCATTGATTATCAGACGGTGATTAGCTGTGCCAAACGTGATGACCGCATTGTCCGGGTTGTTGCCGCCGATTATGACAATCAGCAGGACAGCTTCTCCCTCGATGCCCCTATTGTCTCGCACGATACACAACAGTGGGCTAACTACGTTCGCGGCGTGGTGAAGCATCTGCAAAAGCGCGATAACAACTTTTCCGGCGTGGATATGGTGATCAGCGGCAATGTGCCGCAGGGCGCCGGGTTAAGCTCGTCCGCCTCGCTGGAAGTCGCGGTAGGCAAAGTCTTCCAGCATCTCTACCACCTGCCTCTGGATGGCGCTCAGCTGGCGCTCAATGGTCAGGAAGCGGAGAACCAGTTTGTCGGCTGCAACTGCGGCATTATGGATCAGCTGATTTCCGCCCTTGGCAAGAAAGACCACGCCCTGCTGATTGATTGCCGCTCGCTGGGAACGAAAGCCGTCTCCATGCCAAAAGGCGTTGCGGTGGTGATCATTAACAGCAATTTCAAACGCACGCTGGTGGGTAGCGAATACAACACCCGTCGCGAACAGTGTGAAACCGGCGCTCGTTTCTTTAGCCAGAAAGCCCTGCGAGATGTTGATCTGGCAAAATTCAATGCCGTCGCGCACGAGCTGGATCCGATCGTTGCCAAACGCGTTCGTCACGTGCTGACAGAAAATATCCGCACCGTGGAAGCGGCGGATGCACTTGCCAAAGGTGACCTGGTCCGTATGGGCCAGTTAATGGCCGAATCTCACGCCTCCATGCGCGATGATTTCGAAATCACCGTGCCGCAAATCGATACCCTCGTAGAGATCGTCAAAGCGACTATTGGCGAGAAAGGTGGCGTACGTATGACCGGCGGTGGTTTTGGGGGCTGTATTGTCGCGCTGGTGCCCGAAGATCTCGTCCCGGCCGTGAAACTGGCAGTGGAAGAACAGTACGAGAGCAAAACAGGAATTAAAGAAACCTTCTACGTTTGCAAAGCCTCCGAAGGAGCGGGCCAATGCTAAAAGAGACGCCGCATCTGGCGCCGGACGGCCAGCCGTTTCGCCTTACCACCCTGCGCAACAGCGCGGGGATGGTCGTCACGCTGATGGACTGGGGCGCGACCTTGCTTTCCTGTCGGGTGCCGCTAAAAGACGGCGGCGTGCGGGAGACGTTGCTGGGCTGCGCTTCGCCTGAGCATTATTTGCAGCAAAGTGCCTTTATGGGTGCGATCGTCGGGCGCTACGCTAACCGTATTGCCGGAGGGAAGCTTACCGTTGGCGGTGAAATGCTCCAGCTTGAGATTAACCAGGGCGAAAACCAGCTTCACGGCGGGCCGGAAGGTTTCGATAAACGCCGCTGGCGCATTGCCGTGCAAAATGAGCAAGCAGTGACCTACGAGCTGGATTCCTGCGACGGCGATCAGGGTTTCCCCGGTAAATTACACGCCACGGCGCGCTATGCTTTAACGGAAGATAACCGCATCAGCATCGAGCTTCGTGCTGTCGTAGATAAGCCTTGCCCGGTCAATCTCACCAACCACGCCTACTTCAATCTCGACAGCACCCAAGGCGATGTGCGGCAGCATAAGCTCCAATTGCTGGCCGACAGCTATTTGCCGGTCGACGCCAGCGGCCTGCCTTCGGGCGACCTTAAAGAAGTGGCCGGCACCAGCTTTGATTTCCGTGAGCCTAAAACGCTTGTGCAAGATTTTATGGCCGACAACGATCAGCGCCTCACCAAAGGTTACGATCACGCTTTCTTGCTGCAGGCTAAAGGCGATCTTAGTCAGCCGGTTGCACGAGTCTGGTCTGCAGACGGTGCGCTGGAAATGAAGGTGTTCACAACGGCACCGGCGCTACAGTTCTACAGCGGGAACTATCTGGCGGGTACGCCTGCGCGAGATAGCGCAAATTACAGCGACTGGAACGGTCTGGCGCTGGAGAGCGGTTTCCTGCCGGACAGTCCAAATCATCCGGAATGGCCGCAGCCGGGCTGCTGGTTAAAACCGGATGAGACCTATCTCAGCATCACGGAATACCAGTTTCTGCCTCATTGATCCCTATTGCCCTTTTCAATAAGGGCAATTTCTCACCAAATCGCTGACTTTCCCGCCAGATCGAGCCAAAAATATAACAACCTTTTACAACCACCTTACACTCCACGCGCTTTTTCGCTATGTTAAACGTTTATCATTGCCGTGACTTATGGCACGGCAATATAATGATAATTGTTATCATTAATCCCAGGCTCATTAAGGAGTAAATCATGGCTGTTACTAAGCTGGTACTGGTTCGTCACGGCGAAAGCCAGTGGAACAACGAAAACCGCTTCACTGGTTGGTATGATGTTGATCTGTCTGATAAAGGTCGTACCGAAGCTAAAGCTGCCGGTAAGCTTCTGAAGGACGAAGGCTTCACTTTCGACTTCGCTTACACCTCTGTGCTGAAACGTGCCATCCACACCCTGTGGAATATCCTCGATGAACTGGACCAGGCCTGGCTGCCGGTTGAGAAATCCTGGAAACTGAACGAGCGTCACTACGGCGCCCTGCAGGGTCTGAACAAAGCTGAAACCGCTGAAAAATACGGTGACGAGCAGGTTAAACAGTGGCGTCGCGGCTTCGCGATCACCCCGCCAGAACTGTCTAAAGACGACGAGCGTTTCCCGGGCCACGATCCACGTTACGCAAAACTGACCGACAGCGAGCTGCCAACCACCGAAAGTCTGGCGCTGACCATCGACCGCGTAACGCCGTTCTGGAATGAGTCCATTCTGCCACGCATGAAGTCCGGCGAGCGCGTTATCGTTGCGGCTCACGGTAACTCCCTGCGTGCGCTGGTTAAATACCTGGATAACCTGAGCGAAGATGAGATCCTCGAACTGAACATCCCTACCGGCGTGCCGCTGGTATATGAGTTCGATGAGAACTTCAAACCGCTGAAACGTTACTACCTGGGCAACGCTGACGAAATCGCAGCGAAAGCCGCCGCAGTAGCCAACCAGGGTAAAGCGAAGTAATTCGCCGTCCATAAAAAAAGGCGTGGTAAGCACCACGCCTTTTTTATTGCTCAAATCAGGCTGTTAGCCACGACGAGCTTTTACCGCCGCGGCAAGTTTGCGCAGCGCCACTTCGGTATCGTCCCAGCCAATGCAGGCGTCGGTAACGCTTTTGCCGTAGACCAGCGGCTCGCCGCTCTCCAGGCTTTGGTTGCCTTCTACCAGATGGCTTTCAATCATCACGCCGATGATAGCCTTTTCGCCGCCGGCAATTTGGCCGCAAACGTCGGCAGAAACGTCCATCTGCTTTTTGAACTGTTTGCTGCTGTTGGCGTGGCTGAAGTCAATCATCACCTGTGGCTCAAGACCCGCTTTCACCAGGCCCGCTTTGACCTCTTCCACATGCTTCGCGCTGTAGTTCGGCTCTTTGCCGCCACGCAGAATAATGTGGCAGTCACCGTTCCCGCTAGTGTTGACGATGGCGGAATGGCCCCACTTGGTTACGGACAGGAAGCAGTGCGGTGCACCGGCGGCGTTGATGGCATCAATCGCAACTTTGATCGTGCCGTCGGTGCCGTTTTTAAAACCAACCGGGCAAGAGAGGCCGGAAGCCAGTTCGCGGTGCACCTGTGATTCAGTGGTACGCGCGCCGATAGCGCCCCAGCTCATCAGATCCGCCAGGTACTGAGGCGTGATCATATCAAGGAATTCCCCTGCCGCTGGCAGGCCGGAATCGTTGATATCTAGCAGCAGCTTACGCGCAATGCGCAGGCCGTCGTTAATCTGGTAGCTGCTGTCCATGTGCGGATCGTTAATCAGACCTTTCCAGCCCACGGTGGTACGCGGTTTTTCAAAATAGACGCGCATTACCACTTCCAGCTCGCCCTGAAGCTCTTCACGTAACGCCAGCAGGCGCGCGCCGTACTCTTTGGCGGCTTTGGTGTCGTGAATAGAGCAAGGCCCGATCACCACCAGCAGACGGTCGTCGCTGCCTTTAAGGATTTTATGGATCGCTTTACGCGCCTGAGAGACGGTGTGGGCAGCTTTTTCAGTGGCGGGGAATTTTTCCAACAGCGCTACAGGGGGGAGAAGCTCGTTAATCTCTTTAATTCTTAAGTCGTCGTTCTGATAATTCATGATATTTCCGGGGTCATCCTGATATTTTTCTTCGTTGCAATCCTTTCAATCTAACTCGCATAACCACAAGTGTAAACGGGCTTTTACACTTCTCACAGGTTAATCCTGAAAACTCGAAAAAAACAGTGAGAACATAATGAGAATCTATGAATTCACACCCTATTTCAACGCTTACCACTGAAGGATGTTAAATTTTCAATATTGAATGCTATTTTGAAAATTAAGGTCTCATCCACATTTTTGACTCGCAGGATTTTTCAGCCTCTTTCAACCAGTTGAAACCATGGAGCGGTTATAATTAGCCCACCGGGATTTATCTTTGTGAGAGATTATGGCGCATTCACACCAACATACCCCTGCTGATAGCAACGTAAAACGCCTGCTGTTTGCCTTTCTCATCACGGCAATTTTCATGGTTGCCGAAGTTATCGGTGGCCTGCTTTCCGGCTCGCTGGCTCTGCTGGCCGATGCCGGCCATATGCTCACCGACGCTGCGGCACTGCTGTTTGCTTTGCTGGCCGTGCATTTTGCCCGTCGGCCTCCCAACGCCCGGCATACCTTTGGTTGGCTACGCCTGACTACGCTCGCAGCATTTGTAAACGCTATTGCCCTGGTGGTGATCACCATTCTTATTGTCTGGGAAGCGATTCAGCGCTTCTCAAATCCTCAGCCGATTGCGGGCTGGGCAATGCTGACCATTGCGGTCGCCGGACTGCTGGCTAACCTGGTTTCTTTCTGGATCCTGCACAGCGGCAGCGGAGAGAAAAATCTCAACGTGCGCGCGGCGGCGCTGCATGTGCTGGGTGACTTGTTGGGTTCAGTGGGGGCAATTGTGGCGGCGGTGGTGATCCTCTGGACCGGCTGGACACCGATTGACCCCATACTGTCGGTGCTGGTTTCCTGCCTGGTGCTACGCAGCGCCTGGAGCCTGCTGAAAGAGAGCGTCAACGAGCTATTAGAAGGTGCACCGGGCGCCATCGACATTGCCGCGCTGAAGCGTAATCTTTCCCGTTCAATACCGGAAGTACGTAACGTGCATCACGTCCATATCTGGCTGGTTGGCGAAAAACCGCTGATGACGCTACATGTTCAGGTTGTACCGCCCCACGATCACGACGCTTTGTTGGCGCGCATACATCACTTCCTCGAGCACGAGTATCAGATAGAACATGCCACGGTACAGATGGAGTATCAGGTTTGTCACGGCCCGGACTGCGACCTGAATGAGCATGACCACGGTGCTGGCCATGCCCATCATCATCACTGATCAGGACAAGGCGCGCGAACCGGATTGTCGCGCGCTGTTGATCCACATCCGGCTGCCATTCAACGCGATGAAAGTCAGAATGAGATATTCCAGCGACATCGCGTAAACGCCCTGCAGGGCAAAGATAACCACGCTGATGACGTTGATGATTGTCCACAGCAGCCAGTTTTCCACGTATTTCCGGGTCATGAGAATCATCGCCACAATCGACAGCACCATCATGCACGAGTCCCAGAACGGATAGGCGTCTGGCTGTAGTTCCGGCAAGGTAACGTTCAGCCCCAGACTCTGCATCACAGACACCGCAACCCGGGTCAGGAAGGCAAAGACCGGATCGATAAACACCGTCATCAACCCAATCGCTGCGACAATAATCACTAGCCAGGCAATCGCCTTAGGCAAAGGCAGCCATCGGATTTGCAGCAGTGACTGATGGTTACTACTTTGCCGCGACCAGGCATACCAGCCGTAGATGTTCGCCACAAAAAAGAACAGCTGCAAAAGAAGGCTAGCGTAGAGCTGGATCTGAAAGAATATGATGGCAAACAGGGTGACGTTGATTAACCCGAAGGCGTAGTTGCCTATCTTCTCCAGGCTGGCAAGCCAGATACAAAGCAATCCCGCCAGCGTTCCCACAGCTTCAATCCATGATAAGTCATACCCGCCCGCCCCAATGGGGATGTGGACGAGAATGTTCTGCGTGCTAAAAAAATCCATGAACTCCCCTGAGCGTAATATTGTTACGCGTTGCCTTTAATCGTACGACGCAATTCTGCCGCAAAATCGAGCATACGATTAAGCGGAACCAGCGCACCTTCTCGCAGCGCAGCATCCACTTCTATCGTGTGTGCAGCCCCACCCTGTTCCAGCCCTTCAGCAATGGCTTTAAGCCCGTTCATTGCCATCCACGGGCAATGCGCACAGCTGCGGCAGGTTGCCCCTTCCCCTGCGGTTGGCGCTTCCAGTAGCTCTTTGTCCGGACACGCCTGTTGCATTTTGTAAAATATCCCGCGATCGGTGGCGACAATAAGCTGCTGGTGAGGCAGCGTTTTAGCCGCGTTAATCAGCTGGCTGGTCGATCCTACCGCATCGGCCATATCCACCACGGCCTGCGGTGATTCAGGATGAACCAGCACCGCCGCATTCGGGTATAGCGCTTTCATCCGCGCCAGCGCCTGATTTTTAAATTCATCATGCACAATGCAGGCTCCTTGCCAGCACAGTACGTCGGCCCCGGTCTGCTTCTGAACGTAGTTGCCAAGGTGGCGATCCGGTGCCCAGATGATTTTCTCGCCCAGGCTATCCAGATGTTCAATCAGCTCTACCGCAATACTGGATGTGACGACCCAGTCTGCCCGGGCTTTTACCGCGGCAGAGGTATTAGCATAGACGACGACAGTACGATCCGGGTGCTGGTCGCAGAAAGCGTTAAATGCTTCAATCGGGCAGCCGAGATCTAATGAGCATTCGGCATTGAGGGTGGGCATTAAAATGGTCTTTTCGGGGCTGAGGATTTTCGCCGTTTCCCCCATGAAACGCACCCCCGCCACCAGTAGCGTAGATGCCGGGTGGTTAGCGCCAAAGCGAGCCATCTCCAGCGAGTCAGAGATACACCCACCGGTTTCTTCGGCAAGCGACTGGATTTCCGGGTCGGTGTAGTAATGCGCCACCATCACCGCATCCCGTTCTTTAAGCAGACGCTTAATTTTTTCACGATAAAACTGTTTTTCATCTCCGCTCAGGGGCGCAGGTTTAGGCGGGAAGGGATAAATCGCAGTTTCCGGGTCAAACATTACGCTCATCATGCAGTCTCGTTTTACTGACTTAACATTACAGGCCAAATAAAGCGTGATTCACGCCATCTTCGGCACTCATTGTTTTATATGCTAAACAAGATAGCGAAATTTAGTCGAAATGTCGTGGGTTATTGCTCGATGCGCTGAGAGAAACAGACCAGTGGAGAATGAGTGCCAGGAATGGCAGGATTTTCAAATCGCAGATAGCAAAAAGGCGCCTTTAGGGCGCCTTTCTACATTGGTGGGTCGTGCAGGATTCGAACCTGCGACCAATTGATTAAAAGTCAACTGCTCTACCAACTGAGCTAACGACCCGCTTTATGCGGTTACTGCTTTGAAGTTTTGCTTTGCCCTACTCGAACCGTTTTCGATTCACTACAACTTTCATCTTAAAAGATGGTGGGTCGTGCAGGATTCGAACCTGCGACCAATTGATTAAAAGTCAACTGCTCTACCAACTGAGCTAACGACCCGCTGTGCGGCTTACTGCAAACTTCTTTACTGCTTACTACTTTAAAGCGGTGGGTCGTGCAGGATGATTATCACCCTTCGGGCCGTTGTTATCACAACGTTCTTTCGCTTTCGCTCAACTCAAACCTGCTGCAGGTTCGAACCCTTCACGCTTTGCTACTGCTTACTACTTTAAAGTGGTGGGTCGTGCAGGATTCGAACCTGCGACCAATTGATTAAAAGTCAACTGCTCTACCAACTGAGCTAACGACCCACTTTTGCGTCACTTTGGGTTTGTTTAGTATCCCTTGGCAACGGCGGCATATATTACTGATTTAAGATTTTGACGCAACAATAATTTTGACGCAGATCGCTCAACTGCTTACGTTTCGCACGGCAAGACCAGAAAAACGACGATATCTGGTCAGGCCGCACGCATTATTGCGCATTCAGACGTTTTTGAGCCTGCTTTGCACCTTCAGTATTGGGATACTGTTTAACGACCTGCTGGTAGACGGCTTTCGCTTTTGCAGCGTCGCCTTTGTCCTGCATGATCACGCCAACCTTAAACATGGCGTCCGGTGCTTTAGGAGATTTTGGGTAGTTTTTCACCACGGAGGCAAAATAAAACGCCGCATCGTCCTTTTTGCCTTTGTTGTAATTCAACTGACCCAGCCAGTAATTGGCGTTAGGCAGATAAGTTGAATCCGGATACTTCTTCACAAAGGCCTGAAACGCGTTGATGGCATCGTCCTGACGCGATTTATCCTGCACCAGCGCGATAGCTGCGTTGTAGTCGCTATTAGCGTCACCGCCCTGCACTGGGGCAGCAGGCGCCGCGTTAGAGGCCCCTGCGTCCGGCGTGGCAGTCTGGGATGCACCGGCAGCAGGCTGTTGCCCTGCTCCCGCCGCAGCGCCGCTAAGGCTATCCATCTGCAGCAAAATTTGCTTTTGACGTTCCACAACCTGATTCAGCTGATACTGACTTTCCTGAATCTGACCGCGCAGGGAATCAATGTCATTCTGGTTATCGGAGAGTTGTTGCTGGAGTTGGGTCAAAAGCTGACTGTGAGCGTTAGAAATACGCTCGAGTTGAGTGACGCGGTCTTCGACCGAGCCTGAGCCGACACTACTGATTGGCGCCTGAGCAGTAGCGGCCCAGGGGGCCGCTATGCCAACCAGTAACGACAGACTCAACAAGTGATGTCTGAAGTTACTGCTCATGCGATTCTCTTAGTAAACCAGTACGGCACGACGGTTTTTAGCGTAAGCCGCTTCGTCATGACCCAGTACTGCAGGTTTTTCTTTACCGTAAGAAACGATGGAGATCTGGTCTGCAGAAACGCCTTTACCTTGCAGGTACATTTTAACAGCGTTAGCACGACGTTCGCCCAGTGCGATGTTGTACTCTGGGGTACCGCGCTCATCCGCATGGCCTTCTACGGTCACTTTGTAAGACGGGTTGCTACGCAGGAAGTTAGCGTGCGCATCCAGCATTGCAGCGAATTCAGAGCTAACATCGTATTTGTCCAGACCGAAGTAAACGATGTTGTTCTGCTGCAGCTGTTGCATCTGCAGACGAGCCTGCTCTTCAGAAGACATGTTGCCGTGGCCGTTAGCGTCCATACCAGTGCCGGCACCCAGCATACCTTCACCGCTCTGACCATTGTTGGCGCTCTTGTTAGAAGAACACGCCGCGATAGCCATAACCGGCAGAGCAATCATCAGCCCTTTCAGCACTTTGTTCAGTTGCATTTCTTTGATCCTTTAATAATCAATATTGTTATCACAGATACGGCGACCAGGCAGGGAATTTGACCTGTCCATCAGTTGCCGGAAGACGCGCTTTGAAACGCCCATCTGTTGAAACCAAATTCAGCACGGATCCCATCCCCTGAGAAGAGCTGTAGATTACCATAGTGCCGTTAGGTGCCAGACTTGGCGTTTCATCCAGGAACGTTGACGATAAAGTTGTTACGCCACCCGCTACCAGATCCTGTTTGGCAATGTGCTGCTGACCGCTAGCGGAGCTGACCATTACCATAATTTTACCGTCGGCACTGACATCGGCATCCTGGTTCTGAGAACCTTCCCAGGACAGACGCTGCGGAGCACCGCCACTAATACTGACTTTATAAATCTGTGGACGACCCGCCTGGTCAGAGGTATAGGCCAGGGTTTGGTTGTCCGGGAACCAGGTAGGTTCCGTGTTGTTACTGCGACCTTCTGTCACCTGACGAATCTGGCCAGAGCCAAGGTCCATCACGTACAGCTGCAGGCTGCCGGTTTTAGACAGCGCGAACGCCAGCTTAGAACCGTCCGGAGAGAACGCCGGTGCACCGTTGTGCTGCGGGAACGAAGCAATCTGACGCACTGCACCGTTAGCCAGCGTCTGCACAACCAGCGCAGAACGGCCGCTTTCGAAGGTCACATAAGCCAATTTACTGCCGTCCGGAGACCAGGCTGGAGACATCAGCGGCTGTGGAGAACGGTGAACCACAAACTGGTTGTAGCCATCGTAATCAGACACGCGCAGCTCATACGGGAACTGGCCGCCATTGGTCTGTACGACGTAAGCAATACGGGTACGGAATGCACCTTTAATCCCGGTCAGCTTCTCAAACACTTCATCGCTGGCGGTATGGCCGGCATAGCGCAGCCACTGTTTGTTCACTTTGTAGGAGTTCTGCGCCAGTACCGTGCCTGGTGCACCAGAGGTATCTACCAGTTGGTAAGCAACGGTGTAACTGCCGTCGCCGTTTGGCGTAACCTGGCCTACTACGACGGCGTCAATACCGAGCGCGGTCCATGCAGCAGGCTGAACTTCCTGAGCAGAACCCGGCTGCTGTGGCAGGCGAGATCTGTCGAGTGGGTTGAATTTACCGCTGTTACGCAGGTCAGCGGCAACAATGCCACCGATGTCTTCAGGCGCGGCGCCAGGGCCTGCCCAGGTGAACGGAACCACACCAATTGGACGAGCAGAATCCACGCCCTGGGTGATCTCGATACGAACTTCTGCGTGCAGCACCGCTGCCCACAGCATTAAGAAACTTAACGCTACACGAAATGCCTGCTTCATCATATCTCCCTTATCCGGGCGGAAAGCCCACGATAATTTAGCAGAATGTTAACAAACCCAAATACACAAAACTACCAAAACCCTGTAACTCAGCTTAGTGTGCTTTCCCCGTCGTGACGGGGAAAACCGCGTTAAGGCTTAAAGTCGATCGGTGCGTTCTTGAAGACTTCATAAACAGCTTCGCTTGGCGGCTTCGGAATCTTCGCCAGACGCGCTGCCGCAACGGCAGCCTGACAAAGTGCTGGGTCACCGCCTTCAGGCTTGATGTCAAGCAGAAGGCCGTCTGGTGCCAACTTGATCCGCAGCGAACAGGTCTTACCGGCAAACGAAGGATCGTTATAGAACTTACTCTCGATCGCTGCCTTTATCTGACCAGCATAGCCGTTGATCTCCGCGCCACTTGCGCCGTTGTTCTTATTATTCCCTTTTCCAGCGGCAGCTGCGGCATTACCTTTCGCCCCACCGCCCGTTTTCGGTGCATTCTTACCTGAGCTTAAATCACCGAATAAATCGTCGACACCCTGTGCTGCGGCCTTGTCAGAAGCAGCTTTCTCAGCAGCAGCCTTCTTCTTCGCGTCGGCGGCCGCTTTCTTATCTGCGGCGGCTTTAGCAGCTGCAGCCTTGTCAGCAGCGGCCTTCTCGGCAGCTTTTTCTGCCGCGGCCTTTTCAGCAGCAGCCTGCTTAGCAGCTTCAGCTTTTTCAGCTGCAGCTTGCTTAGCTGCCTCAGCAGCGGCTTTCTTCTCGGCGTCCTGCGCAGCCTTCTTAGCTGCAGCATCTGCGGCTTTTTTCTCAGCATCCTGCTGAGCTTTTTTCGCTGCAGCAGCAGCAGCGTCAGCAGCAGCTTTTTTCTCTGCGTCAGCTGCTTTCTTAGCCGCTTCTTCAGTGGCTTTTTTCTGAGCATCCGCAGCCGCTTTCTTCGCAGCTTCTTCCGCAGCTTTAGCCTGGGCATCAGCCTGAGCTTTGGCCTGGGCGTCAGCCTGGGCTTTCGCCTGAGCATCCGCTTTTGCCTTCGCAGCTGCAGCCGCGGCTTCGGCCTGTTTCTGCTGCTCCTGAGCCTGCTTCGCGGCCGCTTCAGCCTGTTTCTGCTGTTCGGCCTGCGCTTTTGCCTGCTCCTGAGCCGCTAAACGCTCTTTCTCCAGCTCTTTCAGACGCTGTTGCTCTGCCGCCTGTTTTTGCTGAAGCTCTTCCGCCTGCTGCTGCGCCTGTTTTTCACGCTGTTCAGCGGCACGTTTGCTGCTTGCCTGCTGCTGCTGTTGGCGATTGTAGTTTTCCACTACCGCACCCGGGTCAACCATCACCGCGTCAATAGAAGAACCACCGCCACCGCCAGCGGATGCATCAATGTGCTCATCAAACGAGCTCCAGATCAGGATGGCAATCAAAATGATGTGCAGCACCACTGAAACGATGATCGCCCGTTTTAATTTAGCGTTCTCTTCGGTTGCCTTTGACACTCTCGGTTCCCAAACGGTTTAAGCGAAATGGATCAGATTGGCTGCGTCATCAGACCAACGGACTTCACGCCCGCCTGATGCAGCAGATTCAGCGCCTTGATGATCTCGTCATACGGAACATCTTTTGCGCCGCCGATCAAAAAGACCGTTTTTGGATTCGCCTGCAGACGGCGCTGCGCTTCGGCAACAACCTGCTCTGACGGCAGCTGATCCATACGATCTTTCTCAACCACTACGCTGTACTGCCCTACCCCGGACACTTCAATAATGACCGGTGGTTCATCGTTACTGCTGACGGTCTGAGAATCGGTCGCATCCGGCAGATCCACTTCGACGCTCTGGGTGATGATCGGCGCCGTTGCCATAAAGATCAGCAACAGCACCAGCAGCACGTCCAGCAAAGGAACGATGTTAATTTCTGACTTCAGCTCACGACGACCACGTCCGCGTCTGGCCATGACTTACCCCTTGTTACTGCTTTTCGCTGCTGGTAAAAGCCTGACGGTGCAGGATAGCCGTGAACTCTTCCATGAAGTTGTCGTAATTCAATTCCAGTTTGTTCACGCGTTGGTTAAGGCGGTTGTACGCCATAACGGCCGGAATAGCAGCAAACAGACCAATCGCGGTCGCGATCAGCGCTTCGGCAATACCTGGCGCTACCATCTGCAGCGTCGCCTGCTTCACCGCACCCAGGGCGATAAACGCGTGCATGATCCCCCACACCGTACCAAACAGGCCGATATACGGACTGATGGAACCGACGGTGCCAAGGAAAGGAATATGGGTTTCCAGCGTTTCCAGCTCGCGGCTCATCGAGATACGCATCGCACGGGATGCGCCCTCAACCACGGCTTCTGGCGCGTGGGTATTGGCACGATGCAGGCGCGCAAACTCTTTGAAGCCGGAATAGAAGATCTGCTCGGAACCGCTCAAGCTGTCACGGCGGCCCTGGCTCTCCTGATACAGGCGAGACAGTTCGATACCGGACCAGAACTTGTCTTCAAACGCCTCGGCTTCACGGCCGGCGGCATTAAGGATACGCGTTCGCTGAATGATGATTGCCCATGATGCGATGGAAAAACCAATCAAAATCAACATGATAAATTTGACCAGAAGGCTTGCCTTCAGGAACAAATCAAGGATATTCATGTCAGTCACTGCTTGAACTCCGCGACAATAGACTTGGGAAGCGCACGAGGCTTCATTAGGTGTGGATCAACACAAACAATCAGCACTTCAGCTTGATTAAGTAACTGATTTTCAGCGTTGACTATTCGCTGCGTAAACACCATAGAAGTGCCGCGCATCGATGTAATTTCACTTTGGATTTCGAGTAAATCGTCGAGTCGGGCAGGCGCAAGATAATCAACCGTCATCCTGCGTACGACAAAGGCGACACGCTCCGCCAACAGGGAATGCTGGTTAAAGTTGTGCTGGCGCAGCATCTCTGTGCGTGCTCTTTCATAAAAAGCAACATAACTGGCATGGTAAACCATACCACCGGCGTCTGTGTCCTCGTAGTAAACACGAACCGGCCATCGAAACAGCGTTGTACTCACTTTACATCCCGGTAATGCAATTAAACGCTGCTTACTATACGCAAGAGAATCAGGGTTTGGAATGGATTGTTTTAAACGTTAAGTAAATTTTTATGGGCTTGTTAAAGCCCATAATTTCTGCTTCAGGCGGGGGAATGCGCACAGGCATTCAGAAGAAGAAAAACAGCAGTCCAGCGATGAGCACTAAATCGGCTATCAGCGGGCAGAAAATACCCTGCCAAAGCACTTTGGTTGGGCGGAAACCCACGCCGTGAATGATCCCGGCACAAACGCCCCACATCAGCAGGAAGCCATGCCAAATCTCCAGCTCACTCGTTTTGGCGGCAAAACGAGACGGGTCCCAGAAAATACATCCAGCCAATACCAGCGCCATCACTAAGGAAAGAGCCCGCAAGGGGCTCTTGTCCATTACCGCGTACAGTTTCGCGATAACGTATTCCATCAGTGCTCTTCTTTTCCGGCTTTGCTCGCCTCAACGTGCTCGAGAGCCAGCGCGGTAATAATCCCGAATGCACACGCGAGAAGCGTGCCCAGAATCCATGCAAAGTACCACATAATCAGCTCCTTATTAGTACAGAGAGGTGGAGTTGCTTTCGATGTGCTCTTTCGTGATACGACCGAACATTTTCCAGTAACACCAGGTGGTGTAGAGAAGAATGATTGGCACGAACACGATGGCAACATAGGTCATCACATTCAGCGTCAGCTGGCTGGACGTCGCATCCCACATGGTCAGGCTAGCGTTCATCATGGTGCTGGAAGGCATCACGAACGGGAACATCGCGATACCGGCAGTCAGGATCACACAGGCCAGCGTCAGCGAAGAGAAGATAAACGCCAGGGCGCCTTTCTCCAGACGAGACATGAGGATGGTCAGCAGCGGCAGCACAACGCCCAGAGCAGGAATCAACCACAGCGCTGGCGTATTGTTGAAGTTCACCAGCCAGGCACCAGCCTGACGCGCCACTTCTTTGGTCAGTGGGTTAGATGCCGCGTGATGATCCAGAGCAGAAGTCACCACATAGCCATCAATGCCGTAGATAACCCAGACACCGGCCAGCGCGAAGCAAACCATCATCACCAGCGCAGCAATCTGAGCAGCCGCTTTAGCACGCAGATGTAACTCACCTACGGTACGCATCTGCAGATAGGTTGCGCCCTGGGCCACGATCATCGACACGCTAACAACACCCGCCAACAGGCCAAACGGATTCAGCAGTTGGAAGAAGTTACCGGTGTAGTAAAGACGCAGGTATTCATCCACGTGGAACGGAACGCCCTGCAGCAGGTTGCCGAACGCCACGCCAATCACCAGCGGCGGTACGAAGCTACCGATGAAAATGCCCCAGTCCCACATGTTGCGCCAGCGGGTATCTTCAATCTTCGAGCGGTAGTCGAACCCTACCGGACGGAAGAACAAAGAAGCCAGCACCAGAATCATCGCGACATAGAAGCCAGAGAAAGCAGCGGCATAAACCATTGGCCAGGCAGCAAACAGAGCCCCACCCGCGGTGATCAGCCAAACCTGGTTCCCGTCCCAGTGCGGCGCAATGGAGTTAACCATGATGCGGCGTTCAACGTCAGTACGGCCAATCACGCGCGACAGCATGCCCACGCCCATATCGAAGCCGTCGGTGACGGCGAAACCAATCAGCAGAACGCCAACCAGCAGCCACCAGATAAAACGCAATACTTCATAATCGATCATTTGACGACTCCTGTCTTAGCGTGCCGGCTGAGAAGCCACGTTGGACTGCTCAAAGTGATAGCGTCCTGTTTTCAGACTGCTCGGCCCAAGGCGAGCAAATTTGAACATCAGGAACAGTTCCGCCACCATAAACAGCGTGTAAAGGCCGCAAATCAGTATCATGGAGAACAGCAGGTCGCCCACGCTCAATGACGAGTTTGCAACAGCCGTCGGCAGAACCTCACCTACCGCCCAAGGCTGACGACCGTATTCCGCAACAAACCAGCCGGATTCGATAGCGATCCAAGGCAATGGAATACCGTACAGCGCGGCGCGCAGCAGCCATTTTTTCGAACCAATGGCGTTACGGGTCACGGTCCAGAAGGACACAGCAATGATGAACAGCATCAGGAAGCCACAGGCCACCATGATACGGAACGCAAAGTACAATGGTGCTACGCGAGGAATGGAGTCTTTGGTTGCTTTCTGAATCTGCTCTTCGGTCGCGTCAGTAACGTTTTCCGTATAGCGCTTCAGCAACAGACCATAGCCCAGGTCTTTTTTCACGTGGTTGAAGCTATCACGCACGCTTTGATCGGTTGAACCACTGCGCAGTTGCTCCAGCAGGCTGTACGCCTTCATCCCGTTACGGATACGCTCTTCGTGCTGCACCATCAGCTCTTTCAGACCGGTGACAGGTTTATCCACGGAGCGGGTAGCGATGATGCCCAGCGCGTAAGGGATTTGAATAGCAAAGCGGTTTTCTTGCTTATCCTGGTCAGGAATACCAAACAGAGTAAACGCCGCCGGCGCTGGCTGAGTTTCCCATTCGGCTTCAATCGCGGCCAGTTTGGTTTTCTGCACATCCCCCATTTCGTAGCCAGATTCATCGCCCAGTACGATAACGGAGAGAATAGCGGCCATACCAAAACTCGCGGCAATCGCGAAGGAACGCTTCGCAAAAGCGACGTCGCGGCCTTTCAGCAGGTAGTAGGAGCTGATACCGAGCACGAACATCGCGCCACACACATAGCCGGACGCTACGGTGTGTACGAATTTAACCTGCGCAACCGGGTTCAGGACCAGCTCGGCAAAGCTGACCATTTCCATACGCATGGTTTCGAAGTTGAAGTCGGAAGCGATAGGGTTTTGCATCCAGCCGTTAGCGACCAGAATCCACAGCGCGGAGAGGTTGGAGCCCAATGCCACCAGCCAGGTGACGGCCATATGCTGAACTTTGCCGAGGCGATCCCAGCCAAAGAAGAACAGACCAACGAAGGTAGATTCGAGGAAGAATGCCATCAGGCCTTCGATAGCCAGCGGCGCACCGAAGATATCCCCGACATAGTGAGAATAGTAAGACCAGTTAGTCCCGAACTGGAACTCCATGGTCAAACCGGTTGCCACCCCCAGCGCAAAGTTGATTGCAAACAACTTGCCCCAGAATTTGGTCATATCTTTATAAATTTGCTTACCCGACAGCACATAGACCGTTTCCATGATGGCCAGCAAAAACGCCATACCTAGCGTCAGTGGCACAAACAGGAAGTGGTACATCGCGGTCAAGGCAAACTGTAAGCGCGACAGTTCGACAATATCAAACATCTTGACTCCTTGCTCTTCGCATGAAGACTTCGACTGTGGTTCACCGGGAGGTTTCCCACAAGCATGCCCTAATACAAATACATTCGCTTCCAGTCCCCTTTTTCTCGCCCACTTTATTCAAATGTGAAATCAAAAGGTGAAAGGTTACAAACACGTTAATTAAATCAAAAATAACCCGTAATTATATTACCCTGCAATTCCCTTACAATAAACAGGTCTTTGATTAATGTTTTTTACGTTTTACGACGGCGATCAATTTATAGCTAAAACACCGTTATTCGGCCAGTTTGATCTGCAGCAATTTTGCCCCTTTATACCCCGCAACGCCAGCTTTAAACATTGATCCAAAACAATTTACATTGGTAATGTTAATTATTTTTCAATAGAGAATTAATCGTGAATTTGTTGTTAATGATATGTTCCAACGCTTCGTTTGAGGTTAATTTCATGACGCTTATTCTCAACATAAAGCGGATATTTAAAGCTGAACCTTAAATTTCGCCAATGCACACCAGATCATCTTTACACTATTTATCCGGCACCTTTTTCCGTGGTTTTAGCTCCCTCCTTTTAATATTCACAAATAATTCACTTTTGATATAAATTAAATTAACAAATCATTATTTTTTATAAGGTTACAGAGAGAAAATATCGCAGAGAGAAATTATTCAGGAAAAGAAAAAGTGCGTGAGAATGCGCGATACAACGTAAGAAGAGGCAGGATTATCAAAGTCAAAACATAAAAAAAGGCCACCCAGGGTGGCCAACCATGTCGAACACTTATTATTACTGTCTCCCCCGCTTACGCGGGGGCATCTGCTTACTGCGGCAGAATAGCTTTCAGCGCATCGCCAATGTCGGCGAGGCTACGAACGGTTTTCACGCCAGCGGCTTCCAGAGCTGCGAATTTCTCATCCGCCGTCCCCTTCCCGCCCGCGATGATGGCACCCGCGTGGCCCATACGCTTGCCTTTAGGCGCGGTAACGCCGGCAATGTAGCCCACAACAGGTTTGGTCACGTGCTCTTTGATATAGGCCGCAGCTTCTTCTTCTGCGCTCCCACCGATTTCACCGATCATCACAATGGCTTCGGTTTTCGGGTCTGCCTGGAACATCTTCAGGATATCAATGAAGTTGGAGCCAGGGATCGGGTCACCGCCGATACCGACGCAGGTTGACTGGCCGAGACCGATGTCAGTTGTCTGCTTAACGGCTTCATAGGTCAGCGTCCCGGAGCGGGAAACGATGCCCACTTTGCCCGGCAGGTGAATGTGGCCCGGCATGATGCCGATTTTGCATTCGCCTGGGGTGATAACACCTGGGCAGTTTGGCCCGATCATGCGCACGCCAGCTTCATCCAGCGCCACTTTCACAGTCAGCATATCCAGCGTAGGGATACCTTCAGTGATGGTGATGATAAGCTTAATGCCAGCATCAATCGCTTCCAGGATAGAGTCTTTGCAGAACGGGGCTGGAACATAAATCACGGAAGCGGTCGCGCCAGTAGCGTCAACAGCTTCACGCACGGTATTGAAGACTGGCAGGCCCAGGTGTTCAGTGCCACCTTTGCCTGGCGTCACGCCGCCAACCATTTGCGTACCGTAGGCAATCGCCTGCTCGGAGTGGAAAGTCCCCTGGCTGCCGGTAAAGCCCTGGCAAATTACCTTGGTGTTTTTATCGATCAAAATGGACATTATTTCCCCTCCACGGCAGCAACAACCTGCTGTGCTGCGTCCGTCAGACTTTTCGCTGCAATGATGTTCAGGCCGCTATCCGCCAGTTTTTTCGCGCCCAGTTCGGCGTTGTTACCTTCCAGACGCACCACCACCGGCACGTTAACGCCCACTTCAGCTACCGCGCCAATGATGCCGTCGGCAATCAGATCGCAGCGTACGATACCGCCGAAGATGTTCACCAGAACGGCTTTGACTTTGTCGTCGGACAGGATGATTTTGAACGCTTCGGTGACGCGCTCTTTGGTCGCACCGCCGCCCACGTCAAGGAAGTTAGCCGGCTCGCCACCGTGCAGCTTAACGATGTCCATGGTGCCCATTGCCAGGCCCGCACCGTTAACCATGCAGCCGATGTTACCGTCCAGCGCCACGTAGTTCAGCTCCCACTGCGCAGCCTGAGCTTCACGCGGGTCTTCCTGAGACTGGTCACGCATTTCGCGCAGATCTGGCTGGCGGAACAGTGCGTTACCGTCAGCGCCCAGTTTACCGTCGAGGCAGATCAGGTCGCCCTGCTTGGTGATCACCAGCGGGTTGATTTCAATCAGCGCCAGGTCGCGCTCAAGGAAGATAGTCGCCAGACCCATAAAGATCTTAGTGAACTGCTGAACCTGTTTACCTTCCAGACCCAGTTTGAACGCCAGCTCACGGCCCTGGTAAGGCATTGGACCTGCCAGCGGATCCAGCGCAACTTTGTGGATCAGGTGTGGCGTTTCTTCCGCTACTTTTTCGATTTCCACGCCGCCTTCAGTGGAGGCCATGAAGACCACACGGCGAGAGCTACGGTCAACTACTGCGCCCAGATACAGCTCTTTGTCGATATCGGTTGCAGCTTCAACCAGAATCTGGTGTACAGGCTGGCCGTTGGCGTCCGTTTGGTAAGTCACCAGGCGTTTGCCCAGCCAGTGCTCAGCAAAAGCACGAATGTCTTCTTTACTGTTAACCACTTTCACACCGCCCGCTTTACCGCGGCCACCGGCATGAACCTGACATTTCACCACCCAAGGACCCGCGCCAATTTTAGAGGCGGCTTCTTCCGCTTCGCGCGGTGTGGTGCAGGCGTAACCGACAGGTGCCGGCAAACCATACCGAGCAAACAACTGTTTCGCCTGATATTCGTGTAAGTTCATGAGTTCTATCCATCCAGATAAAGAGCATTAATGCTCGGGGTAAGGTTAGATTTGGTTGTAGGGGCGGGTGTCATAGCACCCGCCAGAGTCTTGTTCGACTACACGTCCAGCAGCAGACGAGTTGGATCTTCCAGCAGCTCTTTAATCGCTACCAGGTAACCCACGGACTCGCGGCCATCGATCAGACGGTGATCGTAAGAAAGCGCCAGGTACATCATCGGCAGGATCTCAACTTTACCGTCCACCGCCATTGGGCGATCTTTGATGGCGTGCATGCCCAGGATCGCGCTTTGCGGTGGGTTGATGATTGGCGTAGACATCAGGGAGCCGAAGACGCCACCGTTGGTGATGGTGAAGTTACCACCGGTCAGCTCTTCCACGGTCAGTTTGCCGTCACGGCCTTTCACCGCCAGCTCTTTGATGCGTTTTTCGATGTCGGCCATGCCCAGGGTATCAACATCTTTCAGCACTGGAGTCACCAGGCCACGCGGGGTAGAAACCGCGATGCTGACATCAAAGTAGTTGTGGTAAACCACGTCTTCGCCGTCGATGGAAGCATTCACTTCCGGATAGCGTTTCAGCGCTTCAACAACCGCTTTAATGTAGAAGGACATGAAGCCCAGACGCACGCCGTGGCGTTTTTCAAACGCTTCGCCGTACTGCTTACGCAGTTCCATGATTGGCTTCATGTTCACTTCGTTGAACGTGGTGAGCATGGCGGTAGAGTTTTTCGCTTCCAGCAGACGCTCGGCTACGCGCTTGCGCAGACGGGTCATTGGTACGCGTTTTTCGCTGCGGCCAGCCAGTGGCGCAACCGGTGCCTGAGCGGCTTCAGCAGCTTTCGCCTGTGCAGGCTGTTTCGCTTTCGCTTCGCTCAGGTGTTTTTCAACATCTTCACGAGTGATACGACCACCTACGCCGCTGCCTTTGATAGCGCTGGCGTCGAGGTCGTTCTCTGCGATCAGACGGCGGATAGCCGGACTGAGGGCATCATTGCTCTGCTCTTCCAGAGAAGCCTGCTGACGCTGGGCCGGAGTAGACTCTTTGGTGTCAGCTTTTGCGGAGGACTCTTTTCCGCCGCTGTTGCCTTCACGCAGGCGACCCAGAATCTGACGAGAGGTCACAGTTGTGCCTTCATCTTCCAGGACTGCATCCAGAACGCCGTCCGCAGACGCGGGTACTTCCAGTACCACTTTGTCAGTTTCGATTTCAACCAGCACTTCGTCACGTTTGACGCTGTCGCCCGGTTTTTTATGCCAGGTTGCCACTGTCGCGTCGGCTACGGACTCAGGCAGGTCAGGAACTAGAATATCTACGCTACTCATTATTTATCCTTTAATTTATTCGACGTTCAGCGCGTCATTAACCAGATCTTGCTGTTGCTTCTGGTGAACGGACATATACCCTACCGCCGGAGAGGCGGAGGCCGGGCGACCTGCATAACGCAGAGCGGACCCAAACGGAATCACTTCGCGGAAGTGGTGCTGGCTGCAGTACCAGGCGCCCTGGTTCAGCGGCTCTTCCTGGCACCAGACGAAGTCGTGTACGTGAGCGAACGGCTTCAGCGCTTCCTGTACCGCCTGATGCGGGAACGGATAGAGCTGCTCGATACGCACAATCGCCACATCCTTCTGCTCATTCTTACGGCGCTGCTCAAGCAGGTCGTAGTAGACCTTACCGGAACACAGAACAACGCGCTTCACGCCTTTCGGATCCAGTTCGTCAATCTCACCAATTGCCGGCTGGAACGTGCCGTTGGCCAGTTCGTCGAGGCTGGAAACTGCCAGCGGATGGCGCAGCAGAGATTTCGGTGACATCACCACCAGCGGACGGCGCATCCCGCGCAGCGCCTGACGACGCAGCATGTGATAAACCTGAGCCGGCGTAGATGGCACGCAAACCTGCATGTTCTGCTCGGCACACAGCTGGAGGTAACGCTCCAGACGAGCGGAGGAGTGCTCTGGACCTTGCCCTTCATAGCCGTGCGGCAGCAGCATCACCAGGCCACACATACGGCCCCATTTCTGCTCGCCGGAGCTGATGAACTGGTCAATCACCACCTGTGCCCCGTTGGCGAAGTCACCGAACTGCGCTTCCCAAATAGTCAGGGTGCGAGGTTCTGCCGTGGCATAGCCGTATTCAAAGGCCAGAACCGCTTCTTCAGACAGCACGGAATCCCAGACTTTGAAGATACCCTGGCTGTTGTGAACGTGCGCCAGTGGTGTATAGGTAGAGCCGTTGGTCTGGTTATGGATAACAGCGTGACGGTGGAAGAAGGTCCCACGGCCAGCATCTTCACCGGACAGACGAACGGACACGCCTTCATCCACCAGTGTTGCATAAGCCAAGTTTTCCGCTGCACCCCAGTCGAACAGTTTATTGCCGTTCGCCATGTCCTGACGGTCGCTGTAGATTTTCGCCACGCGGGACTGCATCTCTACGGCTTCCGGCACGGTGCTGATGCGCTTAGCCAGTTCCTGAACGCGCTTCATCTCAACTTTATTCGGGTAGCTTTCATCCCACTCGTGGTTGAGGTACGGCGACCAGGTAAAGGAGTGCATGTTCATCGGACGCCACTCTTGCACGACACATTCGCCGGCATCCAGCGCATCGCGGTACAGATTCACCATTTCGGTGGCATCTTCCAGCGTGGCCAGTTTGTCCTGCTCCAGTTTGTCTGCGTAGATCTTGCGTGGGGTCGGATGTTTTTTGATCTTCTGGTACATCACCGGCTGCGTTGCGCTTGGCTCGTCAGCTTCGTTATGCCCGTGACGGCGATAGCAAACCAGGTCGATAAACACGTCACGTTTGAAGGTGTTACGGAAGTCCAGCGCCAGACGGGTCACGAAAGCTACGGCTTCCGGGTCATCCGCATTCACGTGGAAAATCGGCGCCATCACCATCTTACCGATATCGGTACAGTATGGCGTGGAGCGCGCATCCAGCGGGTTAGAGGTGGTGAAGCCAATCTGGTTGTTGATAACGATACGCACGGTACCGCCCACTTCATAGCCACGCGCTTTGGACATGTTCAGGGTTTCCTGAACTACGCCCTGCCCGGCTACTGCGGCATCACCATGAATGGTGATTGGCAATACCTGGTTGCTGCCTGGCTTATCCAGACGATCCAGACGCGCACGCACGGAACCGATAACCACCGGGCTAACAATTTCCAGGTGTGACGGGTTGAATGCCAGCGCCAGGTGAACCAGGCCGCCTTCGGTTTCAACATCGGAAGAGAAGCCCATGTGGTACTTCACGTCGCCGGTGCCGAGATGTTCTTTATGTTTGCCCGCAAATTCGTCGAACAGATCCTGCGGTTTTTTACCCAGTACGTTGATCAGTACGTTAAGACGACCGCGGTGCGCCATACCCAGCACCACTTCGCGCGTGCCGCTCTTGCCGGCGTGGCGAATCATCTCTTTGAGCATCGGTACCAGCGCGTCGCCGCCTTCCAGCGAGAAGCGTTTCGCGCCTGGGAATTTTGCACCCAGGTAACGTTCCAGACCTTCTGCTGCAGTCAGCTCGCTCAGGAAACGTTTTTTCTCTTCCTGAGTAAAGCTTGAACGACCAGCTACCGATTCGATGCGCTGCTGGATCCAGCGTTTTTCTTCGGTATTGGTGATGTGCATGTATTCCGCACCGATCGACCCACCGTAGGTTTGCTTCAGCGCAGCGATCAGGTCGGCAAGCTTCATGGTCTCTTTGCCGATGGCAAACGATCCCACGTTGAAGCTCTGCTGCAAATCTTCTTCGGTCAGGTTATGGAACGCCGGATCCAGATCGGCAACCGTTTCCTGCTGCCAAAGCCCAAGCGGATCGAGCTTAGCCGCCTGATGGCCGCGGAAACGCCAGGCGTTGATCAGCTGCAACACTTTTACCTGTTTGGCATCGGTGTCAGGATCGGTGATTGCGGTGGAGTAACGTGAGGCATCCTTCGCCAGACGACGGAAATAATCACGCGTTTTTGAATGGAATTGATCCGGTCTGGCTCCGGTGCCAGGTAACTGCTGGAACATGGTGCGCCAGTGCGCATCAACAGAGTCAGGATCGGTTAAGAAGTCTTCATAGAGCTGCTCTATGTAGGACTGGTTTGCGCCCGCCAGCCAGGAAGAGTCCAGCCAGGGCTTCATCGCGCCGTTCTGCATCGTGATCCCTTAAGCATTTTATGCTTATTTCGCCGTGGATAACTATAACGCACACCGTAGGGTATACAGGTATACGTTCCAGGGTTCACTTTCTTCGAGCCTGTTGCCGTGGAGGGCGGCCCGCGAAGGAACCTTTAGAAACTGTCTTAAGGGTTTCCCCTAACCCTTCCCCTTACATGAGAAAGGGAAGATCGTCGGCAGTTTTTAAAGATTTCCTGCAATTTGTACCCTCTCCCCTACGAGGAGAGGGTACTTTTCTAACTTAAGCGCTTTTTTGCAACAGCATCGACTTGATATGGCCGATAGCTTTCGTCGGGTTCAGCCCCTTAGGACAAACGCTGACGCAGTTCATAATGCTGTGGCAACGGAATACGCTGAAAGCATCGCTCAGGCCGTCCAGACGCGCGTCCGTTTCGGTGTCGCGGCTGTCGATCAGGAAGCGATACGCCGCCAGCAAACCGGCCGGGCCGATAAACTTGTCCGGGTTCCACCAGAACGACGGGCAAGAAGTCGAGCAGCAAGCGCAAAGAATACACTCGTACAGACCATCCAGTTTTTCACGCTGTTCAGGCGACTGCAAATGCTCACGAGCAGGTGGATTTTGCCCATTATTCAACAAGTAAGGCTTAATCTTCTCATATTGAGCATAGAATTGTCCCATGTCTACCACCAGATCGCGGATCACCGGCAGGCCAGGCAGAGGACGGATGACTATCTTCTGCTTACCGTTACCGAGCGCCGAGATTGGCGTGATACAGGCCAGCCCGTTTTTGCCGTTCATGTTCAGGCCGTCAGAGCCACAAACCCCTTCACGACAAGAGCGACGGAAGGACAGACTAGGATCTTTTTCTTTCAGCTGCATTAAAGCGTCAAGCAGCATCATGTCGCGACCCTCTTCCGCTTCCAGGGTGTAATCCTGCATGCGCGGAGCGTCGTCTACATCCGGGTTATAACGATAAACTGAGAATTCGAGTTTCATTGTCCTGTCTCCGCATTAATAAGTACGAATCTTCGGCGGGAACGCCGGACGCAGTTTCGGTTCCATGTTGACGCTACGACGCGTCATGGATTCCGTCTCTGGCAGATACAGGGAATGGCACAGCCAGTTTTCGTCATCACGCTCCGGGAAGTCGAAGCGGCTATGTGCGCCACGGCTCTCGGTACGGAAGTTGGCCGACACCGCAGTGGCGTAAGCGGTTTCCATCAGGTTATCCAGCTCCAGACACTCAACGCGCTGGGTGTTGAACTCGCTGGAAGTGTCGTCCAGACGGGCATTTTTCAGGCGCTCACGGATTGCTTTCAGCTGCTCAAGCCCTTTGGCCATCGCGTCACCTTCACGGAACACCGAGAAGTTGTGCTGCATACATTCCTGCAGCGCTTTGCGGATTTCCACCGGATCTTCACCGTTACGGTTGCCGTTCCAGCGGTTGAGGCGCTCAAGGGAGGCGTCGATTTCAGCGTCGGTTGCGTCAAGCAGATCGCCCTGCTCGGCAATGGATTCCTGCAGGTGCAGGCCAACAGCACGCCCGAACACCACCAGGTCAAGCAGAGAGTTGCCGCCCAGACGGTTCGCACCGTGTACGGAAACACACGCGATTTCGCCCACGGCGAACAAACCAGGGATAACCACATCTTCGCCCTGCTCGTTCACGGTCAGCGCCTGACCAGTTACTTTGGTCGGAATACCGCCCATCATATAGTGGCAGGTTGGAATTACCGGGATCGGCTCTTTCACCGGATCGACGTGGGCGAAGGTACGGGACAGTTCCAGAATACCCGGCAGGCGGGATTCCAGCACTTCTTTACCCAGGTGATCGAGTTTCAGCTTGGCGTGTGGACCCCATGGACCATCACAGCCACGGCCTTCACGGATCTCGATCATGATGGAACGCGCCACCACGTCACGACCCGCCAGGTCTTTCGCATTCGGGGCGTAACGCTCCATGAAGCGCTCGCCGTGTTTGTTCAGCAGGTAACCGCCTTCACCGCGGCAGCCTTCTGTGACCAGAACCCCTGCCCCGGCGATACCGGTTGGGTGGAACTGCCACATTTCCATATCCTGCACCGGCACGCCAGCACGGATAGCCATACCGACGCCGTCACCGGTGTTGATGTGGGCGTTGGTAGTGGACTGATAGATACGGCCCGCACCACCGGTTGCCAGCACGGTTGCGCGGGCTTTGAAGTAAACGACTTCACCGGTTTCGATGCACAGCGCGGTACAGCCAACCACCGCGCCATCGGCGTTTTTCACCAGATCAAGCGCATACCACTCGGAGAAGATGGTGGTGTGGTTTTTCAGGTTCTGCTGATACAAGGTGTGCAACAGCGCGTGGCCGGTACGGTCAGCGGCTGCTGCAGTACGTGCCGCCTGCTCGCCGCCGAAGTCTTTCGACTGGCCACCGAACGGGCGTTGATAAATGGTGCCGTTTTCCAGACGGGAGAAAGGCAGGCCCATGTGGTCCAGTTCCAGAATCGCTTCCGGGCCGGTTTTACACATATATTCGATGGCGTCCTGGTCACCGATGTAGTCGGAACCTTTTACCGTGTCGTACATGTGCCATTCCCAGTTGTCTTCATGGGTATTACCGAGCGCGACGGTGATGCCACCCTGCGCGGATACGGTATGGGAACGGGTCGGGAACACTTTAGAAAGCAGCGCACAGGTCTGGCCGCTCTGGGAAATCTGTAGCGCCGCGCGCATACCTGCGCCGCCGGCACCAATCACTACAGCATCAAATTCTCTGACTGGCAGTTTCATTACACACCCCACACCACAACGAATCCATAAATGACGTAAACCAACAGCGCGACAACAATCAGCAGCTGTAAAGGAAGGCGAATCGCCAGCGGTTTGACGTAGTCGGTCAACACCTGCCACATGCCAATCCAGGCATGGATCAAAATAGAGAACAGTGCCAGCAGGGTGAAAACTTTGGTGAAGGCAGAGGCAAAGAAGCCGTGCCAGACGTCGTAGGTCAGCTCGCCGGTGACAGCGAAGAAGCCAATCATGTAGATGATGTACAGGGTGAGTACGATGGCGGTAGCGCGAACCAGCACATAATCGTGCACGCCATTGCGACCCAATGCGGAGGCATTGCTTACCATACGAGGACTCCTGCAAGAATTGAAAGCACGACAGTAATAACAAAGGAGATATGTGCGGATCGTTTGCCCGCTACAAAGGTCTCTTCCAGATAGCCAAAGTCCATCAGCAGATGGCGGATACCGACCACCACGTGATAGGCCAGAGCCGTCAGAATGCCCCACATTATAAATTTAACGATAAAGCTGCTCATCACGGCGGACGCGGTCAGAAAACCTTCCGGGGAGGAGAGTGACAGTCCCAGCAACCAAAGCAGAATGCCGACCGCCACAAATGTGATCACGCCGGAAACGCGGTGGAGGATGGAAGCGATTGCAGTGACGGGGAACCGGATCGTTTTCAGGTCCAGATTGACAGGTCGTTGTTTTTTCACGTTTCTTATCATGAATAGCGCCCACATGCTCTTCTTATTGTTTCCTTCCTCCGGATCTGCATTCGGGGTCAGACAGCGCTAACTTTCTATAACTGTGCGTCATGCAAAAAACAGCTACATCCAGAGGCCAGAGATCTGGCTACAACGCTGGGTGGCTCCCGGTAGCAGGGTGTTCCGGAGACCTGGCGGCAGTATAGGCTCTTCACAAAATCATTACAATTAACCCACATAATGTTTGAAGGGTTTTGCTCGGAACAGTGAGCAGGATCACGATAACAACATTATTTTAAATTTTAATCATCTGATTTGACAAAAGTTAAACATTCTTGTTACAAACAGGGCCAGAAAAGCCGTATAATTCGCAAAAGTTATAGGGTCAGCCTTTCACCTGAGTAATAGTTATGTAACAGTGGATGGGTATTGACCCGAGAGATCAGGACAGTTATTAGTGATATACAGGTTTGAATGATACTGATTGCTAAGACGCTGATTTGCTGTAGTTTCGCCCTCAAAGCGAGTGTTACCTGCAAGCGCCCATCGCTCTGTACCCTGGTTGTACTCCTCTAAACAGAGCCGCGAGCCAATTAAAAAACTGGTAACCAACCATTGTGGGTTCGAATGCAAATCGGACGCCCGGCAGTCTTATGAAATAAGGCGCTAAGGAGACCGTAAATGGCTGATACTAAAGCAAACCTCACCCTTAATGGTGACGATGCTCTCGAACTTGATGTGCTAAAGGGCACGCTAGGTCAGGATGTAATTGATATCCGTAGTCTTGGTTCTAAAGGTGTATTTACTTTTGACCCAGGTTTCACCTCTACCGCATCCTGCGAATCTAAAATCACTTATATCGACGGTGACGAAGGCATTCTTTTGCACCGCGGTTTCCCGATTGACCAACTGGCCACCGAATCCAGCTACCTGGAAGTGTGCTACATCCTGCTGAACGGTGAAAAACCGACTCAGGAACAGTTCGACGAATTCAAAACCACCGTTACCCGCCACACCATGATTCACGAGCAGATCACCCGTCTGTTCCACGGCTTCCGTCGCGATTCGCATCCGATGGCCGTGCTGTGCGGCGTAACCGGTGCGCTGGCGGCGTTCTACCACGACTCCCTTGACGTAAATAACCCACGTCACCGTGAAATCGCGGCATTCCGCCTGCTCTCAAAAATGCCAACCGTAGCGGCAATGTGTTACAAGTATTCGATTGGCCAGCCGTTTGTTTACCCACGCAACGACCTCTCCTACTCGGCTAACTTCCTGAACATGATGTTCTCCACGCCGTGCGAAGAATACAAAGTTAACCCAATTCTGGAACGCGCAATGGATCGTATTTTGATCCTGCACGCTGACCATGAGCAAAACGCATCGACATCAACCGTGCGTACCGCAGGCTCTTCCGGCGCTAACCCATTTGCGTGTATCGCGGCGGGGATCGCTTCCCTGTGGGGACCGGCTCACGGCGGCGCGAACGAAGCTGCACTGAAGATGCTGGAAGAAATCAGTACTGTGGAGCACATTCCAGAATTTATCCGTCGTGCCAAAGACAAGAACGACTCGTTCCGCCTGATGGGCTTCGGCCACCGCGTGTACAAAAACTACGACCCGCGTGCCACCGTGATGCGTGAAACCTGTCACGAAGTGCTGAAAGAGCTGAACCTGAAGGATAACAACCTGCTGGAAGTGGCGATGGAGCTGGAACACATCGCGTTGAACGACCCGTACTTCATCGAGAAGAAACTCTACCCGAACGTAGACTTCTACTCCGGCATCATCCTGAAGGCGATGGGCATTCCTTCCTCCATGTTTACCGTTATCTTCGCGATGGCGCGTACCGTGGGCTGGATTGCACACTGGAACGAAATGCACGACGACGGCATCAAAATTGCCCGTCCACGTCAGCTGTACACTGGCTACGACAAACGTGATTTCAAATCCGACCTCAAAAAGTAATCTTTTCGCTTTCTGAGTAAAAAACGCGCCCTGTGGCGCGTTTTTTTATTTCTGACAGCGAGGGCACCAGTAAAAAGGCCTTGAAGAGAGATTGATTCTTTCAATAATCCCACCACACCGTTCGCACGGTTCACCCGCCCGGTGAAACACCCTAAAACTGAACACAGCCCCGTGATGTTTGTTCTCGTCTCCCTGGCCTCGCGTCCGATAAGAAAGCCGCGGAATCGCCAGTAAAGCAGTCGCTAACCGCTCAACCTGAGCTTCGCTTAAATCCTCCGCGTGGTGCTGCGGCGCAAGCTCCGCCTCCCAAAGGATTTCCACGCGCAGATAATTCCCCAGACCAGCAAGAAAAGCTTGATCGAGCAGTAACCCACTGAACTGCCGACGACGAAACTTCGGCGACAGCAAACGTGCTTTTACCTGGTCCACAGTCAGTGTCTCGTCCAATACATCCAGCCCAACGCGCTGCAAGAAAGGCTGTTGCTCAAGCTGCCCTTGATCGAGGATTTCGATGTCCGAGGCGCTGTACAGTAAAATGGCTTTTTTAGCTGTTTGCAGCCTGACACGCAGCACGCGGTTCGTTTCTGCTACTTTACCTGCGTCAGCCACTCGCCATACGCCGTAGAGCTGGTTATGGCTATACAACGTTAAACCGTTGGAAAAATGCGTCAGCATCGCTTTCCCCCGGGTCTCGATACGATCGATGGTTTTCCCCACCAGCATCGCCTCAAACGGCTTTAGCTCTTCAAAAGCAAACCAGGCTTCGGTTAACGGTTCCCCGCCCACGGCAGCTTCCAACTTATCCGCCGCACGGCGAATCTCCGGTCCTTCCGGCATACTAAACTCCCTGAAACGTTACGCTTCCTGTGCCAGTTGCCAGGCGATTTGCTCGAGATAAATCGCCTGTTCACGGCGCGCTTTTAGCGCCTCCGCCAGCGTACACGGCACAAAATGAATGGGTTCCCCCAGTCTGACTTGAGCCAGGTGATAAAGGTCGGCCTCAATCACGCAGGCAATGCGAGGATAGCCGCCGGTTGTCTGGGCATCGTTCATGAGCACAATCGGCTGGCCGTTATGCGGCACCTGAATCACGCCCGGCAGCAGGCCATGGGACAGCATTTCACGCTGGGTCGTCCGCGCCAGTTCCGGTCCCTGAAGCCGATAGCCCATCCGATTACTCTGCGGACTAATTTGCCAGGCCAGACGCCAGAAACACTCCTGCGACGCCTGGCTGAACTCCTGATACTCCGGCCCGGTCACGGCACGAATACGATTTCCCCAAAGCAGTTGCTTAACGCCGCGAGGATGCTGAAATTTACGCTGAGGTTTACGCAGAGATAAACGGTCACCATCCCGCAGCAAACGGCCATGATGGCCGCCGATGCCGGCTTTAAGATCGGTGCTGTATGACCCCATCACTTCTGGAACATCCAGGCCACCGTCGACGGCAAGGTAGCTGCGCATACCGTGCGCAGGTTTTTTCAGCGTCAACCTTTGACCTTTTTTGACCGGTAATCGCCAGCCCGTCCAAACGGCGTTGCCATCCAGTTCCGCATGGCAGCCAGCTCCGGTAAGCGCAAACCAACCGCTACGCCCGAATTCAATCACGCACTGCCCTAGCGTGATTTCCAGTGCGGGGGCGTCAGGCGCATTCCCGACCAGTAAATTGGCGACTGAGAGAGCGGGTGTATCGAGCGCGCCGCAGCGGCTCACGCCCAAATGGCGATGCCCTTCACGGCCCGTATCCTGCACGCTGGTTTGTATCCCGGCGCGAATAATATTCAGCATATGCCCCCCTGTTGCGGGACGAAACGCACAGAGTCACCCGGCAACAATAAAGTGGGTGATGAGCCGTTGGGGTTGAACAAATGGAGTGAAGTGCGGCCGATGATTTGCCAGCCTCCCGGCGTCACCAGCGGATAAATACCGGTTTGACTGCCGCCAATGCCTACAGAGCCGGCAGCAACCTGCAGTCGAGGCTCTGCACGGCGCGGCGTGGCAAGGACATCAGGCATCCCCCCCAGATAAGCAAACCCCGGCTGGAAACCAAGGAAGTAGACGATGTACTCCGCGCCGGAATGCAGGGCGACGACCTGCTCAGGCGTTAAGTTATTGTGCCGAGCTACGGCATCAAGATCGGGCCCCACCTCACCGCCGTAAACTACCGGAATCTCTATCTGACGAGGCGTGGGGACGACAGCCTCGCTTTCTTCCCACCAGCGCTGGAGCCATTCAATGCCATCCAGCGCTAACCGCTGGGGATCTTTCAGCACCACGGTGATGTTATTCATGCCAGGAATGGCCTCGCTCACCTCGTCAGAGGCATTCAGGCGCTGCAACAGCCCCCAAATGCGCTGCTGGCTGGTAAGTCTGACGGGCGGCTCCAGTTCAAGAACCACCGCTTTTTCACCCAATAAATAACAGCGAGCTCGTTGCACAGGCCCTCCGGTATCAGGCTGGATTAGGGATGTCGATAAAGATAACGTCGAGATCGGTTTCGCTGTTTAGCCAGTCGCTAAGCGCCTGGATCCCGCCCCGCTCGGTGGCATGGTGACCCGCTGCATAGAAATGCAGCCCCTGCTCGCGGGCGGAGTGAATCGTCTGTTCGGAAACCTCGCCGGTAATAAACGCATCCACACCAAAGCGTGCCGCGCTATCGATAAAGCCTTGCCCACCGCCGGTACACCACGCCACTCGGCGAATCTGATCCGGGCCGGTGTCTCCACACCACAGCGGCGTGCGGCCTAAGCGCATTTCAATCCAGGAAGCCAGCTCCACGCCGGAAAGCGGCGTCGGGAACTCGCCCCACGGCACCAGCGGCTCAACTTCCCCTTTCGTTTCAATCCCCAGCAGCGCGCCAAGCTGGGCGTTATTCCCCAACCGTGGATGGGCATCAAGCGGTAAATGCCAGCCGTAAAGGTTAATGTCGTTCGTCAGTAGCGTTTTCAGGCGGTTGCGCTTCATGCCGCGGATCACCGGCGATTCGTTTTTCCAGAAATAACCGTGGTGGACGATCACCGCGTCGGCCTGCTGGCGCACGGCCTCGTCCAGCAGCGCCTGGCTGGCGGTAACGCCGGTGACAATCTTGCGGATCTCTTCCCGGCCTTCAACCTGCAGGCCATTCGGGGCGTAATCGCTGATTGCCGCGCTGTTCAGCTTGTCATTAATCAGGCGTTCCAGTTCACTGTTTTTCATCATTATTCTCTTCGGTTATTTTCTTGCTGCTTCATAAGCGGCAAGCGTATTCAGTCGGGCCTGCTTATGGTCAACAATCGGGCGCGGGTAGTCCAGCGTTTGCTTTTGTTTATCGGCCCAGGCCCACGGCGAATGAATCTGTTTCCCAGGCACAGTTTTCAGTTCAGGTAGCCAGTGGCGAATAAAATCCCCTTCAGCATCAAAGCGTTCGCCCTGAGTTGTCGGGTTAAAAATGCGAAAATAAGGCGCGGCGTCGGTGCCCGTAGAGGCCGCCCACTGCCAGCCACCGTTGTTCGCCGCCAGATCGCCATCAATCAGTTGAGACATAAAATAGCGCTCGCCCTGGCGCCAGTCGATCAGTAAATCCTTCACCAGGAAGCTCGCCACGACCATGCGTAAACGGTTATGCATCCAGCCCGTTTGGTTCAGTTGCCGCATCGCCGCATCGACAATCGGGTAACCCGTTTTACCCTGCTGCCAGGCTTCAAGCCACGCCTCATTCCCGCTCCAGCGAACTTTATCAGTCCAGGCGATAAACGGCCGGTGACGGCAAAGCTTCGGGTACGCAACCATCAGATGGCGGTAAAATTCACGCCAGATGAGTTCGTTGAGCCAGGTCGCTCCGGCCTCGCCCTCCAGCGCTTTAGGGTGTTCTTTTAGCAGGCGATGCAGGCACTGGCGCGGAGACAAAACGCCGGTGGCCAGATAAGGCGACAGCCGGCTGGTACCTTCTATCGCCGGGAAATCACGTTGTTCCGGGTAATCGGCCGCGGGCTGCAGGCAAAACTTACGTAGCATGCCGATAGCCTCCGGCTCACCCACCGGGAAGAGTTCACGGTCAAACGCCTCACGGGGCATATCAAACGCAAAGCGTTCTTTGAAGTCACACTCTCCACGTGCTTTTGGCGCAGGCACGCATTCAGGCAACCCCTCCTGCAAACGCCGAATAAACGCCTTGCTGAACGGGGTAAAGACTTTATACATCTCGTGGTTACCGGTAGTGACGCTGCCCGGCGCAAGCAGCAGGCTGTCATCAAATCCCTGCACGGTAACGTCCACGTCCAGGGCTTTTTCCAGCGCGGCGTCACGGGCATGCTCGTTGACTTCATACTGGTAGTTGTAAAAAAGCGCGTCGACCTTTTGTTCAGCGCAAAACGCTTTTATACAGTCTACCGATGCGGCGAAATCCGCAGCCTGTTGGATATGAAGTTCAATCCCACGCCCGGCCAGGGCATGGCCCAATGCCCGTAAATGCTCAAAGATGAACTCGGCCTGTTTTGGTGCCATGACGTGCTGCCGCCACTGTTCGGGCGTCACGACAAAAACTCCGATGACTTTTGCATCGGGATTACGGCAGGCGGCGTGTAAGGCGTAGTTATCGTGAATGCGTAGATCGTTGCGGAACCAGACCAGATGGGTGGGCATAACTCTCCCTGGATTAATTGCCTGACCGTCTCCAGTACGCTTAGATGACGGTTCAACATTGCGAAATTATTCCGGGCAGAAGAATGCCAATGCCAGACTAAGCGACATCTCTGACTGCCCGCGTCTAAGTTGTTAACTAAGTGTAGCAAGACGCAGGCAACAAAAAAGCTACCCGGAGGTAGCTTTCGTCAAATCGATTCAGCTTTTAGTAAAAATCGAAGGCACCAGCTTCGGATTGCGCCATCCATACCGGCTTGTCGCTGGTTTTGGACCACACGCGGTGCAGGTAGCTGTAAAAACGCGCACGATCTTTCCAGAACAGCATCACAGGCAGCGCCAACACACCGGCAGCGACGGCTAAGGTGCGACGCAGGATGACCTGATGCGCAGGGTATTCTTTGTATAAAGACATAGGCTTCTCCTCATAATGTGTGACCGACACCGCATGTCGGAAAATCGAAACTTGTTATCTGGTCAAAATACTATCTCATTGTTTGAAAGTTTACTACTCCTCCGACCAGATAAATGCGCTTTTTTGTGCGCTATTTATCTTTTCACCTGTAATTAAGTTACAAAATGGTTAAATAAATACTAACCATTAGTTAACTAATGGCTTTTGCCATTTTTATACTTTTTTTACACCCCGCCCCCGGACTTTTACGACATCTTTTCACCCGAAATCCTATTCTGCCGCGAAATGCTTAACGCACCGTTGGAGGTGGATTGTGAGTGCAGGCGTCATAACCGGCATCGTGCTGGTCTTCTTGCTGTTGGGTTACCTGGTTTATGCCCTGATTAAAGCGGAGGCGTTTTAATGGCTGCGTCCGGATTTTTACTGATCGCCAGCTTCCTGCTGGTGCTCTTTGCCCTTGCGAAACCGCTGGGCGCCGTGCTGGCACGACTGATTGACGGCGAACCGCTGCCGATTGTGGGCCGCATTGAGCCGTTTTTGTGGTCCCTGATGGGCAGCAAAGGTGAAGAAATGGGCTGGAAACGCTATCTGATGGCGATTCTGGCATTTAACGTTTTCGGGCTGATCCTGCTGTTCGCGATGCTGCTGTTCCAGGACAGCTTGCCGCTTAACCCGCAGCATCTGCCGGGCCTCTCCTGGCACCTGGCGCTGAACACTGCCGTCAGTTTTGTCTCCAACACCAACTGGCAGTCTTACGGCGGCGAAACCACGCTGAGCTACTTCAGCCAGATGGTGGGTCTGACGGTACAAAACTTCGTTTCCGCCGCAACCGGCATTGCCGTGGTGTTTGCGCTGATTCGTGGTTTTTCTCGCCATTCCACCAGCACGCTGGGCAACGCATGGGTCGATTTAACCCGCATCACGCTGTACATCCTGCTGCCGATCTCGCTGGTGATGGCGCTGTTCTTTATCAGCCAGGGCTCGCTGCAGAACTTCTCTGCTTACCAGCCTTACACCACTATCGAAGGCGTTCAGCACCTGTTGCCGATGGGGCCAGTGGCTTCTCAGGAAGCGATAAAAATGCTGGGTACCAACGGCGGTGGCTTCTTCAACGCTAACTCCTCTCACCCGTTTGAGAACCCAACTGCGCTGACCAACTTCGTGCAGATGGTTTCCATCTTCCTAATCCCGGCCGCGCTCTGCTTCGCCTTTGGTGAAGCCGTGGGCGACCGCCGTCAGGGACGCGCGCTGCTTTGGGCAATGACCATCATCTTCGTGGTCTGCGTGGTGGTGGTAATGTGGGCCGAGCTGCAGGGCAACCCGCACTTTATCCAGTTGGGTGCGAACAGCAGCATCAACATGGAAGGTAAAGAGAGCCGCTTCGGCATTCTGAACAGCAGCCTGTTTGCGGTCATTACTACCGCCGCATCCTGCGGGGCAGTCAACGCCATGCATGACTCCTTTACGGCGCTGGGCGGCATGGTGCCAATGTGGTTGATGCAGATTGGCGAAGTGGTCTTCGGCGGCGTAGGCGCTGGCCTGTACGGCATGCTGTTGTTCGTGCTGCTGGCCGTATTTATCGCCGGGCTGATGATTGGGCGTACCCCGGAATACCTGGGTAAGAAAATCGACGTGCCGGAAATGAAGATGACCTCTCTGGCCATTCTTATCACCCCAGCCCTAGTGCTACTCGGCACCGCGCTGGCGATGATGACGGAAGCTGGCCGCAGCGGCATGGCAAACCCTGGGATTCACGGCTTCAGCGAAGTGCTGTATGCGGTTTCTTCCGCCGCGAACAATAACGGCAGCGCCTTCGCAGGGCTGAGCACCAACACGCCGTTCTGGAACATGCTGCTGGCCGTGTGCATGTGGATTGGGCGCTTCGGGGTGATTATCCCGGTAATGGCGATTGCCGGTTCCCTCGCTGCGAAAAAATCCCAGGCCGTCAGCATCGGTACGCTGCCAACGCACGGCCCGCTGTTTATCGGTTTACTGATTGGGACAGTGCTGCTGGTTGGCGCCCTGACCTTTATCCCCGCCCTCGCTTTAGGCCCGGTTGCGGAACACCTTTCTCTGGTTAATTTCTGATTACGAGGCTTCCATGAGTCGCAAGCAACAGGCGCTGTTTGAACCTGGTCTGATCCGTCAGGCGCTAATTGATTCTTTTAAAAAGCTCGCCCCGCAAGTGCAGTGGCGTAACCCGGTGATGTTCATCGTCTGGGTGGGGAGCATCATCACTACCCTGCTTGGGATAGCGATGTTCACTGGCCTGCAGCAGGGGGATGCCCTCTTCACACTAGCCATCAGCCTGTGGCTGTGGTTTACCGTGCTGTTCGCCAACTTTGCTGAAGCGCTGGCAGAAGGTCGCAGTAAGGCCCAAGCGAACAGCCTGAAAGGGGTGAAAAAAACCAGTTGGGCACGCAAACTGCGCAGCCCGCAGCATGATGCTCAGGTGGACCACGTTCCGGCCGCCGATCTGCGTAAAGGCGACGTCGTGCTGGTGGAAGCCGGGGACATCATCCCTTGCGATGGCGAAGTCCTTGAAGGTGGCGCATCAGTAGATGAAAGCGCTATCACCGGGGAATCCGCCCCGGTTATCCGTGAATCCGGCGGCGACTTTGCCTCGGTGACCGGCGGGACGCGCATTCTGTCTGACTGGCTGGTCATCCAGTGCAGCGTTAACCCAGGGGAAACCTTCCTCGACCGCATGATTGCCATGGTGGAAAGCGCCCAGCGTCGTAAAACGCCGAACGAAATCGCCCTGACTATCCTGCTGGTAGCGCTGACAATTGTCCTGCTGCTGGCGACCGCAACCCTGTGGCCGTTCTCTGCCTACGGCGGCCAGGCGGCTAGCGTCACCGTGCTGGTAGCCCTGCTCGTCTGCCTGATTCCAACCACTATCGGCGGCCTGCTTTCCGCCATCGGCGTGGCCGGGATGAGCCGTATGCTGGGTGCGAACGTGATCGCCACCAGCGGCCGTGCGGTAGAAGCCGCCGGGGATATCGACGTCCTGCTGCTGGATAAAACCGGCACCATCACGCTCGGTAACCGCCAGGCCTCAGCCTTCCTCCCTGCCCCTGGCGTGGATGAAAAAGAGCTGGCCGATGCTGCACAACTGGCCTCACTGGCGGATGAAACGCCAGAAGGCCGCAGCATCGTGGTGCTGGCAAAACAGCGCTTTAACCTGCGCGAACGCGACGTACAGAACCTGCAGGCAACGTTTGTGCCGTTTACCGCGCAAACCCGTATGAGCGGCATCAACATTCAGGATCGCATGATCCGTAAAGGTTCCGTGGATGCCATTCGCCGCCACGTAGAAGTGAACAACGGCCACTTCCCGGCTCAGGTCGACACGCTTGTTGAAGGCGTGGCCCGCCAGGGCGGTACGCCGCTGGTGGTTGCCGAAGGCGCTAATGTTCTGGGCGTGATTGCGCTGAAAGATATCGTGAAAGGCGGCATTAAAGAGCGCTTTGCACAGCTGCGCCAGATGGGCATCAAAACGGTAATGATCACCGGGGATAACCGTCTGACCGCCGCGGCGATCGCCGCCGAAGCCGGGGTGGATGACTTCCTTTCCGAAGCCACGCCGGAAGCCAAACTGGCGCTGATTCGCCAGTATCAGGCCGAAGGGCGTCTGGTGGCGATGACCGGCGACGGTACCAACGACGCTCCTGCCCTGGCACAGGCCGACGTAGCGGTAGCCATGAACTCCGGGACTCAGGCAGCGAAAGAAGCCGGGAACATGGTTGACCTGGACTCTAACCCGACCAAGCTGATTGAAGTGGTTCACATCGGGAAGCAAATGCTGATGACTCGCGGGTCACTGACCACCTTCAGTATTGCTAACGACGTGGCGAAATACTTCGCCATTATCCCGGCGGCGTTTGCGGTGACTTACCCGCAGCTCAACGCGCTGAACGTGATGCACCTGCACTCCCCTGCTTCGGCCATTTTGAGCGCGGTGATCTTCAATGCGCTGATCATCATCTGCCTCATCCCGCTGGCGCTAAAAGGCATTAGCTACAAGCCGCTGAGCGCTGCCGCGATGCTGCGCCGCAACCTGTGGATCTATGGCCTGGGCGGTATCGTCGTGCCGTTTATTGGTATCAAAGTGATTGACGTGATCCTGACCGTGCTCGGTCTGGTCTAAGAGGAAAAGAACATGGCTACGTTACGCCCCGCTTTATTACTGCTGATTATCCTGACGCTGATTACCGGAGGGGTTTACCCCCTCCTCGCCACGCTGCTGGGGCAATGGTGGTTCCCGGCTCAGGCCAACGGCTCATTGATCGTTGAAGACGGCAAGGTTCGCGGTTCAGAACTGATTGGTCAGGACTTCACTAACGCAAAATATTTCCAGGGCCGCCCTTCTGCCACCTCGGATAGCCCCTATAATCCAATGGCATCCGGCGGCAGCAACCTTGCGGCCAGCAACCCGGAGCTGGACAAAGAGGTTAAGGCTCGCATTAGCGCGCTGCGTGCGGCTAACCCGGAGGCTAATCCAGCGGTACCCGTTGACTTAGTCACCACCTCCGCCAGCGGCCTGGACGGGCAGCTTTCTCCTGAAGCGACCGCGTGGCAAATCCCACGGGTGGCTAAAGCCAGAAACCTGCCGGTGGAGCAAATCGCTCGCCTGGTGGCGGAAAACACCACCACGCCGCTGGTGAATTTTATCGGCATGCCGGTAGTGAATATCGTTAAGCTGAACCTGGCGCTGGACCATCTCCAGGCGAAGTAAAAAGGACGCGTTATGACCGAGGAGCCGCTGCGCCCCAACCCCGATAAGCTGCTGGAGAAAGTCAATCGCCAGCCGCGTGGGAAACTGAAAATCTTCTTCGGCGCCTGTGCAGGCGTCGGGAAAACCTACGCGATGCTTCAGGAGGCGCAGCGCCTGCGGGCGCAGGGCCTCGATGTGCTGGTGGGCGTGGTGGAAACCCACGGCCGCAAGGAAACCGCCGAACTGTTGAAGGGGCTGACGATTCAGCCCCCTCGTCGTATTCATCACCGGGGGCGTCTGGTTCAGGAATTTGACCTGGACGCCGCTCTGGCCCGCAGCCCTGCGCTGATCCTGATGGACGAACTGGCGCACACCAACGCGCCGGGGTCGCGCCATCCGAAACGCTGGCAGGACGTAGAAGAGCTGCTCGAAGCCGGGATCGACGTTCTAACCTCCGTTAACGTTCAACACCTGGAAAGCCTGAATGACGTGGTAGGCGGGGTGACCGGAATTCAGGTACGCGAAACCGTCCCCGATCCTATTTTCGACGCTGCCGACGAAGTTGTGCTGGTTGACTTACCGCCGGACGATCTCCGCCAGCGCCTGCACGAAGGCAAAGTTTATATCTCCGGCCAGGCCGAACGCGCCATCGAGCACTTCTTCCGCAAAGGCAACCTGATAGCGCTGCGCGAGCTGGCCTTGCGACGCACAGCCGACCGAGTTGACGATCAGATGCGTGCCTGGCGGGACAATCAGGGCCAGGAGAAAGTCTGGCACACGCGGGACGCCATTCTGCTATGCATCGGCCACAGCAACGGCAATGAAAAACTGGTTCGCACAGCCGCTCGCCTTGCCGCCAAGCTCGGCAGCATCTGGCACGCCGTCTACGTCGAAACGCCGCAGCTTCACCGCCTGCCGGAACATCAGCGCCGGACTATTTTAAGCGCTCTGCGTCTCGCCCAAGAGCTTGGAGCCGAAACTGCCACACTTGCCGACCCTAATGAAGAAAAAGCGGTGCTGCGCTACGCCCGCGAACACAATCTCGGCAAAATCATTATTGGCCGTCACACCACGCGGCGCTGGTGGCACCGTACTTCTTTCGCCGACCGGTTAGCCAAACGTGCCCCGGATCTCGACCTGCTGATTGTTGCACTGGATGAAAAACCGCTCCCCTCCCCGGCCAGAGCACCGGATACCAGAACGCTAAGCGAGAAATGGCGCATTCAACTGCGCGGCTGCGCCGTGGCGGTGGTGCTCTGTGCGTTTATTACCTTTATCGCCAACCAGTGGCTGGTGGCCTTTGATGCCGCCAACCTGGTGATGATCTACCTGCTTGGCGTGGTCATGGTCGCGCTGTTTTATGGCCGCTGGCCGTCCGTCCTCGCGACGGTCATCAACGTGATTAGCTTCGACCTGTTCTTTATTGCGCCGCGGGGCACGCTCGCCGTGTCGGATGTTCAGTATCTACTGACCTTCGGCGTGATGCTCACCGTAGGGCTGGTGATCGGTAATCTGACCGCCGGAGTTCGTTATCAGGCGCGCATCGCCCGCTACCGGGAACAGCGCACTCGTCATCTGTATGAGATGTCCAAAGCGTTGGCCGATGACCGCACGCCGCAGGACGTTGCCGCCACCAGCGTGCAGTTTATTAATAACACCTTCCAGGCCCGTAGCCTGCTGCTGCTCCCGGACGATCACGGGAAACTCAGCCGTATCGCGGCCGAAGGGGAACCCGCTCAGTGGGACGAAGCAATTGCCCGCTGGAGCTTTGATAAAGGCCAGCCCGCCGGTGCCGGAACAGATACGCTGCCGGGCGTGCCTTACCGCATCCTGCCGCTCAGTACCACGGAAAGAACCCTGGGCCTGCTGGTCGTTGAGCCGGAGAACCTGCGCCAGCTGATGATCCCTGAACAGCAGCGCCTGCTGGAAACCTTTACCCTGCTGGTGGCCACTGCGCTCGACAGGCTGCTGCTCACCGCCAGCGAAGAACAGGCCCGGCTTTCCAGCGAGCGAGAGCAAATCCGAAACTCGCTGCTGGCCGCGCTTTCGCACGACCTGCGCACGCCGCTGACCGTGCTGTTCGGCCAGGCGGAAATCCTCACGCTGGATCTCGCCAGCGAAGGGTCAAAACATGCCCCGCAGGCCAACGAAATTCGTCAGCACGTGCTGAACACCACCCGGCTGGTGAATAATCTGCTGGATATGGCCCGTATTCAGTCCGGTGGTTTTAACCTTCGCAAAGAGTGGCTGACGCTGGAGGAAGTCGTCGGCAGCGCGCTGAAGATGCTTGAACCGGGTCTCGGCGGCCGCCATATCGCCCTTAATTTGCCTGACCCGCTGATGCTGATTGAAGTCGACGGCCCACTGTTCGAACGCGTGCTGATCAACCTGCTGGAGAATGCGGTGAAATATGCCGGTTATAAAGCCAACATCGGTATAAAATCGACCTCGACGGCAGACAAGCTTGACCTGGAAGTTTGGGACAGCGGCCCTGGCGTTCCGGCTGGTAAAGAGCTGCTGATTTTTGATAAATTTGCCCGTGGTAACAAAGAGTCAGCGATTCCTGGCGTTGGGCTGGGGCTGGCTATCTGCCGGGCGATTGTTGAAGTTCACGGCGGCACAATTTATGCGCTTAACCGCCCGGAAGGCGGTGCCAGCTTCCACGTTGTGCTACCTTTATCGCCTCCCCCCGAACTCCCTGAAATGATTGAGGTGCTGTGACAACGGTTCTGATAATTGAGGATGAAAAAGAGATCCGCCGCTTTCTGCGCACCGCGCTGGAAGATGAATCGTTACGCGTGTTTGATGCCGAAACCCTGCAGCGTGGCCTGATTGAAGCCGCTACACGCAAGCCGGATCTGGTGATTCTGGATCTCGGCCTGCCGGACGGCGACGGCATCGATTTTATTCGTGACTTCCGCCAGTGGAGCCAGACGCCGGTCATCGTCCTGTCGGCCCGGAGTGACGAGCAGGCGAAGATTGCCGCCCTGGATGCTGGCGCAGATGATTTTCTCAGCAAGCCGTTTGGCATCGGTGAACTGCAGGCCAGGCTTCGCGTCGCCCTGCGCCGCCACGCCAGCACCGTTCAGCCCGATCCGGTTTATCAGTTTTCGGAAATTCGGGTCGACCTCGCTTCGCGTCGCATTACCCGCGGCGAAGAGGAAATTCACCTCACCCCGATTGAGTTTCGCCTGCTGGCCACCCTGCTGAATAACCACGGCAAAGTCCTGACCCAGCGCCAGTTGCTTAACCAGGTTTGGGGCCCGAATGCCGTGGAGCACAGCCACTATCTGCGGATTTATATGGGCCACCTGCGCCAGAAGCTGGAAAGCGATCCTGCCCGTCCTCGCCACCTGCTCACCGAAACCGGGATCGGCTACCGTTTTATGCTCTGAAAGAGTAACCTCTTGTCGGTTCAAGAGGAGTCTTTTATGAGCGCATGGTTAGTCTACGCCCTGTTGTCTGCCGCTACGGCAGCGCTGGTCGCTATTTTTGGTAAGGTTGGTTTGCAGCATCTGGATGCCAATACCGCCACGGCCGTTCGCGCCGTGGTCATGGCGTTATTTTTAGTTGGGGTGGTCGTCGTTCAGGGAAAACTGAATCTTGTAAGTACGGTGTTTGCCGATAAAAAAGCGCTGCTGTTTATTTTATTAAGCGGCGTGGCCGGGGCGCTGTCCTGGCTGTTCTATTTTATGGCGATCAAAAGCGGCGAAGTGTCGAAGGTCGCCCCTATCGATAAGCTGAGCGTGGTGTTCGCGGTGATTCTGGCGGTGATTCTGTTTGGTGAGAAAGTGTCGCTGATTGCCGGGATAGGCGTGGCGCTTATCACCTGCGGCGCACTGATGGTGGCTTTGGGTTAAAAGAGAAAGGCTCCCGAAGGAGCCTTTTTACCTATTACTTCGCGCTTTTCAGCACTTCGCTGACAATCTCTACCGCTTCTTTCTCAATCTGCTCGCGGTGCTCTGCGCCCAGGAAGCTTTCACAGTAAATTTTGTAGGCGTCTTCTGTGCCGGACGGACGAGCGGCAAACCAGCCGTTCTTCGTCATCACCTTCAGGCCGCCAATAGAAGCGCCGTTGCCCGGTGCTGCCGTCAGACGCGCGGTGATCGGGTCACCTGCCAGTGTGTCTGCGCTCACCATTTCAGGCGAGAGCTTGGACAGCGCGGCTTTCTGTGCGGAAGTGGCTGGGGCCTGAATACGGTTGTAGCTCGGTGCGCCAAAGCGCGCGGCTAACTCGTCGTAATGCTGCTGCGGGTTTTTGCCCGTAACGGCGGTGATTTCTGCCGCCAGCAGGCACATGATGATACCGTCTTTGTCGGTCGACCACGGAGTGCCGTTGAAGCGCAGGAACGATGCCCCGGCGCTCTCCTCACCACCGAAGCCGAAGCTGCCGTCGAACAGACCGTCAACAAACCACTTAAAGCCCACCGGGACTTCCACCAGCTTGCGGCCCAAATCTTCCACCACGCGGTCAATCATCGCGGAGGAAACCAGGGTTTTACCCACGGCCACATCTTTGCCCCACTGCGGGCGGTGCTGGAACAGATAGTTGATAGCCACGGCCAGGTAATGGTTCGGATTCATCAGGCCAGCCGGCGTGACGATGCCATGGCGGTCGTAATCCGGGTCGTTGGCAAACGCCAGATCGAATTTGTCGCGCAGCGCCAGCAGGCCCGCCATCGCGCATTCGGAGGAGCAGTCCATACGGATTGCGCCGTCTTTATCCAGGTGCATAAAGCGGAAGGTCTGGTCGACCTGATCGTTCACGATGGTCAGATCAAGGTTGTAGTGCTTCGCAATACGGTGCCAGTATTCAATCCCGGAACCGCCGAGGGGATCAACGCCCAGCTTCAGGCCCGCTTTTTGAATAGCGGCCATATCGACGATATCCACCAGCCCTTCGATGAACGGCTGAACCAGATCCTGCGCCTGAACGTGACCGCTTTCCCAGGCTTTATCCAGTGAGATACGCTTCACGCCTTTCAGGCCGTCGGCCAGCAGCGCGTTAGCGCGATCTTCAACAACTTTGGTAACGTTGGTATCAGCCGGGCCACCGTTTGGCGGGTTGTACTTGATGCCGCCGTCGTCCGGTGGGTTGTGGGATGGCGTGATCACAATCCCGTCCGCCTGAGCGCCGCCCTTTTGGTTATGCACCAGGATGGCATTAGAAATCGCAGGCGTCGGCGTGTAGCCATTATCCTGCTGCACAATGACATCCACGCCGTTGGCGGCCAGCACTTCCAGCACGGAGATAAACGCAGGTTCGGACAGCGCATGGGTATCTTTGCCCACATAGCACGGACCGGTGATCCCATTCTTCGCGCGTTCTTCAGCGATAGCTTGCGCAATCGCCAGAATATGAGGTTCGTTAAAGCTATGACGTGCGGCACTACCACGGTGGCCGGAGGTCCCGAATTTCACCGCGTGTTCGCTGTTCCCCACCACTGGCTTAAGCACGTAATACTGCGCCGTAAGCTGGGCTACGTTAATCAAGTCGCTCTGTTGTGCAGGTTGGCCCGCACGATCGTGGTTAGCCATTGGCTCTTCCTTACTGACGCCAGGTTTTTAAATAGTGCCGCAAACCTTTTCAATCAGCTCCGCAGGGAACTGCATTGACTGCATGATGTGTTCGATCATGCTGCATTTACGACCAGTATTCGTATTGGTAATCACCCAGTATGGGGTGCCCGGAACATGTTTCGGCTTGGTTTGATTGCCGTTTGCCAGCAACGTTTGCTCATCGCCAGCAAAATAGACGCGGGTGCGGCCGTGCAGTGATTCAGTGGCTTCGCCGAAGGTTTTTGCATCCAGCTGATACAGCGTGGACAGCACCATCATAAAGCGGTTTACGGCTTTATTCTGGGCAGCATACTCGTCGGAAAGCAGCAGCTCACGAACGGCACGCACGCGGTTACGAGCGGTATTCGCAGGTTTTTCTTCAACAACGGGAGCCGCAGCGCGCTCAGGCGCGGCTGGCGTAGAAGTGGCTGCTGGTGTTTGCCCGGCGGTAAATTTAAGCATACGCCGTAAAATGTCTGACGCGCTCTCGCCGATGTGTTTAGTCTGGCTGGCAATATAGCGGTAAAGCTCGTCATCAACTTCGATTGTTTTCATCTTAATCCAGTGCGATATCTTTTCTGAATACAAGTCGTTGGGATTATAGGGTCAAATCCCAACAGCGAACAGGAGAGGCAGCTCAAAGTCAGAGTAAACTGAATATTTGCCGCACGCCCGCGGGAATGCCAACATGATACCCTAACCAAACGAACCAAAATAAAGAACTTTGCCATGAAATTAAATGCTCGCCTGCAAACTGCGCAACAATCGAATAGCAATTCCCCTATTGTACTGATCCACGGCCTGTTCGGCAGCCTGGATAACCTCGGCGTTCTGGCTCGGGATCTGGGTAAAGATCACGCGGTGCTGCAGATCGATCTGCGCAATCATGGACTGTCACCGCGCAGCGATGACATGAGCTATGCCGCAATGGCCGGGGACGTTCTGGATACCCTGGACGAATACGGCATCGAAAAAGCCACGTTTATTGGTCATTCCATGGGCGGCAAAGTGGTGATGGCCCTTACCGCAATCGCACCTCAGCGTATTGATAAGCTAGTGATGATCGATATTGCGCCGGTTAACTATCAGGTTCGCCGTCATGACGAAATTTTCGCGGCTATTCGCGCGGTCAGCGAAGCGTGCGTAAAAACTCGCCAGCAGGCGGCGCAAATCATGCGCGACCACGTTACTGAGGAAGGCGTTATTCAGTTTCTGCTGAAATCCTTTGCTGACGGCGAGTGGAAGTTCAACGTGCCCGTGCTTTGGCAGCAATATGAAAATATCGTTGGCTGGCAGCCTGTCCCGGCCTGGCCACATCCAGCGTTGTTTATCCGCGGCGGGAATTCTCCGTATGTTGATGAAAGCCACCGCGAGGCGCTGTTAAGTCAGTTCCCACAGGCCCGCGCTCACGTCATCGCTGGAGCAGGTCATTGGGTTCATGCGGAAAAACCGGACGCCGTTTTGCGGGCGATTCACCGATTTATCGACGCTGAGTAGAAAAACTGATTAAAAACAGACCGACCGGGCAGCAGAAGTCGCTAACGCGTTGGCGGGAATGGCGCGCTGATGTATGATGGCGCGCTTAATTGCACCGGCACCCTGCCCCTGCAGCCAGAATTTCCTGTCAGTATTCTAATCATGGCAAAAGAACAAACGGACCGTACTACATTAGATCTGTTCGCGGACGAGCGTCGCCCCGGGCGGCCGAAAACCAATCCGCTCTCGCGTGATGAGCAATTGCGTATCAATAAGCGCAATCAGCTGAAGCGCGATAAAGTGCGTGGTTTGAAGCGGGTTGAGCTAAAACTGAACAATGATGCGGTCGATGCCCTCAACCAGCTGGCTGACGCCCGCAACATCAGCCGCAGCGAACTGATCGAAGAGATGCTGCTCGAGCAGCTTAAAAATCTCGGGTAACGCCTTCAGCCGCCCTGCGGGTTATCTGAAATCTCAAAAGGGTGAGCTAAACCATGTTGCAGACTGTGCACCCGGGTGTGATAGCTGTTTCCGCTGCCGGAGCTGTTCTGCTATGATTGCCCTATACGTGGGCATTTGACGGCCAGCATACTATTAAGTTTCAAGAGGTTATTTTACTCATGGCAATCGTAGGCATTTTTTTCGGCAGCGACACTGGTAACACCGAAAATATCGCGAAAATGATTCAAAAACAGCTCGGTAAAGACGTTGCTGAGGTGCATGACATTGCTAAAAGCAGCAAAGAAGATCTCGAAGGTTTCGACATTCTGTTGCTCGGCATCCCGACCTGGTACTACGGTGAAGCCCAGTGCGACTGGGATGATTTCTTCCCTACTCTTGAAGAAGTCGATTTCAACGGCAAACTGGTGGCGCTGTTCGGCTGCGGCGACCAGGAAGATTACGCAGAATACTTCTGTGATGCACTGGGCACCATCCGCGACATTATCGAACCGCGCGGCGCGGCGATTGTGGGCCACTGGCCAACCGCCGGTTACCACTTTGAAGCCTCCAAGGGCCTGGCGGATGACGACAACTTTGTCGGCCTGGCCATTGACGAAGACCGTCAGCCAGAACTGACCGCAGAACGCGTTGAGAAGTGGGTTAAGCAAGTTTCTGAAGAACTGAATCTGGCCGATATCATTAACGCCTGATTTCTCTGGCGCAAATACAGCATTTGCGCCATTTTGATAGCTTGTAGCAATGAAAATAATTGCTACAAGTTTGTAACTTTCTCGTACATCCCTGTACAATGTCTTCCTGACAGCTTGGCTGATAATTACTGTAAATGGCGACGCCGCCACGATTTTTCAGCCTTATTTTGCACCATACTTGCGGTTCCCATTTAGAAGTAGCAGTTCTATAATGAGACGCATTACTCTTAACGCTCACTGCAGTTTGAGCGAATCGTTAAGCAACAGGACAATTTCCGCATGACTGACAACAATACCGCATTAAAGAAGGCCGGCTTGAAAGTCACGCTTCCGCGATTAAAAATCCTCGAAGTGCTGCAAGAGCCGGTAAATCATCACGTCAGCGCGGAAGACTTATATAAACGTCTGATCGACATGGGCGAAGAAATTGGCCTGGCGACGGTCTACCGCGTACTGAACCAGTTTGATGATGCCGGGATCGTGACCCGCCACAACTTTGAAGGCGGCAAGTCCGTTTTCGAGCTGACCCAGCAGCATCACCACGATCACCTGATCTGCCTCGACTGCGGAAAAGTCATCGAGTTCAGCGACGATTCTATCGAATCTCGCCAGCGTGAAATTGCCGCGCGCCACGGTATTCGCCTGACTAACCACAGTTTGTATCTGTACGGACACTGTGCCGAAGGCGACTGCCGTGAAGACGACACGGCCCACGATCCGAAATAAGTAATCCGCATTAACAAACGCTGCTTCGGTGGCGTTTAAAAGCAAAAACCGGCAGGTTTCCCTTGCCGGTTTTTTTATTGACTGAAAGGATTATCAGCTGTTATTGGCGCGAATCTCCTGCCAAATCTTATCGCAGCGCACCTTCGCGGCTTCATCATTGCCGCTCTTTCTTGCCTGGATGCATTTCTGATAATCCAACACGTTCACAGTCTCTTTTTCAACAAACGCTTTATGCTGTTTTTCCTGACGCAGTACGTTCAGCACGCTCTGGCAGGCTTCAATTTTATCCGGATTGCCCTCCGCCGTGTTGATACAGGCGCTATAGGCCTGCTTCAGGCGTGAATCTTCCGGAGGTGCCGGAGGCTGAACGCAGGCAGACAGCGTGAAAACAGCCGCAGTGACCAGTAGAATCTTTTTCATGTGCGGTTCCTTATAAAAAACGGGCGCTTACGCGCCCGGTTTCACATCAGAAGATGGTGAACGGAGCAATCACGATGAACTTCACGTCACGCTCATCCTGGAACATGTTGCCGTAACCACCGCCCCAGCTTGGGATGTCGGAGTGGTTGTCGTACTGTGTGAAGTGCAGTTTGAACAGCGTGCCTTTCGCACGGCCTTCCTGCACGGTATACATTGCATCGAGGCTGTAAGAAGACTCTTTGATCTTGTTGGAAGCGAGATCCTGGCGGTTACCGGAAGCATCAAGCGCCCAGGTGGATGGTTTTGCATCCCATGCATAAACGTAAGAAGCACCGACTGCCCAACCCGGCAGATTCCAGTTGCTCAGGTCATACATTGCGCCGAAGAACACGGCTTTTTCACCGTTGGCGTTGAAGTCAGAGCGGTTATCCCACCACACATCCAGACGACCGTTGGAAGAAGCGTAGGTTGGCGTCATACGCTGCAGGAAGTAACCCTGCTGCCCTTCTGCCTTCACCATGGTCCCTTCGAGACGAAGGTCAACCTGGCCAATTTTATAACCAAAGGTCAACGCCTGGAGCCATGCGGTGCCATCGTAGATATCGTTGATAGTGTTGTTCGCGGCTTTATCACGGGTGCCGTAGAACTGGTAGCTGGTGCTCAGCGGGCTACCTGCAACGTCAAATTTGTAGCTGGCTTTAGCGAAGTACTGATCAACAAAGCCCTGCGCCTGGCCAAATGCGGCTTCGAGAATCAGGTCGTTTTTGAAGTCATACTTCGCGCCGATGGAGTGCAGGTAATCAACTTTGGTTTTTTTGTCGTTCTGGTAGAACTTGTCGGTTTCAAGGTGCCACGGCGCCTTGTACTCGTTGGTCCACATATAGGAGAAGCTCAGCGCACCGGCATCACCGTAGTCAAATGCGGCCCCTGCTTCAGCACCCTGATAAGTACCAGGCATGAAGCTCCAGTGTGGTGCTAGCAGCGTTTGGCCGGTTGGCTGAATGTAACCTGCACGTGCCCATACCGGGCCGTATTTGAATTTAGCAGCCGCTTTATAAAGGCTAATGCCGCCTTTATCACCGGAGTAGTCTTCGTCGTAGGTTTTATTTTTAGAGGAGAATGCGATTTCGTTCGGGTGGCCACTGGCGCTGTCTTCGGCCATTTCAATGGCGGTGAAGGCGGCAATATCGAAACCAAACATATCGGCCGCATAGCCGGACTGGAAGTCGAGGTTGGCGTTCCAGGTTGAGTGCGACAGGTTAGTTTTGTACTTACCGTCGGACACATCTTTACGGTCACGCTCACGCTGCCAGTAATAGATGCCGCCGGTCAGCGTGGAGTCATCAACAAAACCCGCAGCACTAACCTGCGGAGCCACTACAAAGCCAGAAAGAGCGGTAACGCTTGCAATAGCAAGAGCAAGCGCACTACGTTTGCCACTAAACGTACGCATAGTTAAATTCCTCTTTGACGTAAAAATCATCGTCTGACGTGAAAAGCGCCATTGACGAAAAAAGTAAAATTGCCTGACGGCTAAAAGCGGTTTTTGCTTAACACACCCGCATTACTGCTGCTCATAGACTATTTTTCGCGACGCGAATTATCAATGACTTTGTATCAGAGATTTCCTGGAGTATGACAGAGAGCACATAATCTATGTGCATTTGTAACAAAATTGCGCAGCAGATGATTAACCCTGATTACGATTTATTTTAAGAATAAAATCTCTTTGAGAGCGCTTTCATTATAAGCATCAGGAGATTACGGGGAAGAGATGACATTGTGTAAGGAGATTCCCCCAAAAATGGAAATGAGAATTAATTCGCACCGCGAATGTGCGTAAAAGGTTAACAAAAGGTAAGCAGAAAGAAAAAACGCCGCATTGCGCGGCGCTTTCATCAGGCTGTTAGTGGCAATTACTCACCGATTTTAGCCCAGGTATCACGCAGGCCAACGGTGCGGTTAAACACCAGTTTTTCTGCGGTCGCATAGCGGCTGTCGAGGCAGAAGTAACCTTCACGCTCGAACTGATATGCCTTACTTTTTTCCGCGTTCTGCAGGCTAGGCTCAACGAAGCCCTGACGAATAACCAGGGAATCCGCGTTAATGGTAGACAGGAAGTCTTCCGCAGCCCCTGGATTCGCGACGCTAAACAAGCGATCGTACAGGCGAATCTCCACCGGCAGCGCGTGTGCTGCGCTGACCCAGTGAATCACACCCTTAACCTTGCGGCCGTCAGCCGGATCCTTGCTCAGGGTTTCCGGATCATAGGTGCAATACAGTTCGGTGATATTACCTTCAGCGTCTTTTTCTACACGCTCGGCTTTGATCACATAGGCATTACGCAAGCGAACTTCTTTACCCATCACCAGACGCTTGTATTGCTTGTTTGCCTCTTCACGGAAGTCAGCGCGATCGATATAGATCTCACGACTGAACGGCACTTCACGGCTACCCATTTCAGGTTTATTTGGGTGATTCGGCATGGTGACCGTCTCTTCATCACCTTCAGGGTAGTTAGTGATAATAACTTTTACCGGATCCAGTACGGCCATGGCACGCGGTGCATTCTCGTTGAGATCGTCACGGATACAGGATTCCAGAGAAGCCATTTCAACGGTGTTGTCCTGCTTGGTTACGCCAATGCGCTTACAGAACTCGCGAATGGAGGCTGCGGTATAGCCGCGGCGACGCAGGCCGGAGATGGTCGGCATACGCGGGTCGTCCCAGCCTTCCACAATCTTCTCGGTCACCAGCAAGTTCAACTTACGCTTGGACATGATGGCGTATTCGAGATTCAGGCGAGAAAACTCGTACTGACGCGGGTGTGCAGGAATGGTGATGTTATCCAGCACCCAATCATACAGGCGGCGGTTGTCCTGGAACTCCAGGGTACACAGCGAGTGCGTAATGCCTTCCAGCGCATCGGAAATACAGTGGGTGAAGTCGTACATCGGGTAGATGCACCACTTGTTGCCGGTCTGGTGGTGATCGGCAAATTTAATGCGGTACAGCACCGGGTCGCGCATAACGATGAACGGCGAGGCCATATCGATTTTGGCACGCAGGCAGGCGGTACCTTCGGCGAACTCACCGTTGCGCATTTTCTCGAACAGCGCGAGGTTTTCCTCAACGCTACGATCGCGGAACGGGCTGTTTTTCCCGGGCGCAGTCAGCGAGCCACGGTATTCACGAATTTGTTCCGGGCTCAGCTCATCAACATACGCCAGCCCTTTATTAATCAGCTCAACGGCATAATTAAACAGCTGGTCAAAATAGTCAGACGAATAACGCACATTGCCAGACCAGTGGAAGCCCAGCCATTCAACGTCGTGCTTGATGGACTCGACGTATTCGATGTCTTCTTTTACCGGGTTTGTGTCGTCGAAGCGCAGGTTGCACTGCCCCTGATAATCCTGAGCAATGCCAAAGTTCAGGCAAATAGACTTGGCGTGGCCAATGTGCAGATAGCCATTTGGCTCAGGCGGAAAACGGGTGCAAATACTGGTGTGCTTACCGTTCGCCAGGTCTTCATCAATAATCTGACGAATAAAGTTAGTTGGGCGGGCTTCAGCCTCACTCATCGCGGGTTCCTCAAAGCGTGTACCTTAGTTAACGGCGTATGATCTAATAAGCGGCCTCGGGAAACAACCTTTAGTTGCATAAATTAGGGTTATCCATGCTGGCTAGCGGCAGGTAATAAAAAAGCGGCTGACGATATACGCCAGCCGCTTAAGGCACAAATGCTTACTCAGGAGCGATTACTTGCCTTTAATCTCATACAGTGGTGTTTGACCTGCAACCACCTGACCTTTCGCCTGGATAACCAGACCGCTGAAGTCGTCGATGTTGCTGCAAACTACCGGGCTAATCATGGAGCGAGCGTTGGCGTTCAGGAAATCGAGATCCATTTCCAGAATCGGCTGGCCGGCAACCACTTCGGCTCCTTCTTCCACCAGACGCGTGAAGCCTTTACCACCCAGAGCAACGGTATCGATGCCCATGTGAACCACAATCTCTGCGCCTTTTTCTGTCTCAAGGCAGAACGCGTGGTTGGTGTTGAAGATTTTCACGATAGTCCCGGCGGCAGGAGAAACGACAGTTTTCTCCGTCGGCTTAACCGCTATGCCATCACCTACAGCTTTGCTGGCGAAAGCTTCGTCAGGCACCTGGTCCAGCTCAACAACATCGCCGGTTACCGGAGAAACCAGAGCGGCAATAGTTGTGCTGGCCGCGTTTGGAACAGCCTGTGGTTTAGCCGCAGGAGCAGGTGCTGCACCCGCAACAGGTGCGGCGGCTTCGACAGTGCCTGCGGTTTTCATTGCATTAGCAATTTTTTCTGCAGCAAAGCCAACGATGATTTGCACGCTGGTTTTGTTCAGGCGAATAACGCCCGTCGCACCCAGACGCTTAGCCAGCGCTTCGTTCACAACGGAAGAGTCTTTAACGCTCAGACGCAGACGAGTGATACACGCATCAATGCCGGTCAGGTTTGCAGAGCCGCCTACCGCAGAGATGTACTGACGAGCGAGACCAGAAACGTCCTGATTCGCGTCACCGCTCACGTTCACGTCCTGACCGTCAGCCTCGTCACCGGCTACAGCCAGTTCACGGCCCGGCGTCAGCAGGTTGAATTTGGTGATAGTGAAACGGAACACCACGTAGTAGAGAACGAAGAACACCAGACCCTGAGGGATCAGCATCCACCAGTGGGTTGCCAGCGGGTTACGGGAAGAAAGCACCATATCCACCAGGCCCGCAGAGAAGCCAAAGCCCGCAATCCAGTGCATGCTTGCCGCGATAAATACGGAGATACCGGTCAGCACTGCGTGAATCACGTACAGTACCGGCGCAACGAACATGAAGGAGAACTCCAGCGGTTCGGTGATCCCGGTGAAGAACGCAGCGAAAGCAGCGGCCATCATGATACCGGCAACTTTTGCTTTGTTTTCAGGACGTGCACAGTGATAGATTGCCAGCGCTGCACCTGGCAGACCGAACATCATTATCGGGAAGAAGCCCGCCTGGTAACGACCGGTGATACCGACAACCGCTTTACCTGCTTCGATGGACTGAGCGCCACCCAGGAAGTTAGGAATGTCGTTAATACCCGCAACGTCAAACCAGAACACGGAGTTCAGGGCGTGGTGCAGACCAACCGGGATCAGCAAACGGTTGAAGAAGGCGTAGATACCGGCGCCTGCAGAACCCAGTTTCTGAATGTGTTCACCGAAGTTCACCAGACCGTCGAAGATCATCGGCCAGACGTACATCATAATGAAAGCAACGGCAATCATCACGAAGGAGGTCAGGATTGGCACCAGACGACGGCCGCTGAAGAAGGAGAGCGCTTTCGGCAGCTCAACACCGCTGAAGCGGTTATAGAGTTCTGCAGAAATAATACCGACCAGAATACCGACGAACTGGTTACTGATTTTACCAAACGCCGCCGGAACCTGATCCGCCGGAATTTTCTGGATCATGGCAACCGCTGCCGGTGAGCAGAGGGTGGTCAGAACCAGGAAGCCGACAAAGCCGGTCAGTGCAGCTGCACCGTCTTTGTCTTTGGACATGCCGTAAGCGACGCCGATGGCGAACAACACGGACATGTTATCGATAATGGCGGAACCGGATTTAATGAAGAGCGCGGCTAACGCGTTGTCTCCACCCCAGCTAACTGGGTCAATCCAGTAACCAACCCCCATTAATATTGCTGCTGCTGGCAGTGTAGCCACCGGCACCATAAGTGCCCGGCCCACGCGCTGTAGATAACCTAGAATACTCACTTTATTCCCCCTATGAGACCCCGTTAAGGCTCGCTCAAGCAGTGTTTTTATTGTCTTACTTACATTGAATACACGGCGACGATTCACATCACACGGTGAAGTGTGAAAAAAATTAATTCGTACCGCAAATTAAACGCACCTTTTTTGTGATATTTATCACCAAATATCGCTTCAACCCTCCCCCTTCACTGGCTATCTCCGAAAACTTATTTTATGATTCAAAAAATCAAGGCGGATTGATCCCTGTCGGTTCAGTATAAAAGTGGTTTACCCTTATGCTTATCGAGATCGATTCAGCTAACCCTATTTTTACTCTTAAACTACGAGGTGAATGATGAGACTGATTCCCCTGGCTACCCCGGCACAAGTCGGCAAATGGGCAGCTCGCCATATTGTAAATCGCATCAATGCATTCAAACCAACCGCGGACCGTCCTTTTGTTCTGGGTCTGCCAACCGGCGGCACGCCGCTGGAAGCTTACAAAGCTCTGGTTGAGATGCATAAAGCAGGCCAGGTTAGCTTTAAGAACGTCGTCACGTTCAACATGGATGAATACGTCGGTCTGCCGAAAGAACACCCGGAAAGCTATTATACTTTCATGCACCGCAACTTCTTTGATCACGTTGATATCCCAGCGGAAAACATCAATCTGCTGAACGGCAACGCAGAAGATGTTGATGCAGAATGCCGCCGCTACGAAGAGAAAATTCGCTCCTATGGCAAAATTCACCTGTTCATGGGCGGCGTGGGCAACGACGGCCACATCGCGTTCAACGAACCAGCGTCTTCCCTGGCTTCCCGCACCCGTATTAAAACCCTGACCCATGACACCCGCGTGGCAAACTCTCGTTTCTTCGGCGGCGACGTGACTCAGGTACCTAAATACGCGCTGACCGTTGGCGTGGGTACCCTGCTGGATGCAGAAGAAGTGATGATCCTGGTGCTGGGCGGTGTCAAAGCTCTGGCGCTGCAGGCGGCCGTGGAAGGCAACGTTAACCACATGTGGACTATCACCTGCCTGCAGCTGCATCCAAAGGCGGTGATCGTGTGTGATGAGCCGTCCACCATGGAGCTGAAAGTGAAAACGTTGAAATATTTCAACGAGCTGGAAGCAGAAAACATTAAAGGCCTTTAAGGCACGATAGACAACTGACGCGTCGTAAAAGCGTCAGTTGTCCAGGAAAATCAATGTATTGGTTTTCTACAGTCAGTCATAAAGAGGAAGGTGTTTCGGCTTTTCCTCTTTATTAGCGATCTTACAGTCTTAAAGCACGACGTTATTCCCGGGGGTAGGATATGTATGCATTAATCCACGGTCGGATTTATACCGGCCACGAAATTCTGGATGACCACGCGGTAGTCATTGCCGATGGCCTGATTGAGCGAGTTTGCCCTGTAGAAGCACTGCCAGCAGGTATCGAAACGCGCGATGTGGGCGGTGCCGTCATTGCCCCCGGTTTTATTGACGTACAGCTGAACGGCTGCGGCGGCGTGCAGTTTAACGACACCGCAGAAGCCGTTTCCGTTGAAACGCTGGAAATCATGCAGAAAGCGAACGAACGCTCAGGCTGCACCAGCTACCTGCCTACGCTTATCACCACCAGCGACGAGCTGATGATGCAGGGTGTGAACGTCATGCGCGACTATCTGGCGAAATACAGCCATCAGGCGCTGGGTTTACACCTTGAAGGGCCGTGGCTTAACATCGTGAAAAAAGGAACGCACAACCCGGGCTTCGTGCGCAAGCCGGATGCGAAGCTGGTTGATTTCCTCTGCCAGAATGCCGATGTGATCACCAAAATCACCCTCGCACCTGAAATGGTTGAGCCAGAAGTCATTCAGAAGCTGGTCGCCGCGGGCATCATCGTTTCTGCCGGTCATTCCAATGCAACAATTAAAGAAGCCAAAATTGGCTTCCGCGCCGGGATCACCTTCGCAACCCACCTTTTCAACGCGATGCCTTATATTACCGGCCGTGAACCAGGCCTTGCTGGCGCAATTTTTGATGAAGCTGACGTCTACTGTGGCATCATTGCTGATGGTTTACATGTGGATTATGCGAACATTCGCACCGCAAAACGCGTGAAGGGCGATAAACTGTGCCTGGTGACTGACGCAACCGCACCGGCAGGTGCAAACATCGATCAGTTCATTTTTGCTGGCAAAACAATATACTACCGTGACGGTCTGTGCGTTGATGAGAACGGCACGCTGAGCGGGTCTGCACTGACAATGATTCAAGGTGTTCGCAATTTGGTGGAACACGCGGCCATCGCGCTGGATGAAGTCCTGCGTATGGCAACCCTCTACCCTGCTCGCGCCATGGGCGTGGATAAACATCTGGGCGCAATCGAAGCCGGTAAAGTGGCTAACCTGACCGTGTTTACCCGCGACTATAAAATTATCAAGACCATCGTTAATGGTAACGAGGTCGTAACTGAGTAAATAGCATGACGACTGGCGGACAAGCCCAAATTGGTAACGTTGACCTGGTAAAACAGCTGAATAGCGCGGCGGTCTACCGCCTGATTGATCAGCACGGTCCCATCTCGCGCATCCAGATTGCCGAACAAAGCCAGCTTGCGCCCGCCAGCGTCACAAAAATTACTCGCCAGCTTATTGAGCGCGGCCTGATAAAAGAAGTCGATCAGCAGGCCTCCACCGGCGGCCGCCGCGCTATCTCCATTACTACCGAAACACGTAACTTTCACGCTATTGGCGTGCGCCTTGGGCGCCATGACGCCACTATCACCCTGTTCGACCTGAGCGCGAAATCCATCGCCGAAGAGCACTACCCGCTGCCTGAACGCACCCAGGAAACGCTCGAGCATGCGTTGCTCAACGCCATCAGTCACTTTATCGAAACCTGGCAGCGTAAAACCCGCGAACTTATCGCTATTTCCGTCATCCTGCCAGGGCTGGTTGACCCCGAAAGCGGCGTGATCCGCTACATGCCGCACATCGCCGTCAACAACTGGGCGCTGGTCGACAGCCTGGAAAAACGTTTCAAAGTGACCTGTTTTGTCGGCCATGATATTCGCAGCCTGGCGCTGGCCGAGCACTACTTCGGTGCAACTCACGACTGCGAAGACTCTATTTTGGTGCGCGTTCACCGCGGCACCGGGGCGGGCATTCTGTCAAACGGGCGGATTTTTATCGGCCGTAATGGGAACGTCGGTGAGATTGGCCACATTCAGGTAGACCCATTAGGCGAGCGCTGCCACTGCGGTAACTTTGGCTGCCTGGAAACTATCGCCGCGAACGCCGCCATTGAAAAACGCGTCCGCCATTTGCTGGAACAAGGCTATAACAGCCGTCTGACGTTGGAAGATTGTAGTATTCAGGCTATCTGCAAAGCGGCCAATAAAGGCGATGCGTTGGCCTGTGAAGTGCTGGAACACGTTGGCCGCCACCTGGGGAAAGCTATTTCCATCGCCATTAACCTGTTTAACCCGCAAAAAGTCGTGCTTGCCGGTGAGATAATCGAAGCTGAAAAAGTGCTGCTGCCGGCCATTGAAGGCTGCATTAATACTCAGGTATTGAATGCCTTCCGTAAAAATTTGCCTATCGTCTGCTCAAAGCTGGACGACCGCTCGGCCATCGGAGCCTTTGCGCTGGTTAAGCGCTCGATGCTAAACGGCGTCTTGCTTCAGCATTTGCTGGAAAGTTAATGCTGCCCAGGCAGCATTTTACGCTATAGTTACCGACTTCATTCCGTGAGCCAGAGTTGTTAATGACCACCATCCAGAGCGTAATTTGTGATATCGACGGCGTGCTGATGCACGACAACGTCGCCGTGCCGGGCGCTAATGAATTTCTGGCACGTATTCTTGAAAAAGAAATGCCGCTGGTGCTGCTGACCAACTACCCTTCCCAGACCAGCCAGGATCTTGCCAACCGCTTTGCCTCCGCGGGTATCGACGTGCCGGAGAGCGTGTTTTACACCTCGGCCATGGCCACGGCCGATTTCCTCCGTCGTCAGGAAGGTAAGAAAGCCTACGTCGTCGGTGAAGGGGCGCTGATTCACGAACTCTACAAAGCTGGATTTACCATTACCGACATCAATCCTGACTTTGTTATCGTCGGTGAAACTCGCTCCTTTAACTGGGAGATGATGCATAAAGCGGCCTACTTCGTGGCAAACGGTGCACGTTTCATTGCGACCAATCCTGACAGCCACGGCCACGGCTTTAGCCCGGCCTGCGGCGCGCTTTGTGCGGGTATTGAGAAAATCTCCGGTCGTGAACCGTTTTATGTCGGCAAACCAAGCCCGTGGATTATCCGCGCGGCGCTCAATAAAATGCAGGCGCATTCCGAGCAAACCGTTATCGTCGGCGATAACCTGCGGACGGATATTCTCGCGGGCTTCCAGGCGGGTCTTGAAACTATCCTGGTTCTGTCTGGTGTCTCCAGCCTGAACAACGTCGATGATATGCCGTTCCGGCCGAGTTGGATTTACCCCTCTGTGGCTGAAATCGATATTTTCTAATTCAGAATGCCGGCCCAGAGCCGGCATTTTTATATCGATAAAAAATCGCCGCCCAGGCGAATCAAACTTCAGTACAAATTGTTAAAAATTGACGATCCGTTAATTTTCACGCCGAAAACATCATCATTTTTCATAAATCAGCAATCCTCACTGCACTATTTATTAGCTGAAAGATAAAAGCCTTGCATTCCCTTCAACGATTGAGCATTTTCATTACTAAGCAACGCCGCAAAGCCACAGCAAAAGCAAAAAAATCGGCAACGCAGCACCACAACTCAAATCGCTCAGGCAAGTGTACGGAGAAGTTATATGTGTTCTATCTTTGGCGTTCTGGATATCAAAACTGATGCAGTTGAATTGCGCAAAAAAGCGCTGGAATTATCACGCCTGATGCGCCACCGCGGCCCGGACTGGTCAGGGGTATATGCCAGCGATAAAGCAATTCTTGTTCACGAACGTCTGTCAATTGTTGACGTCAACGCGGGTGCTCAGCCGCTGTACAACACCGAAAAAACTCACGCCCTTGCGGTTAACGGCGAAATCTACAACCACCAGGCTCTGCGCGCCGAATACGGCGACCGCTATACCTTCCAGACCGGTTCAGACTGTGAAGTTATCCTGGCGCTGTATCAGGAAAAAGGCCCTGACTTCCTTGATGATCTGCAGGGGATGTTTGCCTTCGCGCTTTACGACAGCGAACAAGACGCCTACCTGATTGGCCGTGACCACATCGGCATCATCCCGCTTTATATGGGCCATGATGAACACGGTAACCTGTATGTCGCTTCAGAAATGAAAGCCCTTGTGCCTGTTTGTCGCACCATCAAAGAGTTCCCGGCGGGCAGCTACCTGTGGAGCAAAGACGGCGAAATTCGCAGCTACTATCAGCGAGACTGGTTCAGTTACGAAGAAGTAAAAGACAACGTCACGGACAAAAATGCGCTGCGTCAGGCGCTGGAAGATTCCGTGAAGAGCCATCTGATGTCCGACGTACCTTATGGCGTTCTGCTGTCCGGCGGGCTGGACTCTTCCGTGATTTCCGCGATCACCAAGAAATTTGCCGCGCGCCGCGTAGAAGATGAAGAGCGTAGCGAAGCCTGGTGGCCGCAGCTTCACTCCTTCGCAGTGGGTCTGGAAGGTTCTCCTGACCTGAAAGCCGCACAGGAAGTCGCTAACCATCTGGGCACGGTTCACCATGAGATCCACTTCACCGTGCAGGAAGGCCTGGATGCGATCCGCGATGTTATCTATCACATCGAAACTTACGATGTGACAACGATCCGCGCCTCAACACCGATGTACCTGATGTCGCGTAAAATCAAAGCGATGGGCATCAAAATGGTGTTGTCCGGGGAAGGCTCTGATGAGGTGTTCGGCGGTTACCTGTACTTCCACAAAGCGCCAAACGCCAAAGAGCTGCATGAAGAAACCGTGCGCAAATTACAGGCCCTGCACATGTTTGACTGCGCCCGCGCCAACAAGGCGATGTCCGCCTGGGGCGTTGAAGCCCGCGTGCCGTTCCTGGATAAAAAATTCCTCGACGTGGCAATGCGCATTAACCCGCAGGATAAAATGTGCGGCAACGGCAAAATGGAAAAGCATGTTCTGCGTGAGTGCTTCGAATCGTACCTGCCGGCAAGCGTGGCGTGGCGCCAGAAAGAGCAGTTCTCTGACGGCGTAGGCTACAGCTGGATTGATACGCTGAAAGAAGTGGCCGCTGAGCAGATTAGCGACCAGCAGTTGGCCACCGCTGCCTACCGTTTCCCGTACAACACGCCAGGCTCGAAAGAAGCCTATTTGTACCGCGAAATCTTTGAAGAGCTGTTCCCGCTGCAAAGCGCGGCGGAATGCGTACCTGGCGGCCCGTCAGTGGCCTGTTCTTCCGCAAAAGCGATCGAATGGGATGAGTCGTTCAAAACCATGAACGATCCATCAGGGCGCGCGGTGGGTGTGCACCAGGCCGCCTATTAATCGCTAATTTAGCTTAAAACAACGGGCCTTATGGCCCGTTGTCGTTTCTGTATTCCTGTCGCGGCTTTATCCCTGTTTTTAAGCGGAATTAAAAACAAAAACGTGCGTTATTGTCGATATTTCAAGCAAGCTGTTCGCAAGTCATTCAAACGAGCATTCTGAGCGGGTTTTCGGGAAAAAACTAGTTGACGCTGTAGAGTCAACTCAGCATAATGCGCCCCGCAACGCCGATAAGGTAGCGCGTAAAAAGATGGCTACGTAGCTCAGCTGGTTAGAGCACATCACTCATAATGATGGGGTCACAGGTTCGAATCCCGTCGTAGCCACCATCTTTTTTATGCGGGAGTGGCGAAATTGGTAGACGCACCAGATTTAGGTTCTGGCGCCGCAAGGTGTGCGAGTTCAAGTCTCGCCTCCCGCACCATTTATCTTTCGCGTTGCACGGATGGGGTATCGCCAAGCGGTAAGGCACCGGTTTTTGATACCGGCATTCCCTGGTTCGAATCCAGGTACCCCAGCCATTATTTTTTCGATACATGCGGTTCACCGCGACGGTTATTGGGGTATCGCCAAGCGGTAAGGCACCGGTTTTTGATACCGGCATTCCCTGGTTCGAATCCAGGTACCCCAGCCATCGAAAAATATGATAAGGTCTGGCTACGTAGCTCAGCTGGTTAGAGCACATCACTCATAATGATGGGGTCACAGGTTCGAATCCCGTCGTAGCCACCATACAAAGGAATTATTGATTAATTTCGATAAATCCAAAAAAATTGTTGGGGTATCGCCAAGCGGTAAGGCTCTGGTTTCTGATACCAGCATTCCGAGGTTCGAATCCTCGTACCCCAGCCAATTTTAAAGTCGTTAAGCGGTTCGTTTAACGCAATTGGGGTGTCGCCAAGCGGTAAGGCTCTGGTTTCTGATACCAGCATTCCGGGGTTCGAATCCCTGCACCCCAGCCACACAATGAAAAGCCCGCGCAAGCGGGCTTTTTGCTATCTGACATTTAGCCAGCATAAGCAGAGCGGTAAATCGCCCTGCGCGTCTTAACTATAATCCCAGGGCGTATTTCAGCGCTTTACGCTTCAGGCCACCGGCTCTTTCCGCCGCCATCAGCCCAATATTTCGCACCACACGCAGTGGCCCCAGATTATTACTGAACCCCGCATAGAACAGATCCATTCCGCTCTGCATCAGGAAGTTATCCGCCTGACGGCGTCTCTGATAACGTTTCAGGATAGCCTCGCTCGCCCAGGCTTCTGCGTGGCTACGGGCACCGATCAGCACATCAAGCAAAGCATCAACGTCGCGATACCCCAGGTTAACACCCTGCCCGGCCAAAGGATGAATCGTATGCGCCGCGTCACCTATCAGCGCCAGCCCCGGCTGGACATACTGCAAAGCGTGTCGACGAGTCAGTGGAAATGCCCCGCTGGCAACCGGCGTAACCGCCCCGAGTCGCTGAGGAAAAGCGGCCGAAATCGCTTTTTGCAACTGGGGCATGTTCATTCCCTGCAGTTGCCGAATACGTGTCGGCGTGTCATACCAAACCAGCGAGGCCCAGTTATCGAACAGCGGCAGGAAAGCATGTGGCCCTGTCGGTGTGAAATGCTGCCAGGTGCTGTCTCCCGGCTCAAACTCGCATTTAACGGTAATCAGCATGCAGGCTTGACGGTACTGCCAGGCATGCACGCCAATCCCCGCCCATTTTCTGATCTGGGAATTCGCGCCATCCGCGCCAATCACCATTTCAGCATTGAGTGAGCCGCCGTCTTCAAACTCAAGCGCCCAACCTGCTGCCTGGCGATGGATTTGCCGTAGCCTCGCCGGGCAACGTAAAGTGATATTCTGATGTGCCTCAAGCGCTTCCCAAAGCACGCGCTGCAGCACGTTATTTTCCACCATGAAACCGAGCTCAGGTAAGCCCAGTTCTTCGGCATCAAAACCGACGTGCGCGCTTTCCCATTCCCAGGTTTCCAGGCGGCGATAAGGGTGCGCCCGCATCGCTAAAACGCTGCCCCAGACGCCAAGAGACTTGAGCAGGCCAACCGATGCACTGCTGATGGCCGAAATACGGACATCCGGCTGGCTACCTGGAACAAAAGCCTCAGGAGCATGATGTTCAATCACCGCCACACGAAAACCGTGCTGCGCCAGCCCCAGCGCAGCGGCCGCACCGACCATGCCGCCGCCAATAACGGCTACTTCAATTGGTTGATTTGCCATAAATCTCTTTCCTTAATTCATCTTTGCTAATTCTACTGGCTTTTCCCAGGCTGGTCACATCCATAGCAAAGCATTACACTATCCGGCTTAATTCCTGACTTCACCTTGAGCAATGGCAAGTCGATGACAAAAAAACTCCATATAAAAACCTGGGGCTGCCAGATGAACGAATACGATTCATCGAAGATGGCCGACCTGCTGGACAGCACCCACGGCTTTACGCTGACCGATAACGCGAATGAAGCGGACGTTCTGCTGCTGAACACTTGTTCTATTCGCGAAAAAGCACAGGAAAAGGTGTTTCACCTGCTGGGGCGCTGGAAGCATATCAAAGCCAAACGTCCGGACGTGATCATTGGCGTCGGCGGCTGCGTTGCCTCTCAGGAAGGAAAGAAAATTCGCCAGCGGGCACACTATGTAGACATCGTCTTTGGGCCGCAAACCCTGCACCGCCTGCCGGAAATGATCAACCAGGTTCGCGGTACCCGCAGCCCGGTGGTAGACGTCAGCTTCCCGGAAATCGAAAAATTTGACCGCCTGCCTGAACCGAAAGCCGAAGGCCCGACCGCCTACGTTTCCATCATGGAAGGCTGCAACAAATATTGTACCTATTGCGTGGTGCCTTATACCCGTGGCGAAGAAGTAAGCCGCCCTTGCGACGATATTCTGTTTGAAATCGCTCAACTGGCGGAACAGGGCGTGCGTGAAGTTAACCTGCTGGGTCAAAACGTTAACGCATACCGTGGCGCGGCTTACGACGGCGGCATCTGCTCGTTTGCTGAACTCCTGCGCCTGGTTGCCGCAATTGACGGTATCGACCGTATTCGCTTCACCACCAGCCACCCTATCGAATTTACCGATGACATTATCGAAGTGTACCGCGACACGCCCGAGCTGGTGAGCTTCCTGCACCTGCCGATTCAAAGCGGTGCTGACCGCGTGCTGAATATGATGGGCCGCACGCATACCGCGCTGGAGTATAAATCGACGATTCGCAAGCTGCGCGCTGCGCGCCCGGATATCCAGATCAGCTCAGACTTTATCGTGGGCTTCCCGGGCGAAACCAGCCAGGACTTCGAGCAGACCATGAAACTGATTGCTGACGTCAACTTTGACACCAGCTTTAGTTTTATTTTCTCCGCTCGCCCGGGCACCCCGGCGGCCGACATGGTTGATGACGTACCGGAAGAAGAGAAAAAACAGCGCCTTTATATCCTGCAGGATCGTATTAACCAGCAGGTAATGGAGTGGAGCCGCAAAATGCTGGGCACGGTGCAGCGCATTCTGGTGGAAGGTACTTCACGTAAAAGCATTATGCAGCTGTCCGGCCGTACCGAGAATAACCGCGTGGTTAACTTCGAAGGGACACCGGATATGGTCGGGAAATTCGTGGATGTTGAAATCACCGAAGTCCTGACTAACTCCCTGCGCGCGAAGCTGGTACGCACAGAAAGCGAAATGGGCCTGCGTATTGCTGAAACCCCGGCTTCCGTTATTGCTCGTACCCGCAAAGAGAATGAAATTGGCGTTGGGACTTACCAGCCTTAATTCTCTCCACAGCCTGCCAGAACGCGAATTCCACGCCCTGACAGGCTGTCTCATTGTTTGCACTTGCATTCTGAAGACATCACCCAAATATCAATTGTGACGCTTGCGCCATCACGCTGCGGGATAAATAATTTCCCTGTAGCCGAACCGTATTTTCGGCTACGCGAGACCGTTTTACTCTAACTGGCCCCGAGTGACCCAGAGGATAAGTTTGAATATCGAAACACGTGAATTAACGCTGGAACCGGCGGATAACGCCCGTCTGCTTAGTCTGTGCGGCCCTTTTGATGACAACATCAAACAGCTGGAGCGCCGGCTGGGGATTGAAATCAACCGCCGTGACAATCACTTCAGGCTCACCGGTCGTGAGCTTTCCGTTAACGCCGCTGCGGATATTCTGCGCCATCTGTATGTAGACACCGCGCCAATGCGCGGCCAAAGCCAGGATATCGACCCTGAGCAAATTCATCTGGCGATTAAAGAAAGTCGGGTGCTGGAGCAAACGGCCGACAGCGTGCCGGATTACGGTAAAGCTATCCATATAAAAACTAAGCGTGGCGTCATTAAGCCGCGTACGCCTAACCAGGCGCAGTACATCGCGAATATTCTTGACCACGACATCACATTCGGCATTGGACCGGCAGGGACAGGGAAAACCTATCTTGCCGTTGCCGCCGCGGTTGATGCGCTGGAGCGCCAGGAAATTCGCCGCATTCTGCTGACCCGTCCGGCGGTTGAAGCGGGTGAAAAACTGGGCTTCCTTCCCGGCGATTTAAGCCAGAAGGTTGACCCGTACCTGCGCCCTCTGTACGACGCGCTGTTTGAAATGCTGGGCTTCGAGAAAGTCGAAAAGCTGATTGAGCGCAACGTTATCGAAGTCGCTCCACTAGCCTACATGCGTGGCCGTACCCTGAACGATGCTTTTGTCATTCTTGATGAAAGCCAGAACACCACCACCGAACAGATGAAAATGTTCCTGACCCGCATTGGCTTCAACTCCAAAGCTGTGATTACCGGCGACGTGACGCAAATTGACCTGCCGCGTAACCTGAAATCAGGCTTACGTCATGCTATCGACGTTCTGTCCGAGGTGGATGAAATCAGCTTCAACTTCCTTAACAGCGAAGACGTGGTGCGCCACCCCGTTGTGGCCCGCATCGTTAACGCCTATGAAGCCTGGGAAGCCGCCGATCAAAAACGCAAAGACGAGCTTGCCGCCGAGCGTAAACGTGAAGCCCTTGCCCTGCAGGCTACCGCTCAGGAGAGCAAATGAGTCAGGTTATTTTAGATTTACAGGTTGCCTGCGAAGCAGAAAGCGGCCTGCCGGATGAAGCACAAATCCAGCGCTGGCTGGATGCGGTTATTCCTCAGTTTCAGCCAGAGTCAGAGGTCACCGTTCGTCTGGTAGACGAAGCAGAAAGCCACGACCTGAACCTGACCTATCGCGGGAAAGATAAGCCCACCAACGTGCTCTCTTTTCCGTTTGAAGCCCCGCCGGGGATTGAGCTTCCCTTACTGGGCGATCTGATCATCTGCCGTCAGGTGGTTGAGCAGGAAGCCAAAGAACAAGAGAAGCCGCTGGATGCCCACTGGGCACATATGGTTGTACACGGCAGCCTGCATCTGCTCGGGTACGACCACATCGAAGACGATGAAGCCGAAGAGATGGAAGCGCTGGAAACAGAGATAATGCTTGCTCTTGGGTATGCCGATCCGTACATTGCCGAGAAAGAGTAGTCGGCTCAGGGCTTTCCCTTTGCCGCCGCCACGCGCAGGCAGTGCACCATCAGGCTGCCTGTTAGTATTTGATTTATATGAGGCCTAAAACCTAACGCCATGAGCGACGACAATTCACAGAATAGTGACACGCCGGAAGCCAAAAAGGGATTCTTCTCCCTCATTCTCAACCAGCTGTTTCACGGTGAACCGAAAAACCGTGACGATCTGCTGACGCTTATTCGTGATTCTGAGCAAAACTCTCTGATAGACCAGGACACCCGCGACATGCTCGAAGGGGTGATGGATATCGCTGACCAGCGCGTCCGCGACATCATGATCCCACGTTCACAGATGGTCACGCTCAAACACAACCAGACGCTGGACGAGTGTCTCGATGTCATTATCGATTCCGCTCACTCCCGTTTCCCGGTGATAAGCGAAGACAAAGATCACATCGAAGGGATTCTGATGGCGAAAGATCTGCTGCCGTTTATGCGCAGCGACTCTGAGCCTTTCAGCATGGAAAAAGTGTTACGTCAGGTGGTTGTCGTGCCTGAAAGCAAGCGGGTTGACCGCATGCTGAAAGAGTTTCGTCAGCAGCGCTATCATATGGCGATTGTCATTGATGAATTTGGCGGCGTTTCAGGTCTCGTGACTATCGAAGATATCCTTGAACTGATTGTCGGGGAAATCGAAGACGAATACGACGACGAGGAAGACGGCGATTTCCGTCAGCTGAGCCGCCATACGTGGACGGTGCGCGCCCTCGCCTCTATTGAAGACTTCAACGAAACCTTCGACACGCACTTTAGCGATGAAGAAGTCGACACCATCGGTGGTCTGGTGATGCAAGCCTTTGGGCATCTGCCTGCCCGTGGCGAAACCATTGAAATAGATGGTTACCAGTTCAAAGTCGCCATGGCCGATAGCCGTCGTATTATTCAGGTTCATGTCAGAATTCCGGACGACTCGCCGCAACCTAAACTGGACGAATAACTCAGCTATGGCTATAGCTCAACTTCTTCAACGCCAGCGCATTCGCCTGCTGCTGGCGCTTTTCTTTGGGGCCTGCGGAACGCTGGCCTTTTCCCCTTATAATTTCTGGCCTGCAGCCATTGTCTCGCTGGCTGGTTTGCAGGGTCTGACGCTCAACCGTCGCCCGGTACAAAGCGCCGCGATTGGCTTCTTCTGGGGGCTGGGGCTGTTCGGCAGCGGCGTTAACTGGGTTTACGTGAGTATTGCTCAGTTTGGCGGTATGCCGGGCCCGGTGAACGTGTTCCTGGTCGTACTGCTGGCCGCTTATTTGTCACTCTACACAGGTTTGTTTGCCGGTATTCTCAGCAAGCTGTGGCCAAAAACAACATGGTGGCGCGTAGCTATTGCCGCCCCGGTCGTCTGGCAAATTACCGAATTTCTGCGCGGCTGGGTGTTGACCGGCTTCCCGTGGCTGCAGTTTGGCTACAGCCAGATCGATGGCCCACTAAAAGGTATCGCGCCGATTTTTGGGGTCGATACGATTACCTTCCTATTGATGATTATCAGTGGCCTTCTGGTGTACGCCCTGCAGGCACGGAAATGGGTTCCTGCCGCGGTTTCTGCGGCTTTACTGTTATTACCCTGGCCTCTGCGCAGTATTCAATGGTTCCAGCCTCTGCCAGAGCGTTCCGTTGATGTGGCGATGGTACAAGGCAACATTCCCCAGTCGCTAAAGTGGAATGAAAGCCAGCTGCTGGAAACGCTGAAAATTTATCTGGATAAAACAGAGCCGGAGATGGGCAAAGCTAAGCTTATCATCTGGCCGGAATCGGCTATCTCCGATCTGGAAATTAATCAGCAACAGTTCCTGACCATGATGGATGACCTGCTGCGGGCAAAACACAGCTCATTAATTACCGGTATCGTCGATGCACGCCTTAACAAGCAAAACCGGTATGACACCTACAACACCATTATCACGCTTGGTGAAGGTAGCCCTTACAGCTACACCAGCAGTAATCGCTACAACAAAAACCACCTTGTGCCATTTGGTGAGTTTGTGCCGCTTGAATCGATTCTACGGCCGCTGGCCCCGTTCTTCGATCTGCCAATGTCATCGTTCAGCCGTGGGCCATATGTTCAGCCCCAACTGCTCTCAAACGGCGTTAAGCTGACGGCGGCAATCTGCTACGAAATCATCCTGGGTGAACAAGTCCGGGACAACTTCAGGCCAGATACTGACTTCCTGCTGACTATCTCCAACGATGCCTGGTTCGGTAAATCTATCGGCCCGTGGCAGCACCTGCAGATGGCGCGTATGCGTTCGCTCGAACTGGGGCGGCCTCTGTTGCGCAGTACCAATAACGGCGTCACTGCGGTGGTCAACGCCGAAGGTGATATCACTAATATCATCCCGCAGTTCACTCGCGAAGTGCTGGAAGCGAAAGTCACGCCAACCACCGGCTTAACGCCTTATGCACGCTTCGGCTTCTGGCCGCTGTGGGTGATTACCGCGTTATTCGGTTTCACCGCTCTGGTGATGAGCCTGCGTAACCGCAGCAAAAAGTAATCTCCCTTCCCGCGCCTAAAGGCCAGCAAATTTGCTGGCCTTTTTCATTTCTGGCACAAGCTTTGCTAGATATTAACAGTTGAAATCAAATAGCTGGCGCAAAGACGCCCTGTGGCCTGGCCGTATCGGGCAGTGAAAAATGCATGCACCAAAAAGCGACATCGCAAGCACCGTTATAGTGCATCGGCATATCTTTGCCTTTAAACGGTGCGGCGCGCTTCGCAAAAATAAACATCTTATTAGCATTTTCTTTACATTCAGCTAGGTTAGATGCTAACAAAAGAGCATTGCATGACGCTTTTAGCAGCATGAAAAAACAACAAAACACAACACTCACATCGGATACCGGTGCCTCCTCTGGCACTAAGATTAAGGAGTTGGATATGCAATTACGTAAACTGGCCACGGCAATGCTGGTGATGGGCATGAGCGCCACAATGGTTCATGCAGAAGATGCGAAACCTCAGCAGTCAACGCTGGATAAAATCAAAGCCAACGGCGTTATCGTGGTCGGCCACCGTGAATCATCTGTACCTTTCTCTTACTACGACAATCAGCAAAAAGTGGTTGGCTACTCTCAGGACTACTCAAACGCCATCGTAGAAGCGGTGAAAAAACAGCTGAACAAACCTGACCTGCAGGTGAAACTGATCCCAATCACCTCTCAGAACCGTATTCCGCTGCTGCAAAACGGCACTTTCGATTTTGAATGTGGTTCCACCACCAACAACGTGGAACGTCAAAAACAAGCCGCATTCTCCGACACCATCTTCGTTGTCGGCACCCGTTTGCTGGTGAAAAAAGGCGGCCCGATTAAGGACTTCCCTGACCTGAAAGGGAAAACCGTTGTTGTGACCTCCGGAACCACTTCCGAAATCCTGCTCAACAAGCTTAACGACGAGCAGAAAATGGGCATGCGTATTATCAGCGCCAAAGACCACGGTGACTCCTTCCGTACCCTGGAAAGCGGCCGTGCCGTTGCCTTTATGATGGATGATGCCCTGCTGGCCGGTGAACGTGCGAAGGCTAAACAGCCAGATAACTGGGAGATCGTCGGAAAGCCGCAGTCCCAGGAAGCCTACGGCTGTATGCTGCGTAAAGATGACCCAGAGTTTAAAAAGCTGATGGATACCACCATCGCGCAGGCACAAACCTCCGGTGAAGCCGCGAAATGGTTTGATAAATGGTTTAAACAGCCAATTCCACCGAAAAACCTCAACATGAATTTCGATCTTTCTGACGAAATGAAAGCGCTGTTCAAGGAACCAAACGACAAAGCTCTCAACTAATTAGAAACACAGGGGCCGGAAAAATCCGCCCTCCCGATTGACGAACTGAAGCCAGGACAGACTATGCGTTGGTGGGTCGTTCCCCCACCAGCGTGAAGGTGCCCAAAAACGCAGACAAAGATCTGCTTCAAGGCACCGGCTTCTCATCAATCTTCGAGGGTAGCCTGCGCTACCCTCTTTTTTTTATCTCGGAGTAAGTTATGTCTATAGACTGGAACTGGGGAATCTTTTTACAGCCCGCCCCGTTCGGCAACACAACCTATCTGGGCTGGATTTGGAATGGCTTCCAGGTCACCGTAGCCCTGTCAATAACCGCATGGATCATTGCTTTTCTGGTAGGGTCTCTGTTTGGTATTTTGCGTACGGTCCCGAACAAATTCCTGTCCGGCATCGGTACACTTTACGTTGAACTCTTTCGCAACGTTCCCCTGATAGTCCAATTCTTTACCTGGTATCTGGTTGTGCCTGAACTGCTGCCGGAAAACATCGGCATGTGGTTTAAGTCCGAACTGGATCCCAATATTCAGTTCTTCCTCTCGTCAATGATTTGCCTCGGTCTGTTTACCGCCGCTCGCGTTTGTGAACAGGTGCGAGCCGCAATTCAATCCCTGCCTCGCGGGCAGAAGAACGCGGCTCTGGCAATGGGGCTGACGCTGCCTCAGGCCTATCGCTATGTCCTGCTGCCTAACGCCTATCGCGTCATCGTGCCGCCGATGACCTCTGAAATGATGAACCTGGTGAAGAACTCGGCCATCGCCTCAACCATTGGTCTGGTGGATATGGCGGCACAGGCTGGCAAGCTGCTGGATTACTCGGCACACGCCTATGAATCCTTTACGGCGATTACCCTTGCCTATGTACTGATTAACGCCGTCATCATGGGCGTGATGTATGTGGTTGAACGTAAAATTCGCCTGCCTGGCAATATGGGGGGCAAATAATGCTCGATCTTGACTGGAGTTCTATTCTACCTGCCCTGCCGTACTTAATGCAGGGGCTGGTCATTACGCTCAAAATCACCGTTACCGCGGTGGTGATAGGCATTGTCTGGGGCACGCTGCTGGCAGTCATGCGTCTGTCGAGCTTCAAGCCGATCGCATGGTTTGCTACCGCTTACGTGAACGTTTTCCGCTCCGTGCCGCTGGTGATGGTACTGCTTTGGTTCTATCTGGTGGTGCCTGGCTTCCTGCAGTCGGTGCTAGGTCTGTCGCCAAAAACCGATATCCGCCTGATTTCCGCGATGGTCGCCTTCTCAATGTTTGAAGCCGCCTACTATTCAGAAATCATTCGCGCCGGTATTCAGAGTATTTCCAGAGGGCAGTCAAACGCCGCTCTGGCGCTGGGCATGACCCAGTGGCAGTCGATGAAACTCATTATTCTGCCGCAGGCCTTCCGCGCTATGGTGCCGCTGCTGTTAACTCAGGGCATCGTTTTGTTCCAGGATACCTCGCTGGTATATGTTTTAAGCCTGGCAGACTTCTTCCGCACCGCCTCCACCATTGGCGAGCGTGACGGCACACAGGTCGAGATGATCCTGTTTGCTGGCCTGGTCTATTTTGTGATTAGCCTCAGTGCATCGCTGTTGGTCAGCTACTTGAAGAAAAGGACTGTGTAATGATTACCCTGAAAAATGTTTCTAAATGGTATGGTCACTTTCAGGTGCTGACCGAGTGCTCAACCGAAGTGAAGAAAGGCGAAGTTGTCGTCGTGTGCGGGCCTTCCGGTTCCGGCAAATCTACGCTGATTAAAACCGTCAACGGTCTTGAGCCCGTACAAAAAGGCGAAATTCTGGTGAACGGCACCCAGGTGAACGATAGGAAAACCAATCTGGCGCAACTCCGCTCCCACGTTGGCATGGTGTTCCAGCACTTCGAGCTGTTCCCTCACCTGTCGATTATCGAAAACCTGACGCTTGCCCAGGTCAAAGTGCTGAAGCGCGATAAAACAGCTTCCCGCGCCAAAGGGTTAAAATTACTCGAGCGCGTTGGGCTTGCCGCCCATGCCGATAAATATCCGGCGCAGCTTTCCGGCGGCCAGCAGCAGCGTGTCGCGATTGCCCGCGCCCTGTGTATGGATCCTATCGCAATGCTGTTTGACGAACCAACCTCAGCGCTAGACCCGGAAATGATCAACGAAGTACTGGACGTCATGGTTGAGCTGGCCAATGAAGGCATGACCATGATGGTGGTAACCCACGAAATGGGCTTTGCCCGCAAAGTGGCTAACCGCGTGATCTTTATGGATGAAGGGAAAATTGTCGAAGACTCAAACAAAGATGACTTCTTCAATAATCCTCAATCTGAACGCGCCAAAGACTTCCTGGCGAAAATACTGCACTAACCGTAACGCGCCACAGTAAAAAGCCTTCCCTGCGGAAGGCTTTTTTTTAAGGCTCAAATGGCCGTCGATGAAACTGGTTATGACCGCATTTCGGGCAAACCGGCAGCACATCAGGTGTGTAAATTGCAATGTGATGGTGACAGTTTTCACACACTAAATTGCCTAACCCAACAACTTCGCCGCTGTGATACACCCCGTGATGGCTGAGATCTTTAAACACTTCCCGCCATTCAAGCTGCGTTTTGTCGGTAATGTCCGCCAGCTCTTGCCATAAGCTCTCTTTAATCACCCGCATAAAAACGCTGTCGGTGAACTCTTCCTGACTTTCCCCGTAGCTACGAGCAAACTCTTCGAGATCACGGCGCACCGCACGCGTTACCTCCTCTATCTCCGTTCGGGTCAGCTCCCCGGTGTCATTCATCTGCTTACGGGCGCTGGCAACCAGCGCATCAATATCGCGATCCCCCTTGCGTAGACGTTCACTCAGCGATTCGACCAGTTCCCGATAAAATTGAGCAACCTTGTTCATCGTTAGCCTGCCTCCTTGAAGGATTCCCGCATTCGCGGCGTGGTAACTGATTCTAATAGTAGACGTTAATCCGCCCACGCTTTGTTAGATTAACCACACCCTGGGTAAAAAACTGCAAGCGTTACGGAACGGTGAAATGGTCACTGAGGGCGTCGAAAGGCTGTTTTGCCGCTGTCGAATCGGCTATGCTATGGCGATCTAAACTCGAATTCATTAAAGGCTACGTTTCGTAGCCGTCTTTCATACACAGGACTACTGGCTGCCATGCAAGAGCAATACCGCCCGGAAGAGATAGAATCCAACGTCCAGCAACACTGGCAAGAGAACCGTACTTTTGAAGTGACCGAAGACGAAGGCAAAGAGAAATACTACTGCCTCTCCATGTTGCCCTATCCTTCCGGCCGACTACATATGGGCCACGTCCGTAACTACACCATCGGCGACGTTATCGCACGCTACCAGCGTATGCTGGGTAAAAACGTCCTGCAGCCGATCGGCTGGGATGCTTTCGGCCTGCCGGCTGAAGGCGCCGCGGTAAAAAACAACACCGCTCCAGCCCCGTGGACCTACGACAACATCAATTACATGAAGAACCAGCTGAAAACGCTGGGCTTCGGCTACGACTGGAGCCGCGAACTGGCTACCTGTACGCCGGAATACTACCGTTGGGAACAGCAGTTCTTCACTCAGCTGTACAACAAAGGTCTGGTTTACAAAAAAACCTCCGCGGTTAACTGGTGCCCGAACGATCAGACCGTACTGGCAAACGAGCAGGTTATTGACGGCTGCTGCTGGCGCTGCGACACCAAAGTTGAGCGTAAAGAGATCCCGCAGTGGTTCATTAAAATCACCGCCTACGCCGACGAACTGCTGAACGACCTGGATACGCTGGATCACTGGCCGGATCAGGTTAAAACCATGCAGCGCAACTGGATTGGTCGCTCCGAGGGCGTGGAAATCACCTTCGATGTAGAAAACAGCGCCGAGAAGCTGACCGTTTATACGACTCGTCCTGATACCTTCATGGGCGTGACTTACCTGGCCGTTGCCGCTGGTCACCCTCTGGCGCAGCAGGCTGCGGTCAATAACCCTGCGCTTGCCGAGTTCATAGAAGAATGCCGCAACACCAAAGTGGCCGAAGCCGACATGGCAACCATGGAGAAGAAAGGCGTCGCCACCGGCATTAACGCCATTCATCCGCTGACCGGCGAAAGCGTTCCGGTTTGGGTGGCCAACTTCGTGCTGATGGAATACGGCACCGGTGCCGTGATGGCCGTTCCAGGCCACGATCAGCGTGACTGGGAATTCGCCACAAAATACAGCCTGCAGATTAAGCCAGTAATTCTGAATGCCGACGGCAGCGAGCCGGACCTTTCCGCCTCCGCAATGACCGAAAAAGGCGCACTGTTTAACTCTGGCGAATTCGACGGTCTGGACTTCCAACAGGCGTTCAACGCCATTGCCGATAAACTGGCCGCTAAAGGCGTGGGCGAACGTAAAGTGAACTTCCGTCTGCGCGACTGGGGCGTTTCCCGTCAGCGTTACTGGGGCGCACCAATCCCAATGGTCACCCTGGAAGACGGCACAGTGATGCCAACGCCTGAAGACCAGCTGCCGGTTATTCTGCCGGAAGACGTGGTCATGGACGGCATCACCAGCCCGATTAAAGCCGATCCTGAGTGGGCGAAAACCACCGTTAACGGGATGCCTGCGCTGCGTGAAACCGACACCTTCGACACCTTTATGGAGTCCTCCTGGTACTACGCGCGCTACACCTGCCCGCAGTATGACAAAGGCATGCTGGACTCCAAAGCCGCCAACTACTGGCTACCGGTGGATATCTACATTGGCGGGATTGAACACGCCATCATGCACCTGCTCTACTTCCGCTTCTTCCACAAGCTGATGCGCGATGCGGGCATGGTGACTTCCGACGAACCAGCCAAACAGCTGCTTTGCCAGGGCATGGTGCTGGCCGATGCCTTCTACTACACCGGCGTTAACGGCGAACGTAACTGGGTTTCTCCAGTCGACGCTATCGTTGAGCGCGATGATAAAGGCCGCATTGTCAAAGCCCGTGACGCAGAAGGCCGTGAACTGGTCTATGCTGGCATGAGCAAAATGTCGAAGTCGAAAAACAACGGCATCGACCCGCAGGTCATGGTTGAGCGCTACGGTGCAGATACCGTTCGCCTGTTTATGATGTTTGCTTCACCGGCAGACATGACGCTTGAGTGGCAGGAATCCGGCGTTGAAGGGGCCAACCGCTTCCTGAAACGCGTCTGGAAACTGGTCTACGAACACACCAACCGTGGTGCTGCACCAGCTCTGGATATTGCTGCCCTGAGCGAAGATCAAAAAGCACTGCGTCGCGATGTGCATAAAACCATTGCTAAAGTGACCGACGATATCGGCCGCCGTCAGACTTTCAACACCGCCATCGCTGCCATTATGGAGCTGATGAACAAACTGGCAAAAGCACCGCAGGACGGCGAGCAGGATCGTGCTCTGCTGAACGAAGCTCTGCTAGCCGTTGTGCGCATGCTGTATCCATTTACCCCGCACGTTTGTTTCGATATGTGGCAGTCGCTGGGCGGTGAAGGTGATGTGGATAACGCACCGTGGCCGCAGGCTGACGAGCAGGCAATGGTCGAAGACTCTCGCCTGGTTGTGGTTCAGGTTAACGGTAAAGTACGTGGTAAAGTTACCGTGCCTGCCGATGCCACTGAAGAACAAGTGCGCGAGCGCGCCGGTCAGGAACATCTGGTCGCGAAATATCTTGAGGGTGTAACCGTACGTAAAGTGATTTACGTTCCGGGTAAACTGCTCAACCTGGTTGTGGGCTAAGCGCAGGAGGAAGCGTGCGACATCCCTTTATCACCCTGTTAGTAACCCTGGCGGTGCTTGTCACCGCTGGATGTGGTTTTCACCTGCGTGGTAACACGCAGGTCCCTTCAGAGATGAAGACGCTGATCCTCAACTCTGGCGATCCTAACGGTCCGCTAACGCGTGAAATTCGTAAACAACTGCGCTTAAACGGCGTAACGATTGTTGACGATACCGGCACTGGCGTACGCAAGGATATTCCGTCCCTGCGCGTGGGTGCCTACAGCCTTGGTCAGGACACGGCTTCAGTATTCCAGAACGGCCAGACCGCGGAATACCAGATGGTGATGGTTGTTAATGCTCAGGTTCTGATCCCTGGACACGACATTTATCCGATCAGCGCGAAGACCTACCGTTCGTTCTTTGATAACCCGCTGACTGCCCTGGCGAAAGATGCCGAGCAGGATTTGATTATCAAAGAGATGTACACCAACGTTGCCCAACAGCTAGTCCGCAAACTGATGGCTGTGCATGCGGCCGACCTTGCAGCAACAGAAGACAAGGAAAAGCAGGTTAGCGCAGCGAAACCAGCCGAACCTGCAGGCCGGGTGTCCACCACTCTGCCTGCAACCTCTGGTAGCAAATGATCCGACTGTATCCGGAACAACTCCACGCGCAGCTCAATGAAGGGCTGCGCGCGGCATATCTGTTGCTAGGTAACGATCCTCTCTTATTGCAGGAAAGCCAGGATGCGGTGCGTAAACACGCCCAGCAAAACGGCTTTGAAGAACATCACACCGTTCAGATAGAAGCCTCCACGGACTGGCAGGCGCTGTTTTCGATTTGCCAGGCGCTCAGTCTTTTTGCCAGTCGCCAGACGCTGCTCTTATTGCTGCCGGAAAACGGCCCAAATGCCGCCATTAATGCACAGCTAGAAACGCTTGTGAGCCTGCTCCACGACGACATTTTGCTCCTGGTTCGCGGCAACAAACTGACCAAGGCACAGGAAAATGCGGCCTGGTTTACCCAATTGGCAAATCGCTCTGTGCTGGTAACCTGCCAGACGCCAGAACAGACCAATCTTCCCCGCTGGGTGTCTCAGCGCGCAAAACAGATGAATCTGACCCTGGACGATGCCGCCAATCAGTTGCTTTGCTACTGCTATGAGGGCAATCTGCTGGCGCTTTCTCAGGCTCTGGAAAGGCTGTCGCTCATCTGGACGGATGGTAAATTGACGCTGCCTCGTGTTGAGCAAGCCGTGAACGACGCCGCTCATTTCACGCCTTTTCACTGGGTAGATGCGCTGCTCGCCGGTAAGAGCAAACGAGCGCTGCATATATTGCAGCAACTCCGTCTGGAAGCCAGCGAGCCGGTCATTCTGCTTCGAACCCTGCAGCGCGAACTTCTGCAACTGGTCAATCTCAAACGTCAGTCAGCAACGACGCCCTTACGAACGCTGTTCGATCAGCAACGCGTGTGGCAAAACCGCCGCCAGCTGGTCACTGAAGCGCTCAGTCGTGTTTCTCCAGAGCAGCTTTATCAGGCCGTTCGTTTACTGACGCGCATCGAACTGACGCTGAAGCAAGACTACGGGCAGTCAGTCTGGGACGAGCTTGAAGGTCTTTCTTTGCTTATCTGCCATAAAGCTATACCGGAAATCTTTATTGATGCCTGATTCATCTCTTCTGGCGCTGTATGGCGGCACTTTTGATCCTATCCACTACGGTCATTTGAAATCCGTTGAAGCTCTTGCCAGCTTGGTGAAGCTGAAAAGCGTCACCATCATGCCCAATAATGTGCCTCCGCATCGCCCGCAGCCGGAAGCGAGCAGCGCGCAACGCAAAGAGATGGTTGAGCTTGCGATAGCAGACCACCCGCTTTTCACTCTGGATGACCGCGAGCTGACCCGGACGACACCGTCCTGGACCGTGGAAACGCTGGAGCAGCTCCGCGCCGAACTGGGGTCCAAACAGCCGCTGGCTTTTATTATTGGTCAGGATTCACTGCTCAGTTTGCACCGCTGGCACCGTTGGGAAACGCTGCTTACTCTGTGCCATCTGCTGGTCACCCAGCGGCCCGGTTATCCGCTAACCATGGAAACACCTGAACAGCAGGCGTGGCTCGCACAAAACGTAACGGATTCTGTCGAAATACTGCACCAGCAGCCCGCTGGCAAAATCTTTCTGGCCCCAACGCCGTTGTACGACATTTCGGCGACAACGATTCGCCAACGACTTGAGAACAATCAGCCCTGTGACGATCTGCTGCCCCCGGCTGTGCTGACGTTTATTCTCCAGCAAGGGTTGTATCGCTGAGCTTCCAGGCTAAGTCTGAATCATTCGGCAGAACGACAGTGAAATGCCCGGCTTTACGCTATTATCTTTTACCGGAAGCCGCAGCCATTGACACCACTCCTCAGGCTGTTATGCTCCGCTGCCATAATTTCCTGCCCGTAATCCGGCTTTTCTGAAATAGTTTTACAAAAATGGCAATGCAAACTCTGGCGCGCAATGGGATGATAGCCCGCGCTTCGCGCTGGACGGCCAATTTTTCAGCCAAAGCCACCTGCCCTGTTGGTCCAGGGTTATTTACGGGCTCAACCAAACACTCTCATTCTCTCAGGGGGAACACTTGCAGGGTAAAGCACTTCAGGATTTCATTGTCGATAAAATCGACGACCTCAAAGCCCAGGACATCATCGCGATTGATGTTAAAGGCAAATCCAGCATCACCGATTGCATGGTTATCTGCACCGGGACGTCTAACCGTCACGTCATGTCTATTGCTGAGCACGTAGTTCAATCCTCTCGTGAAGTTGGCCTGTCGCCAATGGGCGTGAAAGGCATTAACGCTTCTGACTGGGTCGTGGTCGATCTGGGCGAAATTATCGTTCACGTCATGCAGGAAGAGAGCCGTCAGCTGTACGAACTGGAAAAACTCTGGAGCTAACGGGTGAAGCTGCAACTGGTGGCCGTTGGAACCAAAATGCCTGACTGGGTGCAGACCGGCTTTACCGAGTACCTGCGTCGTTTCCCGAAAGACATGCCTTTTGAGCTGGTAGAAATTCCGGCTGGAAAACGCGGCAAAAATGCCGATATCAAACGTATCCTCGAAAAAGAGGGTGAAATGATGCTGGCCGCCGCAGGCAAAGGTAACCGAATCGTGACGCTGGATATTCCCGGTCAACCGTGGGATACCCCGCAGCTCGCCACGCAGCTCGAACGCTGGAAGCAGGATGGCCGCGATGTCAGCCTGTTAATCGGTGGTCCCGAAGGGTTAGCACCAGCCTGCAAGGCCGCCGCCGAGCAAAGCTGGTCGCTCTCCACGCTAACCATGCCCCATCCGCTGGTCAGGGTACTGGTGGCGGAAAGCCTTTATCGGGCGTGGAGCATTACCACCAACCATCCTTACCATCGTGAGTAAACCTGAGCGGGTAATACTAAGCAGCGAATGAAATTACAGAATTCTTTTCGCGACTATACTGCTGAGTCTGCGCTCTTTGTGCGCCGGGCGCTGGTCGCTTTTATCGGCATTTTGCTGCTTACCGGCGTGCTGATCGCCAACCTTTATAATTTGCAGATCGTTCGCTTTAACGACTATCAGACGCGGTCCAACGAAAACCGCATCAAGCTGGTGCCCATTCCGCCCAGCCGCGGGATTATTTACGATCGTAACGGCACTCCGCTGGCGCTGAACCGCACCATCTATCAAATCGAGATGATGCCGGAGAAAGTCGATAACGTTCAGGATACGCTGGAGGCGCTGCGCCCGGTGGTTGACCTGACCGACGACGATATCGCGAATTTCAAAAAAGAGCGTGCCCGCTCGCACCGCTTCACCTCTATTGCGGTCAAAACAAACCTGACGGAAGTTCAGGTTGCCCGCTTTGCGGTAAACCAATACCGCTTCCCTGGTGTGGAAGTGAAAGGCTACAAACGCCGCTTCTATCCTTATGGCTCAGCGCTGACCCACGTCATTGGCTACGTCTCTAAAATCAACGACAAAGACGTTGAGCGCCTGGATAAAGAAGGCAAGCTGGCCAACTACGCCTCGACCCACGACATCGGCAAGCTCGGTATCGAGCGCTATTACGAAGATGTCCTGCACGGGCAAACGGGCTACGAAGAGGTCGAGGTTAACAACCGTGGCCGCGTCATCCGCCAGCTTAAAGAAGTGCCGCCTCAGGCCGGACATGACATTTATCTGACCCTCGATCTGAAGCTGCAAACCTACATCGAAACCCTGCTCGCCGGCAGCCGTGCTGCGGTGGTTGTTACCGATCCTCGCACGGGCGGCATTCTGGCGCTGGTTTCTATGCCAAGTTATAACCCGAACCTGTTCGTCGACGGCATCTCCAGCAAGGACTACTCGGGCCTGCTTAATGACCCGAATACCCCGCTGATTAACCGCGCGACCCAGGGCGTGTACCCACCGGCCTCTACCGTGAAGCCTTATATGGCCGTCTCGGCCTTGAGCGCCGGGGTAATCACCCGCAACACCTCGCTGTTTGACCCAGGCTGGTGGCAACTGCCGGGCTCGGAAAAACGCTACCGCGACTGGAAAAAATGGGGCCACGGCCGCCTGAACGTCACAAAATCCCTCGAAGAATCGGCGGATACCTTCTTCTACCAGGTCGCCTATGACATGGGCATCGACCGCATTGGCGAATGGATGAGTAAGTTTGGCTACGGCCACCTGACGGGCATCGACCTTTCAGAAGAGCGCGCGGGCAACATGCCGACGCGCGAGTGGAAGCTGAAGCGCTTTAAAAAACCGTGGTATCAGGGTGACACCATCCCGGTCGGTATCGGCCAGGGTTACTGGACGGCCACGCCAATCCAGATGAGCAAGGCGATGATGATCCTGATAAACGACGGTATTGTTCGCGTTCCGCACCTGCTGATGAGCACCACCGAAAACGGCAAACAGGTTCCCTGGCAGCAGCCGACTGAAGCCCCGGTAGGCGATATCCACTCAGGCTATTGGGAAATTGCCAAAGACGGGATGTATGGCGTTGCAAACCGACCAAACGGGACAGCGCATAAGTTCTTTGCTAATGCTCCTTACAAAGTGGCGGCGAAATCCGGTACTGCACAGGTCTTTGGCCTGAAAGCCAACGAAACGTATAACGCGCATAAAATTGCTGAACGCCTGCGCGACCACAAGCTGATGACGGCCTTTGCACCGTATGACAATCCACAGTACGCCGTGACCATGATTCTGGAAAACGGCGGCGCAGGCCCAGCCGTTGGGACCATCATGCGCCAGATCCTCGACCACGTCATGTTAGGGGATAACAACACGGTACTGCCGTCTGAAGCACCGGCCGCCTCGGCCGCAGAGGATCAATAAGCATGACTGACAATCCTAATAAAAAAACAATTTGGGATAAGGTTCACCTCGACCCGACTTTCCTGGTGACCATCCTCGCGCTGCTGGTGTTCAGCGCCCTGGTGGTATGGAGCGCCAGCGGCCAGGATACGGGCATGATGGAGCGTAAAATCGGCCAGATCCTGATGGGACTGGTGATCATGGTCGTCATGGCACAGATTCCGCCTCGCGTTTACGAAGGCTGGGCGCCCTACCTCTATATTTTCTGTATTATTCTGCTGGTGGCGGTTGATGCCTTTGGGGCCATATCAAAAGGGGCACAGCGCTGGCTCGACCTGGGCTTCGTGCGTTTCCAACCGTCAGAAATCGCTAAAATTGCCGTTCCGCTAATGGTTGCTCGCTTTATTAACCGCGACGTTTGCCCGCCCACGCTAAAAAATACCGGCATTGCGCTCGTCCTGATCTTCATGCCGACTTTGCTGGTTGCTGCCCAGCCTGACCTGGGGACATCCATTCTGGTCGCCGCATCAGGCCTGTTTGTGCTGTTCCTGTCAGGCATGAGCTGGCGGCTTATTCTGGTTGCCGTACTGCTGGTAGCGGCCTTTGTACCGATCCTGTGGTTCTTCCTGATGCATGATTATCAGCGCGCGCGCGTAATGATGCTGTTAGATCCAGAAAGCGATCCGCTCGGCGCGGGCTATCATATAATTCAGTCCAAAATCGCCATCGGCTCCGGCGGACTGCGCGGTAAAGGCTGGCTGCACGGCACACAGTCACAGCTGGAATTCTTGCCCGAACGCCACACGGACTTTATCTTTGCAGTGCTTGCAGAGGAGCTAGGCTTAGTCGGCATTCTGGTGCTGCTGGCGCTCTATCTGCTGCTGATCATGCGCGGTCTGTTTATTGCCGCCCGCGCGCAAACCACCTTTGGCCGGGTAATGGCTGGTGGGCTGATGCTGATCCTGTTCGTCTATGTATTTGTAAATATTGGCATGGTTAGTGGTATCTTACCGGTGGTCGGCGTACCGCTGCCGCTTGTCAGCTATGGGGGGTCAGCGCTCATCGTGCTGATGGCCGGGTTTGGTATCGTCATGTCGATACATACTCACAGAAAAATGTTATCAAAAAGCGTGTAACTGGATGAGGTGCGCAATGGGTAAGCAAAAACGGTGGGCTGGCGTCTGCATCGCAGCGGCGTTACTGGCAGCATGTTCGTCAAATGATGAGAGTCAGCAGCCGGTTAATCAGGCACCGCAGCCGGCCGTGTGCAACGGTCCAGTCGTGGAAATCAGCGGCGCTGAGCCACGCTACGAGCCGCTGAATCCGTCAGTGAACCAGGATTACCAGAACAATGGCAAAAGCTACAAAATTGTTCAGAATCCGGCAAACTTCAGCCAGGCAGGCTTTGCGGCTATCTACGATGCCGAACCCGGCAGCAACCTGACCGCCTCTGGCGAAGCTTTTGATCCTAATGCGCTGACCGCAGCACACCCAACCCTGCCTATTCCAAGCTATGCGCGAATCACTAACCTCGCGAATGGCCGGATGATTGTGGTCCGCATCAACGATCGCGGCCCTTACGGCAACGATCGGGTTATCTCGCTGTCTCGTGCGGCGGCAGACAGGCTGAACACCTCGAACAATACCAAAGTCCGTATCGACCCTATTATCGTTGCACAGGATGGCACAATGTCTGGCCCGGGTACGGCCTGTACGACTATCGCCAAGCAGACCTATGCTCTGCCGGCCCGCCCAGATCTTAGCGGCGGCATGGGAAGCGCCTCCTCCCCTGCTCAGCCTGTAGCGCCGCAGGGTGATGTCCGCGCCATCAGCAATTCGACGCTGCAAAGCGCAGATACCACTGGCGCACCTGTTCAGAGCAGCGGTTTTCTCGGTGCTCCTACTCCTCTTGCGGCAGGCGTGATAGAAACACCTGATGCTCCGGCAACGGCAGCTCCTGTGACACAGCAGCCTGTCGCAGCAACAGCTGCACCAGCCGCAGCGCCTACTCCTCCAGTAGCGCCACAGCCAGGGCCGATCGTTGAGCAGCCTGCTCCAGCTGTTTCTGCGCCGGTCACCGCGCCGGGTTCAACGCAAGGTCATGTTCAGCGCAGTACAACTGCAGCAAGCGTGCCTGCCAGCAGTGGCCGTTATGTTGTTCAGGTCGGTGCAGTGAGCGACGGCGCACGCGCCAGCCAGTGGCAGCAAAAGCTAAGCCAGCAGTTTGGCGTACCGGGAGCTGTTTCTCATAACGGCGCCGTGTATCGCGTACAGCTTGGCCCGTTCAGCAGCCGTACTGAAGCCACCGCCCTGCAGCAGCGTCTGATGTCGGAAGCGCAACAGCAGTCATTTGTTACCAACGCTCCCGCTATGTAAAGCAATGACTGGCCTGTTTCTTGCCCGTAAATTTGTGTAAAGACCATTAACAAACGCACGCGCAAAGTCAGATGCCAGTCAAAAATGCTTTTGCTATAGTAAGGCACTTTTTTTAATTCCATCACGGACGTCGTAGTTCCATCATGAATACAGCTCCTTCTGCACGTTTTGTTAAGCGCCTGGCGCTCACCTCGGCTTTCGCTCTTGCGGCTATGGCCTCTGCTCAAGCTGACGACCTCAACATTAAAACTATGATCCCGGGCGTCCCGCAGATTGATGCAGAAGCGTATATCCTGATTGACTACAACTCAGGCAAAGTGCTGGCCGAATCAAACGCCGACGCACGTCGCGACCCGGCCAGCCTGACCAAAATGATGACCAGCTACGTCATTGGCCAGGCGATGAAAGCCGGCAAGTTCGACGACAATGCAATGGTCACCATCGGCAAAGATGCCTGGGCCACCGGTAACCCGGTCTTTAAAGGCTCCTCGCTGATGTTCCTGCAGCCTGGTATGCAGGTGCCGGTCAACAAACTGGTTCGCGGTATCAACCTGCAGTCAGGTAACGATGCCTGTGTGGCGATGGCCGACTTCGTTGCAGGTAGCCAGGATGCTTTCGTGAGCCTGATGAACGGCTACGTTTCCGCCCTGGGCCTGAAAAACACCCACTTCCAGACCGTGCACGGTCTGGACGCAGAAGGTCAGTACAGCTCTGCGCGTGATATGGCGCTGATCGGCCAGGCACTGATCCGCGATGTACCGAACGAATACGCTATCTACAAAGAAAAAGAGTTCACCTTCAACAACATTCGTCAGACCAACCGTAACGGTCTGCTGTGGGATACCAGCCTCAACGTTGACGGTATTAAAACCGGCCACACGGATGCAGCAGGCTATAACCTCGTGGCTTCCGCAACCGAAGGCCAGATGCGCCTGATCTCCGCTGTTCTTGGCGGGCACACCTACAAAGGCCGTGAAACAGAAAGCAAAAAGCTGCTGACCTGGGGCTTCCGCTTCTTTGAAACTGTTTCTCCGCTGAAAGCCGGCAAAGAGTTTGCTTCTGAGCCAGCCTGGTTTGGCGACAACGATCGTGCCTCCCTCGGCGTGGATAAAGACGTTTATCTGACCATTCCTCGTGGCCGCATGAAGGATCTGAAAGCCAGCTACGTGCTGACCACGACTGAACTGCACGCGCCGCTGCAGAAAAACCAGGTTGTCGGTACCATTAACTTCCAGTTGGATGGCAAAACCATCGAGCAGCGTCCGTTAGTCGTGCTGCAGGAAATGCCGGAAGGGAATTTCTTCAGCCGAATCATTGATTACATCAAACTGATGTTCCACCACTGGTTCGGTTAATTATTGAACACTTGAAAGTGTCGAAGTTGACCCCATATACTTAGCATCAAAGCAACTCCCGCCCGCCGGCGGGAGTTATTATTTTTATTGCCGTAACGCTGGAGCTACCATGAAAACCAAACTGAACGAACTGCTCGAATTCCCAACCTCTTTTACTTACAAAGTAATGGGCCTGGCGAAACCGGAGCTGGTTGATCTGGTCGTTGAGGTGGTGCAGCGCCACGCCCCTGGTGACTACACGCCGCAGGTTAAACCAAGCAGCAAAGGTAACTACCACTCGGTTTCTATTACCATCAATGCCACTCACATTGAACAGGTTGAAACCCTGTATGAAGAATTAGGCAACATCGAAATCGTTCGTATGGTGCTGTAATCTGAGAACCCGGCTTAGGCCGGGTTTTAGCTGTGATATACTTTCCGCCACCCTCTTCTCCCGGAGACGCTGTTTTGTCTCAAGACACTATCCTGATTCGCACTCTTGGCCTGCAGCCTTATGAACCTGTTTCGCAGGCAATGCATGACTTTACCGACACCCGTGACGACACTACGGCCGACGAAATTTGGCTGGTTGAACATCCCCAGGTCTTCACCCAGGGCCAGGCCGGTAAAGCCGAGCACGTCCTGATGCCGGGCGATATTCCCGTTGTGCAAAGCGATCGTGGCGGCCAGGTAACCTTTCACGGCCCAGGCCAGCAGGTTATGTATCTGCTGCTGAACTTAAAACGACGCAAGCTTGGCGTGCGGGAGCTGGTTACCGTCCTGGAACAAACCGTGGTTAACACGCTGGCAGAATATGGTATTGAAGCTTACCCCCGCGCCGACGCGCCGGGCGTGTATGTCGACGGACGCAAGATTTGCTCTCTGGGGCTTCGTATTCGTAAGGGATGTTCTTTCCACGGGCTGGCACTGAACATCGACATGGATTTATCCCCCTTCCTGCGGATAAATCCCTGCGGTTATGCCGGCCTGGAGATGACCCAGGTCAGCCATTTTGTCGAAGGCATCACCGTGGCGGATATTCAGCCCCGGCTGGTAGAAAACTTTATCGCCCTGCTAAACCACCCGCCGTACGAATATCGCAAAGAGAAGTAAACGTCAGGCCTGCCTCCCGCGGGCCAGACATTGCCGTTTTATCACTTTTTCGCCCACCAGTTATAATCACTAATTGGATAATTCAGTAATGTCATTATTTAAATAATATGACAGTCAGGAATGGGTTCCCATAGCTTAATTTTTCTCATTCGTGCTTGGGTTGGCAAAATAACTACGCTAATTCCCCAAAATGCTCTATTTGTATCTATAAATATAATATTCTTTATTTTTTTAGCGGAGACCTGACATGGGGCAAAACCCACTGTCTGAGAAAAAAATCGTGGATCGCGATGGTGAAAACAACTATCCCGTATTCAAGACGTTACGCAACATAGATTTGAACTTGCTGACTATTTTTGAGGCCGTCTACATTCATAAAGGCATCGTCAATGCAGCCCGAGTGCTTAATCTCACGCCCTCGGCTATCAGCCAGTCTATCCAAAAGTTGCGCTATATTTTTCCCGACCCTTTATTCATTCGCAAAGGCCAGGGCGTCACGCCGACGGCGTATGCTGCACATCTGCATGAATATATCAGCCAGGGTCTGGAATCGATTCTTGGCGCGCTGGATTTCAACAACAGCAACGATCAGCAGCGTACCATCACCATTGCCACTCAGCCGTCTATTGGGGCTTTAGTTATCCCTAAAGTCTATTCGGCGATCCGCAAGGTCAATCCAAATCTGCTTATTCGCAATGTGCCCATTAACGATGGTGAGTCCCAACTCAGCCAGTTTCAAACCGACCTGATTATCGACACCAGCCGCCACTACGCGCGTACCATCACCAGCGTACCGCTGTATCAGGAAAGTATCGCCGTGGTCTGCCGGGAAGGTCATCCCTGCCTTGAACAGCGGCTCACTCGCGAAGATCTGCAAAATATGGAGCACACTTTCCTGATCATGCAGGATGACCTGTTGCGTGACCTGCGTCAGGAGATCAGCGAGCGGCTTCCTAACAGGCAAATAGCGTTCAGCAGCTACAACTACGTCACGTTGTCCTCGCTGCTGGGCAGCAGCGATTTGCTGGGCTTCATGCCCTGGCGCCTGTACGAAATGTTCAAAGAGACCTGGAACCTGCGAGCCGTTGACTGCGATCTGTTTGCTGATAAAACAATGGAAACCAGCATGCATTTTAACAAGCTGAGCATTCGGGACACGGTTTTGCAGGAGATAATCAAAGCCATTCACACAGAGTTCGCTTGATCCTCAGTGGTTTTCACCTCTTGCCGGGCGTTTCAGAGGTGAATACCATGCTCGTTAACCTCGCATTTAGCACAAAACAACAACCCATTTACAATTCTTTCTCCATTTCACGTTGGGGTATACTGATTCTCCCTGGCCGTGATGGTATACTTCTGGCCATTAATTCAAAAATAGTTGATAGATCCTAACTTAGCTTGAATTAGCCTGACTTCATTATCCGCAACTGGAACACGCACCCTATGAGCAAACCCATTGTGATGGAACGCGGCGTTAAATACCGCGACGCCGATAAAATGGCTCTGATCCCGGTTAAAAACGTGGCGACAGAGCGCCAGGAGCTGTTGAGAAAACCAGAATGGATGAAAATTAAACTTCCGTCTGACTCAACCCGTATCCAGGGCATTAAAGCGGCGATGCGCAAAAATGGTCTGCATTCCGTTTGCGAAGAAGCCTCCTGCCCTAACCTCGCTGAATGTTTTAACCACGGCACCGCGACCTTTATGATTCTGGGCGCTATCTGTACCCGCCGCTGCCCATTCTGCGACGTCGCACATGGTCGCCCTGTTGCGCCAGATGCCAATGAGCCTGAAAAACTGGCACAGACCATCGCCGATATGGGTCTGCGCTATGTCGTGATTACTTCAGTAGACCGTGACGATCTGCGTGACGGCGGCGCCCAGCACTTTGCTGACTGCATTCGCGCTATCCGCGAAAAAAACCCAAGTATCAAAATCGAGACGCTGGTGCCTGACTTCCGTGGACGTATGGATCGCGCGCTGGATATTCTCACCGCAACGCCGCCGGACGTGTTCAACCACAACCTGGAAAACGTACCGCGCGTCTACCGCAACGTCCGCCCAGGTGCAGACTACAACTGGTCGCTGAAGCTGCTTGAGCGCTTCAAAGAAGCTCATCCGGATATCCCGACCAAATCTGGCCTGATGGTAGGCCTGGGTGAAACCAACGAAGAGATCATCGAAGTGATGCGCGACCTGCGCCGTCACGGCGTGACCATGCTGACGCTGGGCCAGTATCTCCAGCCAAGCCGTCACCACTTACCGGTGCAGCGTTACGTTAGCCCGGATGAGTTTGAAGAGATGAAAGCCGAAGCGCTGGCAATGGGCTTCACCCACGCCGCCTGTGGCCCGTTTGTTCGCTCTTCCTATCACGCCGATCTGCAGGCAAAAGGTATGGAAGTGAAGTAACAGCTGTTACATCTTGTTACTTATAAACTAACAGCCATAAAAAAACCGGCCATTTTGAGCCGGTTTTTTATTTTGCAGTCGTCATTCAGTCTTTATGAACGATGCGCTGTTCTGCAGTGGCTTCAGCTTCGGTATCGGGCTTTTTGCCACTGTCGTCTTCAGCCATCGCTTTCTTAAAGCCTTTGATGGCAGAACCGAGATCGCCGCCCAGCGTGCGCAGCTTCTTGGTACCAAACAGCAATACGATCAGCGCGCCGACAACCAGCAGCTTAGTAATACTAATCTCTCCCATACCTACCTTCTTTTGTGATGCGTGCCGTGGCAACGGCGAATAAAAGACCTGATTGCATTAACGGATATTTATCCGGGCGACACAATAGCAATCTGTAACAAGGTGAATCAAGGCTTGTTTAAAAAAACATCATAACATTTGCGGCGGCGCAAACCGCCGGTTAAGCAGTACCGGCAGCATTTGCCTGACCGCCACGACTCGTTCTGTGTTTATCTCGGCAAAAATCAGATCAGGCACCTCAGCTGCCGCAGCAACGGTCACGCCCAGCGGGTCAATGATCCGGCTCTGGCCAATATTTTTATTGCCACACTCTCCAGAAGCAACCATATAGCACGTAGTATCCAACGCGCGAGCGGCGAGAAGCGTCGCCCAGTGAGCCTCTTTATGCGGGCCTTTTAGCCACGCCGCGGGCAGAACCAGCACCTCTGCTCCACTAAGCGCAAGACTCAACGCCATATCAGGAAAACGAAGGTCGTAGCAGGTCATCAGCCCGACGTTCATGCCGGCAACCTTAATCAGGGGGGCCAGGCTTGCTCCGGCATCCACCTGCTTAGATTCCTGCACGCTGAAGGCGTCATACAGATGAACCTTCCGGTAGCTCGCCAAAATCTCACCGCCGCGAATGGCCAGCAAGGTGTTTGCCGCCCGCCCATCACGAGTAGGGACATGCAGCGTTAGCACCGTTGTCATCTCGTTCTTTCGGCTTTCAGCCCGCAGCTGTTGTACATAGCCGCCATCCAGCGTCTGTGCTGACTTGACTGACATATCCGGATCGGTATCACTCCGGGCTAACACCGCCTCAGGTAAAACGAGCAAATCGGCCCCTTTGCCTGCCGCTTGCGCCATCAGGCTGACGCAGGTTGCCGCATTTTCCTGCCAGACTGGCCCCACCACAAACTGCCCGACCGCCACCTTCATATTCGCCTCGCCGTTCAAAGGATTAATTACAGCACATTGGGTATAAATCTCCCGGCCTGAACGCTACACTTTTCCCATTGCTGATGTTTAATAAGGATTAATCGTGATTCAGATGCTATTCGCCGTCTTTATCGGCGGCGGGATGGGCAGCGTAGCACGCTGGTTTCTTAGTATGAAGTTCAATCCAATGCACATGGGCGTTCCCATCGGGACATTAATCGCCAACCTGACCGGGGCATTTATCATCGGCCTTGGGTTGGCGCTGTTCAGCCGCTTCAGCCACGTCGACCCGATGTGGAAACTGCTGATAACCACCGGTTTCTGTGGTGGCCTGACAACGTTTTCGACGTTTTCTGCGGAGGTCGTTTTGCTGCTGCAGGATGGGCGTTTGATCTGGGCTGGCACGAACGTCCTGCTCAACCTGGCAGGCTCGTTTATCATGACCGCGCTCGCATTTTGGCTGGTTTCTCTCTTCGTTACCCAATAAGCCCTGAGGCATTAATGTTAGCTTAATTTTTCTCTGCCACTATCCCAGCCATATCTTTGGGGGAGCGGGCAATGAAAGAGCAAATAACCGGCTGGGCGAGCGTGCTGATAAGCGTCGTTATCGTTGGGTTGTTTTTGAAAACGTATCTGTTTGCCTGACAAATCACAGGCAAAAAAAAACCCGCCTCGGCGGGTTTTTATATTCTACTGGTAATGACTTAGATAGGCATTACGTTTGCAGCAGAAGGGCCTTTGGCACCGTTAGTGATTTCAAACTCAACGCGCTGGCCTTCAGCCAGGGTTTTGAAACCATTGCTCTGGATTGCAGAGAAGTGTACGAACACGTCTTTGCTGCCATCTTCCGGAGTAATGAAGCCGAAGCCTTTGGATTCATTAAACCACTTAACGTTACCTTTAATCTTAGACATCAAAATTACCTTTACATGAAAAAACGACACAAATGCTGTGTCGGGCATCAGTACAACAATTGTGGTGGCTTTTGTCCAGTCCAGAATTGCTAAAAAGTGATAAAAGTCGCTAACTTTTTACTAGCTTGCGCATTACACCTTGTTTTTAAAGGGGTATAAAAACCCTCAGTTTTCACCGACTTCAGGACTATACAATCAGAACTGGAAACGCATCCACGCAAAGTAGACGTTACCGTTGTTATAGGTGCCTGGAATGTAGGTCATCTGGAAGGTTGCCGGGCCGTAGCCAATAGACGCCAGCGGCAGCACAACCGGGATTGGGATATATTTCCAGTTGTCGCGGGCAGTAACACCCACGGTATAACCCAGTCCCATATGGAAGTTATCGTCACTCAACGGCCGCCAGGTTTTCTCCCAACCGTAACCGCCGATAGGCTCCCATTTGTTAAAAGAGTCCTTGAACGCCATCAGATAGATGCCGTTCCAGTTACCTTCCTCATCCCAGCGAGACTGGCCAAAACCTGCGCCCCACGGTCGTTCGTTATAGCGATCCGTTTTTTCTTTGTCATAGGCAAAGCGGGCGTGCCAGGTAATCGCCGGCACGTAAAGGTCATAATGTTCTGGTTCGTTCCAGGTTTTAGACACCTGGCCGGAGAAGGTTTCCCATGCGTTGCTGAAAAAGCCGTCTTCCGCAGCAGCAGAAGCGCTCAGCCCAAGCGTGCAAACAAAAATCAAAATTGAGAACAGTTTATTCGCGTAAGTCACGTCGTTATTACCATATTAAAATTCGACAAGTACCTTACGAAATTATATCTCAATGGAAGCTAAATCAGCACATGACTCGTAAAGAAAATTGTCCATCGCCTGCTGTCAATACGCTGAATTCCCAAACAGATGTCAGACAACGTTGAATAAAATTGCAAGCAGGAGCGCATAACTATATACGCTCCTGCCAACAACGCTTATTTCCGTTTTTTAATCAACATATATACCGCAGGGATAACCAACATCGACAACAATGGCGCCGTCACCATCCCCCCAATCATCGGGGCGGCAATACGTCGCATTACCTCCGATCCAGTGCCGTTGCCCCACATAATCGGCAGTAAACCCGCCATAATGGTGGCCACCGTCATCACTTTAGGCCTGACGCGCAGTACAGCACCTTCATGAATAGCACGCCGCAGCAGACCGCCATCCTGCACGCTGTCAGTTTTCTGATGTTTAGCTAGCGCCTGGTTTAAATAAAGCACCATGATCACACCAAATTCGGCAGCAACACCCGCAAGGGCAATAAAGCCCACGGCTCCGGCCACCGACAGGTTATATCCCAGCAGATAAAGCAGCCACACACCACCAATTAATGAGAACGGCAAAGTCCCCATAATTAATAGCGCATCCTTCACTCGTGAGAAGGTGACATATAACAGTACAAATATGATTAATAAGGTAAATGGCAGCACAATTTTTAATTTCGCCGTCGCACGCTCCAGGTATTCAAACTGCCCTGACCACGAAAGAGAAACACCTTCAGGCAATTTCACCTGCTCGGCCACCGCACGCTGCATATCCTCTACGGCAGACTTCAAATCTCGGCCACGCAGATCGACATAGATCCAGTTCGAAAGGCGCGCATTTTCACTTTTCAGCATCGGCGGCCCTTCTGTAATCGCGATATTTGCCAGTTCAGAAAGCGCCACCTGGCTGCCGTTAGAGGTAATAACCGGTAAATCACGCAGTTTCTGCAGGTTGTCTCGCAGCTCACGCGGGTAGCGCACATTTATTGGAAAACGCTCACGCCCTTCAATAGTTTCACCAATGTTTTCCCCACCGATCACCGTGGCAACCAGCGACTGCAGTTCTTTAACCGAAACGCCATAGCGAGCCGCTTTACGCCTGTCGATATCGATATCCACATAGCGCCCGCCGCCCAGGCGCTCAGCCAGCGCAGAGGTGACGCCAGGCACCTGCTTCACCACGCGCTCAATCTGTTCCGCGACTGACTCAATGGCGGCAATATTATTGCCGTTCACCTTTATCCCTACCGGGCTTTTAATCCCGGTGGCCAGCATATCCAGCCGGTTACGAATAGGCGGCACCCACACGTTGGCAATACCCGGCACCTTCACCACGCTGTCCAGCTCATTCACCAGCTTGTCCATCGTCATTCCCGGCCGCCACTGGTCGCGTGGCTTAAAGCGAATGGTGGTTTCAATCATGGTGAGCGGCGCGGGATCGGTGGCCGTTTCGGCACGTCCGGCTTTACCAAAAACGGTTTCAACTTCCGGCACAGTTTTGATCAGGCGATCGGTTTGCTGCAGCAGCCGCCCTGCCTCTCGCGTCGAGATACCCGGCAGCGTGGAAGGCATATACAGTAAATCGCCTTCATCCAGCGGCGGCATAAACTCGCTGCCCAGTTTGCTCAGCGGCCAAAGCGTGGCGACCAGCAACACGCCGGCTACCGCAAGCGTGGTTTTCGGCCTGTCGAGCACTTTTTCCAGTACAGGCTCGTAGGCCGCAATCAGCCAGCGGTTAATCGGGTTGGCCTTTTCATTGGGGATCTTGCCGCGAATAAACCAGCCCATCAGCACCGGCACCAGCGTAATCCCCAGCCCCGCGGCCACCGCCATAGAATAAGTCTTGGTGAACGCCAGCGGCGAAAACATCCTTCCCTCCTGCGCTTCAAGAGAGAACACCGGGATAAACGAGAGGGTAATAATCAACAGGCTACAAAATAACGCTGGCCCTACTTCTACCGCCGCCTGCTGAGAAATTTGCCAGTAATCTTCGCCGCGAGGCTGCTCTCCCGGACGATCGTGCCGCCACTGCTCCAGCACTTTGTGCATGTTTTCAATCATCACTATCGCCGCATCGACCATCGCGCCAATGGCAATCGCGATGCCACCCAGCGACATGATATTGGCATTCACGCCCTGGTAATGCATGACGATAAACGCCCCCAGAATCCCCAGCGGCAAAGTAATTATCGCCACCAGCGCAGAGCGGAAGTGGAACAGGAACAGCGAACAAATAATGGCGACCACGATAAACTCTTCCAGCAGTTTATGTGAGAGAGTTTCAATCGCGTTTTCAATCAGATGTGAGCGATCGTACACCGGCACAATTTCAACGCCGGCGGGCAAACTCTTCTGCAACTGAGCCAGCTTTGCTTTAACCGCGTTAATCGTTTCAAGGGCATTTTTGCCATAGCGCATCACGATAATGCCACCTGCAACTTCACCCTCGCCGTTAAACTCCGCCACGCCCCGGCGAATTTCCGGCCCAAGCCTGACGGAAGCGACATCGGAAAGCAGCACCGGCACGCCATCACGGCTGGTGATAACAACCTGCTTGAAGTCATCCAGATTTTTGAGATAGCCAGAGGTTCGCACCATATACTCAGCCTCTCCCATCTCGAGCACCGACCCGCCGCCTTCCTGGTTGGCGCTTTTTACCGCATTGATGACTTGCTCATGGGTAATATTCAGCGCTTTCATACGTTCCGGATCGAGCACAATCTGGTACTGACGTACCATGCCGCCTACGCTTGCCACTTCGGAGACGTTAGGCACGGTTTTCAGCTCAAACTTCAGCGTCCAGTCCTGTAAGGCTCGCAGATCTGCCAGGCTGTGTTTCCCGGTTCTGTCCACCAACGCATATTCATATACCCAGCCGACCCCGGTAGCATCAGGCCCCAGCGAGGCTTTGGCCTCCGGCGGCAGCTGAGACTGCACCTGGCTCAGGTATTCAAGTACCCTGGATCGTGCCCAGTAAGGGTCGGTCCCATCGTCGAACAGAATGTAGACATAAGAGTCGCCGAACATGGAAAAGCCACGCACCGTTTTGGCTCCCGGAACGGACAGCATGGTGGTAGTCAGCGGATAAGTGACCTGGTCCTCCACGATTTGCGGTGCTTTACCCGGATAACTCACCCGCACAATCACCTGCACATCAGAGAGATCCGGCAGCGCATCCAGCGGCGCTCTCTGCAGCGACCAAAGCCCCCATGCCGCCATAATGATGGCGGCCAGCACCACCAGCAGGCGATTTTTAAGCGACCAGCGAATAACGGCGGCAATCATTTGTGCGCCCCCGCCATCGGCATCAGGTGAGTGATCACGGCCCCTTTTTCATCGTCCATTGTAAAGCTGAACATGACTGCATCCCCCGGCTTCAGACTGGTCGGCGATGTCAGCGCAAACGGCATCACCATCGCGCCCCAGTTCAGCGCCGGGATAGGATGATGGGCAATAGTAATAGCCTCCGCGCTGACCGCTTTGACCACGCCTTCGCCGTCGTAGGTTTTCACCGCTGGTGATGCTTTGGGCTGCGCGTCAGACTCCGGCAAAGCGCTGCGCAGGCTTGCCTCGGAGTCGATAAGGAACTGGCCGGAAGTGACCACTTTCTCCCCCTCATTCAGCCCGGAGCGAATCTCCACCCAACCCTTGTCACTGATGCCCGGCACCACGTTCACCGGGCGGAAATGGCCGCCCTCTTCGGCAACCAGCACGCGGCTTTGGCTTCCTGTTTCAATCAGCGATTCCTCCGGCACGGCCAGAACCGCGGCACGAGGCTGCTGATTCGCCAGATGCACGCTGAGGTACATGCCGGGCTTGAGCTTCATTTGCGGGTTATCCAGCACAATGCGCGCTTTCAGCGTGCGGGTGGTGGTTTCGAGGTTCGGTAAAAGCTCACTTACCCGCCCGTGAAAGACCTCTCCAGGCCAGCTGTCGGCGGTAGCCACAATCTCGCTTCCCGGCTGCAATGCCTGAGCCTGCGACTGCGGGTAATCCACCACAATCCACACGGAGTCAAGGCTTGCCACTTCGAACAGCGGGGCATTCGCGGTCACCTGTTGCCCTTCCCGCGCCTCCAGTTTATTCACATACCCGGCAAGCTTTGCGCGAACGGTCACGCGGGTTTGCGGCTTGCCGCTGTGCTCAACCTGGCGAATCACTTCCGTGGGCATAAACTGCAGCTGCAGCCGTTCTCTGGCCGCCGCGGTTAAAGCGCTGTCTCCCAGCTTGCGCACCGCCAGAAACTCCTGCTGGGCAGCGGTCCATTCCGGGAACCACAGCTTCGCCAATGGTTCCCCGGCTTTCACGTACTGCTGAGGGGCCCTGACATACAGCGTTTCCACAATGCCGTTAGCGCTGGCCGGGATGATTTGTACGCTACGTTCGTCCAGCGTGACGGTGGCAAAAGCGGCGAACGGCACGCTCAGAGCCTTGCGCTCAACGGCGGCTGTCTTAATGCCCAGGTTTTGCTGCTGGCGGTTGCTGACCGTCACGCCGCCGTCGTTGGCCACTTCATCGGCATAGCGCGGGACCAGCGCCATATCCATAAACGGCGATTTCCCCGGCTTGTCGAAGCGCTGCCCCGGCACCATAGGATCGTACCAATAAAGCACTTTGCGGCCGCTTTCCTGCTGGGATTGAGCGTCGACATGCTGGTGAGAGGTTTGCTGCTTCCCGGCGTAATACCCCGCGGCCAGCGCGGCAACAATCGCCCCCGCCAGCAGGGAAAGAGTGAGTGATTTTTTCATTAGTTAACATCCTGAGGCGTAAGGTAGCGGATCGCCGCCCAGTTGGTGGCCACGGCTTTTTCCGCGCTGCTGGCGGTCAGTTCGGTGTCCAGAAGATCCCGGCGAGCGGCCAACAGTTCAGTCAGAGAGGATTGCCCGGCGCGATACTGCGACTCCAGCAGAGACAGGCGCTGACGCTGAAGCGGTAAAGCCTGCTCCTGCTGCCGCTGCCAGACGCTTTGCGCAGCCTGGTAATTCGCCACCAGCGAGTGAACCAGCGCGATACGCTCCCGGCGAGCCAGCGCCAGCTGATCGTTCGCTTCCATCGCCCGGGAAACATCGGCGGAGTAATCTTTATCCTGCCGCTGAGGTTTAAACAGAGGCAGATCGACGGTGAACATCACGCCCGCCATATCGTCATACCCCTCAGCGCGGCGTCCGTAATAAACTTCGATGCCAACGTCAGGTTTAGCCGCAACGGCAGACTGCGCGGACTTAGCGCGAGCCACATCGGCTTCACGGGCAGCTTCAATCACCTCCGGGTGCTGCATCACGCCTTCTTCAAGCACGGCCGGATCGGCCGGTAACCGCTGGTAGCGGGGCAATGTCCCGACCACGCTATCAATCGTCTGCCCGGTCAGTTGCAGAAGCCGGGTCTGCGCCAGGGTGACATCACGCTCGGCAAGCGTGACTTTGTCCTGCATGGTGAGCAACGTCATGCGGATATCCACTACGCCGGAGGCCGGCGAGCTGCCGCTGGCCACGGTGGCTTTCTGAACGCCAATCTGCCGCTCGGTTTCGCTCACCAGCTTACGGGCAGCCGTTAGTACTCGCTCAGATAAAGCAAGATCCAGCCACGCCTGCGCGGTATCGCGCTGCAGATTGGCGCGAATCACCTCCGCTTTCGCCTGGCTACTGGCCGACTGGGCCAGGATAGTGTCCGCTTTGCGATCGCGTTTATCTTCGCTGACGTAGTCCTGCATGATGCCGATACGCTGCATGGTCATGCCGTCGCGGCTAAAGCGGTGGTTATTACTCCCCCCCACCGGCACGTTTTCGATACCAAACTTCAGCTTTGGATCGGGCAATTGCCGGGCAGAATCAGCCATGGCGTTCAGCGCATCGCTCTGATTACGGTTGGCGGACAGCGCCGCAGAATAGTGCTCGGCGGCCAGCAGAGTCTGTTGCAGGCTGAGCTCCGCCGCCTGGGCGGCGGAGACAGACGTAGCCAACAGCACCCCGCCAAGCCAGAGGCTCAGGGTGTGTCGTTTCATGGCAACCTCGGTTAGTTAAGCGGGGTTGCGGAAGATAACTGATACCCGGTCTCATGCTGGGTGAAAGAGAAAGCGATCTTCTCCCCCACCTTTAACGCCGGCAGCGAACCGTCTTTCGGCAAAGCGAACGTCATGGTCATCGCTGGCCAGCCAAGTTCGGCGACGGGATGATGGGCGATAGACACGGTATCGGCGGTGATGGTCTTCACGATGCCTTCGGTTTTGTAGACCTTAGTCGCCGGAGTCGCATCAGAAGACATCGCCATGCCAGACATGTCAGACATCCCCTTCATAGAGGACATATCGTGGGAAGTTTCAGCGGAAAAAGCAGGGAAAGCGGCAACAACAAGCAGCGCACCGGCCGCGGCAGAACGAATAGCGTTAAACATGATTTATCTCCAAAACACAGTCAAAAAGGGAATGGGCAAAGCCCCAAAACATTGACGGTGCTGGAGTTATTCTCTAAAGCGGCAAAAACGAATGGTTGCCGGAGGTCCTGTTGCGGGAGGGGTAACATAAGGGGCGGACTCAACGACTGTTGAACACTGAGGCTCAACCAGTGCAAGGGTATCTGCAACCGGTAACGCCACCAGCGAGCTATGCCCGTTGTCTTTTTGCATCACGTCAGGCACGCAGTGTTTTTCACACAGCGGGTTACTGAGTTTGGCCTGCATTGCCTTGTCAGGCATCTGCATACTTTCAGTATGCGGGGCTGCCATTGGACCCGCGGTCATATCAACCGGGCAATCGTAAGACGCTATCGCCACCTGACTGTTGACAAAAAACCAGCCCAACGCCAACAGCAGCATCAAAAGATGCTTCCTGATAAAGCGCCAGCGGCTTGTCGACCAGAGGGAGGTGTGCAGCATAAAAACCCCGACATAAAAGAGATCGGCAGTATAGGCGGCAGCCTGTCGCGTTATAAAGTTTTTTTTAACTGCTTTACGAAAAACCCATTCGTTAACAATCAAGCAAAATAATCATTGTTTTTACATAACCGATCGTCGGTTACACCGCCAAAATACGCACAATTTTTGTGCCTTATTTTTTATCGGCCACGTCGATAAACGTAATGCAGCTAACAAAAGCTTTGCCTAAAGTTGATCCGTTGCAACGAAAGTTGATGCTCATCAGAAACTCTAAACAGGTTCTGAGGCAAATTCTTAGCCCTTTACAGCCGGCTGTAAAAAATCACTATTTTAATTTTCTGAGAGAAAACCACTTTTAGCCGCAAGCGTAAGGACGCCGAAGAGCGCCTTAGCGTATCAGGGGATAACATGCTTACCATTCTGGAACTTATTATTGGCGTCGTGGTGATTGTGGGCGTTGCCCGCTACATCATCAAAGGCTACTCCGCCACCGGCGTACTGTTCGTCGGCGGGTTGTTGTTACTTATCGTCAGCGCGCTCATGGGGCATAAAGTGTTGCCCGCCAGCGCGGAAAGCACTGGCTACACCGCCACAGACATCTTTGAATACGTCAAAATCCTGCTGATGAGCCGCGGCGGCGATCTTGGCATGATGATCATGATGCTCTGCGGATTTGCCGCCTATATGACCCATATCGGCGCCAACGATGTGGTGGTCAAACTGGCCTCTAAACCGCTGAAGTTCATCAACTCGCCTTACTTACTGATGATCGCCGCCTACTTCGTCGCCTGCCTGATGTCACTGGCCGTTTCGTCAGCAACCGGCCTTGGCGTACTGTTAATGGCGACGCTGTTCCCGGTCATGGTCAACGTCGGCATCAGTCGTGGCGCGGCAGCGGCCATCTGTGCCTCCCCGGCGGCTATTATTCTGGCGCCGACCTCCGGCGACGTCGTGCTGGCCGCTCAGGCCTCTGAAATGTCGCTGGTCGATTTTGCCTTTAAAACAACCATTCCTATCTCCATCGCGGCCATCATCAGCATGGCCATTGCGCACTTCTTCTGGCAGCGCTATCTCGATAAAAAAGAGCACATCAGCCACGAAATGCTGGACGTGAGTGAAATCCAGACTTCTGCGCCCGCTTTCTATGCCATCCTGCCGTTTACGCCTATCGTCGGCGTGTTGATTTTCGACGGCAAATGGGGCCCACAGCTGCATATCATTACCATTCTGGTTATTTGTATTCTGATTGCCGCGCTGATTGAGTTTTTCCGCAGCTTCAACACGCAGCACGTCTTCTCCGGGATGGAAGTTTGCTATCGCGGCATGGCGGACGCCTTTGCCAACGTGGTGATGCTGCTGGTTGCCGCCGGCGTTTTTGCCCAGGGCTTAAGCACCATCGGCTTTATTCAAAGCCTGATCTCCATTGCCACCTCGTTTGGTTCCGCAAGTATTATTCTGATGCTGGTATTGGTGGTACTGACCATGCTGGCGGCAATGACCACCGGCTCCGGTAACGCACCGTTCTATGCTTTTGTCGAGATGATCCCGAAACTGGCGCACTCTTCCGGAATTAACCCGGCTTACCTGACCATTCCGATGCTGCAGGCTTCCAACCTGGGCCGTACCATTTCCCCGGTTTCCGGCGTAGTAGTAGCCGTCGCCGGGATGGCAAAAATCTCGCCTTTCGAAGTGGTGAAGCGCACCTCTGTGCCGGTCGCCGTCGGTCTTATTGTGGTGATTATCGCCACGGAGATTCTGGTTCCTGCTGCCGCGATCGTTCACTAACGGGCAGGCATCATCGTTTCAAGCGCCTGCATCAGGCGCTTTTTTTATGCCTATAATAAGCCCGCCTCCAGGACAGATAAGAGAATAATGATGAATTTCACACCGCGACATTTACTGCTTTGCACACCGCTTTTCCTCAGTCCCGCAGCGTTTGCCGACGCCCTGCAGCCCAGCCAGTACGGGGATTTTGATCGCTACGTGCTGGCGCTCTCCTGGCAAACCGGCTTCTGTCAGAGCATGCACGACCGCAATCGCAACGAACCCGCGGAGTGTAAAGCCCAGCAGGAACAGGCGGATAAAAGCGCCTTTCTGACCGTTCACGGCCTCTGGCCAGGTCTGCCAAAATCTGTCGCTTCACGCGGTGTCGATGAGAAACGCTGGATGCGTTACGGTTGCGCCACTCGCCCGGTACCGAATATGGCCGAAGCAAGAGCTTCAAACAAATGCGCCGCACCAGACACCGGGCTTTCCGTTGAAATGGCCTCAAAGCTGGCCGGCGTGATGCCCGGCGCCGGGGGGCAATCCTGCCTGGAGCGCTACGAATACGCCAAGCATGGCGTTTGTTTTGGCTTTAACCCCGACGATTACTTCGGCACGATGGTGCGCCTGAACGGGGAAGTGAAACACAGCGCCTTTGGCCAGTTCCTTGCTCAGAATTACGGCCAGACCGTGACGCGTAAGGCGTTTAACAAAGCCGTGAAGCAAACCTGGGGTAGCGATGCAGTGGATGCCATTAAGCTAACCTGTGACGGTAATCCCGCCTACCTCACGGAAATGCAGATCTCCCTGTTGGCAGACAAGATTAACCAGCCGCTGCAAAGCGCCTCCTTTGCCCCGCAAAAACACCCGGGAAACTGCGGGAAGAGTTTCCGTCTGGACGCAGTTGGCTACTGACAGGATAAATACTGAAGTCAAAAATTAATCGCATCACTATTTGTTCCGGTTTTTTGATTATAGCCTTCAGGTAACGGACCTGGAGGTGACCATGAACAGAACAAAACGGTATTTACTGCAGCTGAAGGCGCAGTTCGAGCGTGAAGGCAGCCAGCAAAAACTGCTGGGATTTATCTGGCTCTCGCCGCAGCAGCGCTATGAAATCCTCAAAGAGCTCTTGTTGCCGATAGCGGAACACCCTGCTCGTTAAAATAATCGGGCCCCGTACAGCACGGTGGCCCGCGCTTTATTCCGTTTACTGACGATATAAGTCAGACGCATGTCAGATTTTTTCCAGCCAAACAATTCTCCCGCTCACCTTTCGCGCTGATTATTTTGATTGTTTGAACTTCGTCCCAAAATGTTAACAAACATTACAGAGTTCATTTACAGGCAGCCTGATGTTACCGATATCATGTTACCGGTATCAGCATCACCCAATAACACGCTTTTGGTGCATTCATCTGAGAATTTGCCACTGGGGAAATAAAATGACCGAAATAACAACAAGTTTAGGCGCAGGAACCCTGCTGGGTATCGCCGCCTGCTCCGTCGTGCTTCTGCTCGTATTGATCATGCGCTTTCGCGTACATGCCTTCCTGGCGCTGACCCTGGTCAGCGTCATTGTGGCTCTCGTCACCGGCGTGCCGTTCGACAAAATTGTGCCCACGATTCTGGGTGGCTTCGGCAGTACCCTGGCAGGCGTCGCGTTATTGGTTGGATTAGGCGCCATGATCGGCCGCCTGTTGGAAATTTCCGGCGGGGCAAAAGTGCTGGCGGACACCCTGGTCGGCACCTTTGGTGCTCACCGGGCGCCTTTTGCCCTCGGCGTCGCGTCACTGCTGTTTGGCTTCCCAATCTTCTTTGACGCGGGCCTGGTGGTCATGCTGCCGATCATCTTCAGCGTAGCTAAGCAATTCGGCGGTTCAACCCTGAAATATGCGCTCCCGGCGGCCGGTGCTTTCGCAGTGATGCATGCGCTTCTGCCGCCGCATCCAGGCCCGGTGGCGGCCAGCGAACTGCTGGGCGCAAACATCGGCCTGTTGGTTGTTGTGGGGCTGATTATTGCTATCCCGACCTGGTATATCGGGGCCTATCTCTTCGGGCTGTATGCCGGGAAGAAATTCGATATTCCTCTGCCGAGTTCTTTCCTCGGCAAAATTGAAGTGGATGAAAATCATCAGCCGCCGTCATTCGGCATGGTGATGACGATTTTACTGATGCCGCTGGTGCTGATTTTCCTCGATACCGGCCTCAACACCGCCACGGTGCTCGGCTGGGTCAGCGCCGACAATACGCTGGTGAACTTCTTACGCATGCTGGGCAAAACGCCTATTGCGCTGCTGATCACCGTCTTTTTTGCCCTGATGGTCTTCAGCGGCAAACATAGCCGCCAACATCTTGAAAAAGTTTGTGACGGCGCGCTGGGCCCGATTTGCGGCATTATCCTCGTGACCGGCGCAGGCGGTATGTTCGGCGGCGTTCTGCGCGCAAGCGGCATTGGTGACGCGCTGGCTGGCGTACTCTCAGACACAGGCATGCCGGTTATTGTTGCCGCCTTTGTTATCTCGACTGCGCTCCGCGTCGCGCAGGGGTCAGCAACTGTTGCCCTGACCACCACCGCCGCGCTGGTCTCACCGATGGTTGAAGCAACCACGGGCCTCAGCCAGTTTGATCTGTGCTTTATCGTTATCGCGATTGCCGGGGGCGCTACCGTCCTCTCTCACGTGAATGACTCCGGCTTCTGGCTGGTGGGGCGTTTCCTGGAAATGGATGAGAAAACGACGCTGAAAACCTGGACCGTGATGGAAACGCTGATCGGCACCATCGCCTTCCTGTTGGCGGCGCTGGGGAGTGTGATTCTGTAAGGGACTCGGGGGAAGTCAAAATGTGACTGATCTCGCTTTCAACTCCAGGCTAAGCTCAGTATCATCGGTCTTACGTGAACAACCCTCGCCGGTTTCGGTGGGGGTTTTTCTTTGTACGATTTCAGCACATGAGTGCCCTGTTTTTTACACGGAGAGAACTATGTCCAGACCTGCCATCATCATTAACGAACTAGACGCCGAACGCCTTGACCGCCTGCTGGAACAGCCGCAGTACGCCAAAGCCCCGGTGGCAGAGGCGCTTAACGCCGAACTGGATCGCGCGGAGATGTGCAGCCCGGAAAAAATGCCACCGGATGTGGTGTCCATGAACAGTCGTGTAGAGTTTCGCGATTTAAGCACTCAGGAAGTCCACGTGCGCACGCTGGTTTACCCGGCAAATCTCACCGACAGCGATAACCAACTTTCTGTTATGGCCCCGGTCGGTGCCGCACTGCTCGGCCTGAGGGTTGGCGATAGCATCAACTGGACGTTACCCAACGGCAGCCAGACTCATCTGGAAGTTTTGGCGCTGCAATACCAACCGGAAGCCGCCGGCGAATTCCACCGTTAATTTTGTTTCCCCTCTGCCACGCAGAGGGGAATTTACCTTAAATCGTTATTTGCCACCCGCCATACCAGTTTATAAATACCCTCAACAACTACCAAAATTAATAGCACTTGCTTTAAAGACGCAGATTTACATTCGTTAAATAAATTGACAAAATCTCCGCCCTTTGTTGATGAGCAGTATTTTCCTAAAACGGCAGCGTCCGCTCGAGGCTATTCCCTACATCATAAAGATGCTATTCCCTCTATTTTCCCGCTCATTAATATGAATTAACTATTAATGTTGCACGCGGCCATGCCGATATTTTCGATTATTTTATACAAATGGAGACGTTATGAAAAAGGTTGCTAAGTTATTCGGTATGTTTTTGATTTTAGGCGTTCTTGCAGGCTGTGCGCGCACTGCACCTATCGCCAACATTCAAACCACCGTTAGCGCTGGTCACACTGAAGCACAGGTTAAAAGTGCCATTCTCAAAGCGGGTATTCAGCGCCAGTGGATAATGAATGAAGTAAGCCCAGGTGTTATCAAAGCTCGCCAGCAGAATCGCGAATTCACCGCTGAAGTGCGCATTAACTATACCGCGAACAGCTATTCTATTAATTATGAAAACAGCCTGAACCTGCGCGCTTCCGGCGGCAAAATTCACAAAAATTATAATCGCTGGGTTCGTAACCTGGACAAAGATATTCAGGTTAACCTGGCCTCTTCCGGTCTGTAATTTTGCTTAGCGCCGAATCTAACGGTTCGGCGTTTTCTTTTTATCACGTTGACAGGTATTGCAGCATATGTACGAACAGGACAGCCTTAGCGCATTGGATGCCATTACGGAAGCCCAGCGAATCGCGTTTGCCCCCATGCTGTTTCAAACGGCACTCTGCCTGCGAAATGCCGGCGTACTCGCTTACCTGGACCAGCAAGGAAAACAGGGCGCAACCCTCGAAGAAATAACGGAATCCTGCAACGTTAACGAATATGCTGCCAGCGTTTTACTGGATATGGGCCTGAGTGGGCGCATTATCTTCAGGCAAAATGCACATTATTTCCTGGCGAAAATCGGCCATTTCCTGGTGCATGACACCATGACTCGCGTGAATATGGATTTCACCCAGGATGTTTGTTATCAGGGGCTGTTTTTCCTTGAGGAAGCACTAAAAGAGGGTAAACCCTCGGGTCTAAAAGTGTTTGGCGACTGGCCGACCATTTACCCCGCACTTTCGCAATTACCCACTTCTGCCAAAGAGAGTTGGTTTGCGTTCGATCATTACTATTCCGATGCGGCCTTTGAAGCAGCCCTGCCGCATGTTTTTGCCAGCCAACCGGCTCGTCTTTATGACGTTGGCGGAAATACGGGAAAATGGGCAATACGCTGCTGCAAATATGATGAAAAAGTGGCGGTCACGCTTCTGGATTTGCCACAACAAATTGCACTCGCCCGTGAAAATATAGAGAATGCTGGGCTTTCCAGGCGCGTTGATTTCCACAGCGTAGATATGCTGAGCGATTCCCCGCTGCCCGGGGAGGCAGATATCTGGTGGATGAGCCAGTTCCTGGACTGCTTCTCACCGGAGCAAATTATTAAGCTCCTCAGCAACGTAGCTCGGGTGATGAAGCCCGGCGCAAAACTCTGCGTGATGGAACTGTTTTGGGACGCACAAAAATTTGAAGCGGCTTCGTTTAGCCTGAATGCCTCTTCGCTTTACTTTACCTGCATGGCAAACGGTAACAGCCGTTTTTACAGCGTAGAGAAGTTTTATCGTTATCTGGAAATGGCTGGATTCCATGTTTCAGCCCGCCACGACAACTTAGGCGTTGGTCATACCCTGCTGGTATGCCAGAAAATCTCCTGACCCAGCGCACCTTCAGCGCCGGTAATTAGAATAACACTCGGATTGAACGCAGAACTACGCGGATGAAATTTGCACTCAACATTATTGACTGGCAGGCGAAAGCCCCGGGTCTCAGCAACGCGGCAGAATGGCAGCACTGGTCGCAGCACGGGCAGGCTATCGACCAGACTCAACCTCAGGGCGCGCTAAGCGAACTCCCGATGATGACGGCCCGCCGCCTGAGCTCAGGCAGTAAACTGGCCGTTGACTGCGGACTTGCCATGCTTCGCCGCCACGAGATTGATGCCGTGCTCTATACCAGTCGTCATGGAGAGCTGGAACGCAACTACCGGATTCTGCAGGCGCTGGCGACTGAACAGCCGCTCTCCCCTACGGATTTCGCGCTTTCTGTTCATAATTCCTCCGTCGGTAACCTGACGATTGCTGCTAAAAAGCCGATTACTTCCGTGTCGCTGTCCGCGGGGAAAGATACCTTCCAGCAGGGCCTCTGCGAAGTCATCTGCCTCTTACAGGCAGGTTACAAAAAAATCATGATGGTCGATTTTGACGGCCTGCTGCCTGCGTTTTACCACCCGCGTCTGCCGTCGGAAATGCCTACCTGGCCCTATGCAGTCGCGCTGGTCATTGAAGCGGGAAGCCGCCTGCAGTGCAGCACGCAAAAAAGCGATGCAACTGGCGAACCTGCCCTGCCGCAGAGTCTGATGTTTTTACAGCACTATTTAAATGACAGCCCGGCCTTTACCCTGCCGGGCGAGCGCGTTGAGTGGCAATGGAGTCGTGCATGAAGCGCGTGGCAGCACGGCTAAACTGGCTATGGCGTCTTGCGATGACGGGCTTTTGCTTTGTGCTCTTTGGGCTCGGCGGCCTGTTGCTCTCTACCGTTTGGTTTAACTTACTGTTGGTGTTTATCAGAGATAATGCAAAGCGTCGCCGCATTGCACGCCGCAGCATCGCCGCCAGCTTTCGCCTTTTCCTGACGGTTGCTAAAGCCATTAAGGTGCTGGACTACCGTATTGAAGGACAGGACGTTCTGCAAGCCGAACAAGGGTGTCTGGTCGTTGCCAACCATCCAACGCTCATCGACTACGTACTGCTCGCGTCCGTGATGCCAGAGACCGACTGCCTGGTGAAGGACGCGCTGCTGAGAAATCCTTTTGTCAGCGGCGTTATTCGCGCAGCGGACTATCTGGTCAACAGCCAGGCCGATGCCCTGCTGCCGGCAAGCCGTCAGCGGCTACAGCAAGGTGACACAATATTAATCTTTCCCGAGGGCACGCGAACGCAGCCCGGCGGTAAAATGACGCTTCAGCGCGGTGCGGCCAACATCGCCGTGCGCTGCGGCAGCGACTTACGGGTGGCGACAATCCACTGCAGTGAGAACCTGCTGGACAAGCAAAGCAAATGGTACAATGTGCCTCCCGCAAAACCCTTGTTCACCGTCAAGGTGCGCGAACGAATAAGCATTGACCAGTTTCACCAGGCAAATTCACAAGAACCGGCGCTGTCCGCAAGGCAGTTAAACCGGCACCTTTTGCTTCAATTACAACAGGGGTCGACACCTCTTTCGGGTATTAATGATGCAAGCGCTCTATCTTGAAATTAAAAATCTCATCATAAACACACTCAATCTGGATGAAATGTCGAGCGACGACATTGACACCGATGCAGCACTTTTTGGCGAGGGCTTAGGCCTGGACTCTATAGATGCTCTGGAACTGGGGCTGGCGGTGAAAAACCAGTACGGTGTGGTGCTTTCTGCGGAAAGCGAAGAAATGCGCCAGCACTTCTTTTCCGTCGCCACGCTGGCATCTTTCATTCACGCTCAACGAGCCTGAGGAGAGTCCGTTATGACCGATCCACACGCTATCTATGAAGAAGTTTCCGCGCTGCTGGTAAAGCTGTTTGAAATCGATCCTCAGGACATCAAGCCAGAGGCTCGCCTGTATGAAGATCTGGAGTTAGACAGCATTGATGCTGTCGACATGATCGTCCATCTGCAGAAAAAAACCGGCAAAAAAATCAAACCGGAAGAGTTCAAGGCCGTTCGCACCATACAAGATGTGGTCGATGCGGTAGAACGTCTGATACGAGAAGCGTAACGCACCGTGCCGTGCGCTCGCGCTTTTCCGGGTGTACAGCTGCTGACCGGTCTGCTGCTGCTGGCCTGGCCTGGCATTATCTGGCTAGGCCTGGCGCATAACAGCCTTCACTGGCTGCTGCCGCTCATGGCTCTGCTGCTGTTTTTCCGCTTTCGTCAGACCCGGCGTCAGGCAGGTCCTTTACGCATCGTCACTCAGGTTGTCGCCGTCGCAGGAATCATCCTGTGCGCGGCCAGCTACCTGCTGAAAACGCATCAGCTGCTGCTGTTTTATCCGGTCGTGGTGAACAGCGTAATGCTGGCCGTTTTCGGCGGTTCGCTGTGGTCCTCGATGCCGATTGTCGAACGTCTGGCACGCCTGCGTGAACCGGATCTTCCTGAACCGGCAGTACGCTATACCCGCCGCGTGACGCAGATCTGGTGCCTGTTTTTTGTGGCGAACGGCAGTATTGCCTTGTTTACCGCGCTGTACGGCGATATGGCGCTGTGGACGGCATGGAACGGCATGATCGCCTATCTGCTGATGGGCACGTTAATGGCCGGAGAATGGCTGGTTCGCCGCCGGGTGATTAAAAGAGAATCTCAATGAAGCAACCGCTTTCTCTGGCAGGGTGGCTAACCGCGCCACGCCCTTCATCCACGCTTATTGCCTGGCTTGGCAATCAAGAGTGGACGCTGGGGCATTTGCGCCACGACGTCGCACAGCTAATGCAGCAAATGGCTCATCGCCCCGGCCAGCGCTGGGCGCTGTGCTTTGAAAACAGTTACCTGTTTGTTGTGGCGCTGCTGGCGACGCTTCATGCCGGAAGAACGCCGGTTATCCCAGGCCACTGTCGGAGCGCGCTGCTTGATGAGCAACGCAGCTTGTTCGACGGCGTATTAAGCGACAAAGACCTTGCCTGGCAAGGGCCACTTTGTCTTGTGCGCTCAGAGCAACAAACCGAAGAAGAAACCATCTTTTTCCCCGACGTTGCTGCCGATGCCTTTGTGGAGCTCTTCACCTCAGGCTCGACTGGAACGCCTAAACGCGTAGTGAAACCTATTACTCATCTGGATCGGGAAGCCGCCCTGCTGACGGCGCATTTTGCCGAACGGCTTGAAGGATGCAGGATAGTCGCCTCGGTCGTGCCGCAGCATCTCTATGGGCTGACCTTCCGCATCTTTTTGCCAATGACCCTGGGGCAACCGCTGCATGCCGCCATGCTTTATTACGCCGAACAGCTTGCCGCGCTAAGCCACGAGTATCGCTACGCGTTTATCAGCAGTCCGGCCTTTTTGAAACGACTGGATCGCCAGCTTTCCCCACCGCCGGTAAAAATGATCCTCTCGGCGGGCGGCCTGCTACCCTGGCAGGATGTCACGCAGGTTGCGCAATGGCTGGGCGTCTTGCCGGATGAAATTTATGGCAGCACCGAAACCGGCGTGCTCGCGTGGCGCTACCGGGAGCATGATAACGTTGCCTGGCTGCCGTTCCCGGGCGTAAATATCACCCCAGAAGAGGGTTCCTTCCGCGCCCGTTCGCCGCTGATTGCTGCCGAAGAAGGGCTGCTGCTGGATGACGTACTTCACATTGAGGCCGACGGCAAATTTCGCCTGATGGGGCGCCGCGGACGTGTCGTTAAAATTGAAGAAAAGCGCATTTCGCTGACGGAAATTGAACAGCGTCTGCTGGAGCTTGAAGGCATTTCCGAGGCCGCTGCGCTGCCGGTTTCTCGCGGCGGGCGTCAGGGAATTGGCGTCCTGCTTGTGCTCAACGAATCTGCCCGTCAGCGCTGGCTACAGCGCAGCGGCAAGGCGCAGGAAATGGCCTGGCGAAGGTCGCTTCAGCCGTGGCTTGAACCGGTCGCCATGCCGCGCTACTGGCGCGTTGTGGACGAGATCCCGGTCAATAACATGAACAAGCGTGTCTATGCGCAATTACAGGAGTTATTTCATGAAACCTCATGAAATTGAGCGCCACCAGGCACAACCGGAAAAGCTGGACGTCGTGCTTTATCTCGACCCTTCCCTGTTCTGGTTCCAGGGGCACTTTGCCGTACAGCCTTTGCTACCGGGCGTTGCCCAACTGGATTGGGTGATGCGGTATGCCTGTGACTTGTTGGCACCAGGCTACCGTTTCCACAGCATTCAGAACGTAAAATTCCAGGCACCGCTGCTGCCGGAAACGACCGTCACGTTAGCACTGGAGTGGCATGAAGCCCGCCAGGTCTTGAGCTTTAGCTTTCAACGCCATGACGGTGAACAACGCCATACCGCCAGCAGCGGGAAAATCCGCCTATGTCGCTGACTTTCCGCCCCTGCGTCCTTATCCCCTGCTATAACCACGGCGCTATGATGCCGGGCGTTCTCACGCGCCTGGCCCCCTTTGATTTACCCTGCATCGTTGTCGACGACGGTAGCGATGACGCTACGCGTCAGATCCTTGAGCAGTTAGATGCCCATCATGCAAACCTGACGCTGATTCACCTGCCGTCGAATGCCGGCAAAGGCGAAGCCGTCATTCACGGGCTGAAGGTTGCCGCAGAAAAAGGCTATAGCCACGCCGTACAGGTGGATGCCGACGGCCAGCATGCCGTAGAAGATATCCCCAGGCTGCTTGAGCTGGCGCAGCAGCACCCGGAAGCGCTGATTTCCGGGCAGCCCATTTATGACGATTCTATTCCCCGCTCGCGCCTGTATGGCCGCTGGATAACCCACATCTGGGTGTGGATAGAAACGCTGTCGCTGCAGCTGAAAGACAGCATGTGCGGGTTCCGGGTTTATCCGGTAGCCCCTACGTTGAAGCTTGCCAGCCGCGTTTCCCTGGGCAAGCGCATGGACTTCGATACCGAAGTCATGGTGCGTCTTTACTGGCAGGGCAACACCAGCTATTTCGTGCCAACCCGCGTGATCTATCCGCTGGATGGCCTGTCGCACTTCGATGCGCTCAAAGATAACTGCCGCATCTCGCTGATGCACACCCGTCTGTTCTTCGGCATGCTGCCGCGCATCCCTTCCCTGCTGTTTCGCCGTAAAAAACAACACTGGGCAGAACAGAAAGAGGTCAAAGGTCTGTGGGGCATGCGCCTGATGCTGCTGGTCTGGCGTCTGCTGGGGCGAGGTGCATTTTCCCTGCTGCTTTACCCGGTCGTGGGCGTTTACTGGCTCACCGCACATCGCGCTCGTAAAGCTTCACAAAGCTGGATTTCACGTGTCCGCACGCAGCTTACGGCCCGCAGTATGCCGATACCGGCCAACCTGAACAGCTTCCGCCACTTCCTGCGTTTTGGCGACGCCATGCTGGATAAAATCGCCAGCTGGCGCGGCGAACTGCGGCTCGGCCGTGACGTTTTGTTCGCGCCTGGCGCGGAGCAAACGCTCAACACCAGCGGTACCGCGGGAAAACTGCTGCTCGCTTCCCATTTAGGCGACGTTGAGGCCTGCCGCGCGCTGGCGCAGCTGGAAGGCAGTAAAACCATCAATGCGCTGGTGTTTAACGATAACGCCCAGCGCTTTAAGCAGATCATGCAGGAAATGGCTCCTCAGGCCGGGCTGAACCTGATGCCGGTCACCGACATTGGGCCCGACACCGCCATGCTGCTCAAAGAGAAGCTGGAGCGCGGCGAGTGGATTGCCATTGTCGGCGATCGCGTGGCGGTTAACCCGCAGCGCGGCAACGAATGGCGCGTCTGCTGGAGCCCGTTTATGGGCCAGGCCGCACCGTTCCCGCAGGGCCCGTTCATCCTGGCCTCTATTCTGCGCTGCCCGGTCGAGCTGATTTTTGCCCTGCGCGAGGAGGGCAAGCTTCGCATTCACTTCGAGCCTTTTGCCGACCCGCTTCTGCTGCCGCGCACGGAGCGCCAGGCCGCGCTGCAACGCACTATCGACCGCTACGCGGAGCGCCTGGAGCACCATGCTCTACGGTCGCCGCTCGACTGGTTTAATTTTTTCGATTTCTGGCAATTGCCGGACGTCAAAGACAAGGAGTAAAGGGTGAATAACGATCCCCGTTTTACCGCAGAAGTCGAACTGACAATCCCTTTTCATGACGTCGACATGATGGGCGTCGCCTGGCACGGCAACTATTTTCGCTACTTCGAAATTGCCCGAGAGGCGCTGCTGAACCAGTTCAACTACGGCTACCGCCAGATGAAAGAGTCTGGCTATTTATGGCCCGTGGTGGATACCCGCGTGAAATACCGTAACCCCCTGACGTTTGAGCAGCGCATTCGCGTGCGGGCAAGTATTGAGGAATACGAAAACCGCCTGCGTATAGGCTATGAGATTTTCGACGCCGAAACCGGGAAACGCGCCACCAGCGGTTACACCATTCAGGTCGCGGTTGAAGAAAAAAGCAATGAGCTGTGCTTCGTTAGCCCGGACATTTTATTTGAACGTATGGGAGTCAAACCATGAAATATTGGCCAGTGCTGGCGCTGCTGCTCAGCCCCGTCGTCAACGCCCTGACGCTTGACACCCTGCAACAACGCTTCACCGAACAGCCGGTGGTCCGCGCGCATTTCGAGCAAACGCGTACCATTAAAGATCTGCCGCAGCCGCTGAAATCCTCCGGCGAAATGTTAATAGCCCGGGATAAAGGCCTGCTCTGGGACCAGACGACCCCTTTCTCCATGAAGCTACTGCTGGACGATACCCGCATGGTTCAGGCCATTAACGGCCAACCGCCTCAGACAATCACTGCGGAAAATAACCCGCAGATGTTCCAGTTTAACCACCTGCTGCGCGCGCTGTTCCAGGCCGACCGCAAAGTGCTGGAACAAAACTTTCGCGTGGAGTTTGCTGACAAAGGCGAAGGCCGCTGGACGCTGCGCCTGACGCCAATCGTCACGCCGCTGGACAAGATTTTCGCCAGCATCGATCTTGCCGGCGGGCAATATCTGGATAGCATCCAGCTCAATGACAAACAGGGAGATCGCACGGATATCGCGCTCTCTCAACATAAACTGACCCCGGCTCAGCTCACCGATGACGAACGCCAACGCTTTGTCGCACAGTAACCGCAAAACCCCGGCTCTGCTGTGGGGCATCGCCTGCCTGATCCTGCTGGCGGCTTTACTCACCCTGCTGCCCGGTTCGAGGATGAACAGCAGCGTGCTGGCTATGCTGCCCAAACAGGCGCTGGGCGCGATCCCCCCAGCCCTGAACGACGGCTTTATGCAACGTCTGGACAAGCAGCTGGTCTGGCTGGTCAGCCCGGGTAAAAAAGCCGATCCGGCCGTGGCGCAGGCCTGGCTCAGCCTGCTCCAGCGTTCGCACGCGCTTGCCGAAGTCAAAGGCCCGATGGACGCCGCAGCCCAGCAGCAGTGGGGCGCGTTTTTCTGGCAGCACCGCAACGGCATGCTTGATGCCGACACGCGGGCACGCCTGCAAAACGGCGGGGATGCACAGGCGCAGTGGATCCTCTCCCAGCTTTACTCCGCCTTTTCCGGCGTCAGCGGGAAAGAGCTGCAAAACGACCCGCTGATGCTAATGCGCGGTTCGCAGCTGGCTATGGCCAAAAACGGCCAACGCCTCAGGCTAATGGACGGCTGGCTGGTGACTCAGGATGAGCAAGGTAATTACTGGTATTTGCTGCACGGCGAGCTGGCGGGCTCCTCTTTTGACATGCAGCAAACCCACGGTTTAGTGACTACGCTCGACTCCCTTAAACAGCAACTGAGCGAACGTTATCCGCAGGCGCAGATCCTTTCTCGTGGCACGGTGTTTTACAGCGATTACGCCAGCCAACAGGCGAAGAAAGATATCTCCACGCTGGGCGTAGCTACCCTGCTCGGCGTGGTGCTGCTGGTTGTGGCGGTTTTTCGCTCCCTGTGCCCGCTCGTGCTGTGCGTCATTTCCATCGGTATCGGCGCGCTTGCCGGCACCGTCGTCACCCTGCTTATCTTCGGCGAACTGCATCTGATGACGCTGGTGATGAGCATGAGCATCATCGGTATTTCCGCCGACTATACGCTTTACTACCTGACGGAACGCATGGTGCACGGTAGCGAAGTCACGCCGTGGCAAAGTCTGGCGAAGGTGCGTAATGCGTTGCTTTTGGCGCTGCTCACTACCGTTGCAGCTTACCTGATCATGATGCTCGCCCCGTTCCCCGGTATTCGCCAGATGGCCGTTTTCGCCGCCGTGGGGCTAAGCGCCTCTTGCCTGACGGTCATTTTCTGGCACCCGTGGCTGTGCCGTGGCCTGCCGGTTCGCCCGGTACCAGCCATGGTGCTGATGCTGCGATGGCTCGCCGCCTGGCGGCGGAATAAAAAGCTCTCCGTCGGGCTGCCGGTTGCGCTGGCGGTCTTCTCGCTTGTCGGTGTTTCTACGCTAAAGGTTAATGACGATATCTCCCAGCTACAGGCGTTACCGCAGCATTTACTTTCCCAGGAAAAAACCATTACCGCGCTGACCGGGCAAAGCGTCGATCAGAAATGGTTTGTGGTTTATGGCAGTACGCCACAGCAAACGCTTGAGCGCCTTGAGGCGTTTATGCCCGAGCTGGAGCAGGCAAAAAATAGCGGCCTGATCGGCGGGTATCGAACCTTGCCCGTCAACTCGCTGGCTCGTCAGCAGCAGGATTTAGCGCTTTTACAGCAGGCTACTCCAACGGTTGCGCAAGTCCTGCAGCAAGCCGGACTACAAACGGTTACGCCAGATCTCAGCCCCATGCCAGTGACGGTGTCCGACTGGCTAAAAAGCCCGGCAAGTGAGGGATGGCGCCTGCTGTGGATCACGCTGAGCCATGGCGAAAGCGGTGTGCTGGTGCCTGTTGACGGCGTTAAACAATCAGCCGCCTTGAACGATCTGGCGGCAAAACAGCCTGGCGTGGCCTGGGTCGACCGGAAAGAGACCTTCGATACATTGTTTGCGCTTTACCGACATATTCTGACCGGCCTGTTGCTGGTGGCATTAGCCGTCATCGCCTGCGGGGCCATGCTCCGTCTTGGCTGGCGCAAAGGCCTCATCAGCCTGGTGCCCTCCGTTTTGTCGCTGAGCTGCGGCCTGGCCGTTTTATCGCTGACTGGCCACGCCGTGAACCTGTTTTCGCTGCTGGCTCTGGTGCTGGTGCTCGGCATCGGCATTAACTACACGCTGTTTTTCAGCAACCCGCGCGGCACGCCGCTGACCTCGCTGCTTGCCATCTCGCTGGCAATGGTCACCACACTACTGACGCTCGGCATGCTGGTCTTTAGCGCCACGCAGGCAATAAGCAGCTTTGGCATCGTTCTGGTCAGCGGGATCTTTACCGCCTTCCTGCTGTCTCCGCTGGCCATGCCCGCTAAAAAAAGGGAAAAGAAGAAATGATAAAGCTTAACTTTTGGCACGCCGTATCGCTTGCCGCTGCGCTGATGCTGACCGGCTGTAGCCACTCGCCGAAAGACCAGCAAGGCCGCCCGCAGGCCTGGCTGGAGCCCGGCGCACGCGTTACGCTCCCGGCACCGGGGATTTCCCCGACGGTGAACTCGCAGCAGCTGTTAACCGGCAGCTTTAACGGTAAAACCCAATCGCTTTTGGTGATGCTCAACGCCGACGATAAAAAGCTGACGCTGGCCGGTCTGTCCTCGGTAGGGATCCGCCTGTTCCTGGTCACCTACGATGAAAAAGGGCTGCATACCGAGCAGTCTATTGTCGTCCCGCAGCTCCCCCCGGCAAGTCAGGTTCTGGCCGACGTGATGCTCAGCCACTGGCCGATTTCCGCCTGGCAGACACAGTTGCCGAAAGGCTGGACGCTCACCGACAAAGGCGATAAGCGCGAGCTACGCAATGCCAGCGGCAAGCTAGTGACCGAAATCACCTACCTGATGCGCAAAGGCCAGCGCGAGCCGATAAGCATTCAGCAATATGTCTTTAAGTACCACATCACCATTCAATATTTAGGTGACTGAGATGATTTATATTTCCGCCGTCGGCATGATTAACGCGCTGGGCAATGACCTCGATAACATCGCCGCTAATCTGGGCCAGAACTGTGCGCCCGGCATGCGGGCACGCAGCGGCTGGCTGCAGGGGCACGCAGAAGCCATTTTGGGTGGTGTTGACGGTGAGTTACCGGCTATTCCGGAAACTTTCGCCGCCCATCGCTCCCGCAACAACCAGCTGCTGCTGGCCGCGCTGGCGCAAATTCAGCCGCAGGTCGATGAAGCAATAGAAAAGTTTGGTCACGACCGCGTGGCTATCGTCCTCGGTACCAGCACATCCGGGCTCGATGAAGGTGATATTTACGTCGACCAGACGTTGAACGATAAAGAGAACCATAGCTGGCAGTACCCGCAGCAGGAGCTGGGCGATCCTTCCCGCTTCCTGAGCCACTGGCTGAAACTGGACGGCCCGGCGTTTACGCTCTCCACCGCCTGCTCATCCAGCGCCAGGGCGATGATCAGCGGCCGCCGTTTGATTGAAGCCGGGCTTGCCGATGTTGCCATTGTTGGCGGCGCCGACACGTTAAGCCGCATGCCGATCAACGGCTTCCATAGCCTTGAATCGCTCTCCGCCGAGCTGTGTGAACCCTTTGCCAGGGATCGCCACGGCATCACGATTGGGGAAGGTGCGGCATTAATGCTGCTGACGAAAGAGCCGCAGCCAATCGCGCTGCTTGGGGTCGGAGAGTCCAGCGACGCCCACCATATTTCGGCGCCACATCCCGAAGGTGAAGGGGCTATTCGCGCCATTCAGCAGGCCCTTGCCGATGCAGGAATGACGCCGGAAGAAGTCGGCTACGTCAATCTGCACGGCACCGCCACACAGCTAAACGACCAGGTTGAGTCCAAAGTCATGCACGCGCTGTTTGGTGAGGAGATTCCCTGTAGCTCAACCAAACACCTTACCGGGCATACTTTAGGTGCGGCAGGCATTACCGAAGCGGCCATTGCGATGCTGATTTTGCAGCGTGATTTACCCCTTCCTCCGCAGGATTTCAGCCGTTCTCCTCGCGATCCAGCCCTGCCGCCCTGCGGCATTATTGACTACGCCAGGCCGCTTGAGCGGCCGGTTATCCTCTCTAACTCTTTCGCCTTTGGCGGAAACAACGCCAGTATTCTGCTGGGGAGAATGCTATGAGCCACTATTTATCCCCCACGGAATACCTGCCTCATGACGCGCCGATGCTGCTGCTTGAAAAAGTTGTCAGCGTGACGGATGACGCCGCGGTCTGCGAAGTTACGGTGGCTGAATCCAGCGTCCTGGGGCCCTTTATTGACGCGCAGGGAAACCTGCCCGGCTGGTATGCGCTGGAGCTGATGGCGCAAACCGTCGGCGTCTGGTCCGGCTGGCATCGAAAACAGTGTGGGCAAGACAGCATCAGCCTGGGGATGGTGTTGGGCGCGCGGGAACTCATCTGCCAGGCGGGCCTCCTGCCTGCCAAGGCGAGGCTCGCCGTCACGGTCAAACTGCTCATGCAGGACGAGCGCTTCGGCAGCTTCGAATGCATTATCAGCGTGGGCGATGAGACGCTGGCCACTGGCCGGGTGAACACCTTCCAGCCCACCAAAGAAGAATTAACCACGCTTTTTCATCAGGGATCTACAGCATGAGTCGTTCTGTTCTGGTTACCGGTGCCAGCAAAGGCATTGGCCGCGCCATCGCCCGCCAGCTTGCCGCCGACGGGTTTGTTATCGGCGTTCACTACCATCGCGATGCCGAAGGCGCGCAGCAAACCCTGGACGGCATCCTGGCCGCCGGGGGAGCCGGACGTTTGCTTTGTTTTGATGTGGGCAACCGCGAGCAATGCCGCGAAGTGCTGGAGCAAGACATAGAGGCATATGGCCCGTGGTACGGCGTGGTGAATAACGCGGGTATTGCACGCGATGCAGCGTTCCCTGCACTTAGTGAAGAAGACTGGGACTCGGTTATTCACACCAATCTGGATAGCTTCTATAACGTTATCCAGCCGTGCATTATGCCGATGATTGCCGCGCGCAAAGGCGGACGAATCGTCACGTTATCTTCCGTGTCAGGCGTAATGGGCAACCGCGGCCAGGTCAACTACAGCGCGGCGAAAGCGGGCATTATCGGTGCCACCAAAGCGCTGGCTATTGAACTTGCTAAACGTAAAATTACCGTCAACTGCATCGCGCCGGGCCTCATCGATACCGGCATGATCGAAATGGAGGAAGCCGCGCTGAAAGAGGCGATGGCCATGATCCCCATGAAGCGCACTGGCCAGGCAGAGGAAGTCGCCGGGCTGGCCAGTTATTTATTGTCTGATATTGCGGGCTACGTGACCCGACAGGTTATTTCCATCAACGGAGGGATGCTATGACACGTCGTGTCGTGATTACGGGCATGGGCGGCGTTACCGCCTTTGGTGAAGACTGGCAGAGCGTCTCCGCCAGGCTGCTGGCATACGAAAATGCGGTACGTAAAATGCCGGAGTGGCAGGTTTACGACGGGCTTCATACGCTGCTCGGCGCCCCAATCGATGACTTTACGCTGCCGGAACATTATACCCGCAAGCGCATTCGCGCCATGGGGCGGGTTTCGCTGATGTCCACCCGCGCAACCGAGCTTGCGCTGGAACAAGCGGGGTTAATCGGTGAAGCCGTACTGACCAACGGTGAAACCGGTATCGCCTACGGGTCGTCAACGGGCAGCACCGGTCCGGTGAGCGAATTTGCCACCATGCTGACGGAAAAACACACCAATAATATTACCGGCACCACCTATGTGCAGATGATGCCGCATACCACCGCCGTGAATACCGGGTTGTTCTTTGGCCTGCGTGGCCGGGTGATTCCGACCTCCAGCGCCTGTACCTCAGGCAGCCAGGCCATTGGCTATGCGTGGGAGGCGATTCGTCACGGCTACCAGACGGTCATGGTTGCCGGGGGTGCCGAAGAGCTCTGCCCTTCCGAGGCCGCGGTGTTCGATACCCTGTTTGCCACCAGCCAACGCAACGATCAGCCCAAAACCACGCCGTCACCTTTCGACCAGCAGCGCGACGGCCTGGTGATCGGCGAAGGCGCGGGGACACTGATTCTGGAAGAGCTGGAGCATGCGAAAGCGCGCGGCGCGACCATCTACGGCGAAATAGTCGGCTTTGCCACCAACTGTGACGCCGCACACATCACCCAGCCACAGCGTGAAACCATGCAGATCTGCATGGAGCAGTCGTTGAAAATGGCAGGGCTGAGCGCACTGGATATGGGCTATATCTCAGCTCACGGCACGGCAACCGACCGCGGCGACATTGCGGAAAGCCAGGCCACGGCGGCAATTTATGGTGACAACGTCCCGGTATCTTCGCTGAAAAGTTACTTCGGCCACACGCTGGGTGCTTGTGGCGCACTTGAGGCCTGGATGAGCCTGCAGATGATGCGTGAAGGCTGGTTTGCCCCTACCCTAAACCTTAGTAAACCAGACGAGCAGTGCGGCGCGCTGGACTACATCATGGGTGAAGCACGTAAAATTGACTGCGAGTTCCTGCAGAGCAATAACTTTGCCTTCGGGGGAATTAATACCTCTATCGTCATTAAGCGCTGGGCTTAATATTTTCCCCTCACCCCGGCCCTCTCCCCAAGCGGGAGAGGGCGAAAACAAAAGCTATGGGGAACATTGTTTATTCCCTCTCCCTTTCCGCAGAGGAAGAAAACAAAAGCTATAGGAAACATTGTTTATTCCCTCCTCCTTCCCGCATAGGAAGAAAACAAAAGCTATAGGAAACATTGTTTATTCCCTCTCCCTTCCCGCAGAGGAAGAAAACAAAAGCTATAGGAAACATTGTTTATTCCCTCTCCCTTCCCGCAGAGGAAGAAAACAAAAGCTATAGGAAACGTTGTTTATTCCCTCTCCCTTTCAGGGAGAGGGTTAGGGTGAGGGTAAAAATAAGAAGCAAGGCCCAGTTCCAGCTTAAATCGCCTTCGTTTTCTCTCCGACTGGCCAGCCCAGGCCTCTAAACCTTAGAGAATCGCCTCTTCGGTCAAAATACGCTTCGCGCCAAGATAATGATCCTGCCAGTAATTGTCCGTCAGTTGGCTTATCCGGATATTCAGCCCGGTTCTGGGCGCCTCGATAAACTGCCCTTCTCCTAAATAAACCCCGACGTGATCGGCGCGATCCTGACTTTTGATACTAAAAAACACCAGATCGCCGCGCTGAAGTTGTTGCTGGTTAATTCGCTTTAATCGCCTGTCCTGGAACATGCCGTTGGCGGTACGCGGGAGTTTTTGGCTAAGCAGCTTGTTATAGGCGTAATAAATCAGCCCGCTGCAGTCAAAGCCTTGCTCCGGCGTCTGCCCGCCCCAGACATAGGGCTTGCCCAACTGCTGCTTGAGCCGTGCTATCACTTTGTGGAGAGTCGCTTCAACGCGAGGGCTTACCATCTCAGCCATAAGCGCTTCGGTCGCCAACGGCCACAGGCCTTCTGATCCCCCCATCATCCCAGGACGCCAGCGAGTGTGCATAGCTAACTGCTCACGATTCAGGATCCGGGCAGCCAGTTTTTCAGCGGCCTGGCGCTTTTTCTGTTCAGGCGTGGGCGGGACAACGGCAAGGCGCTGTCTGGCGCTGGCAAGCAACCTTGCACGATTTTTCATCCGTTCACGGGCTTCTTTGCTCTGCAGCTGCGCGACCTGCGTGCGCTTGACGCCTGCTTTAGACTTTGTAGCAGGTAACGCACTGGCCTGTGATGAAAACAGGACGAATAGCAGCAGAAAAAAAAATCCCGCCATGCGCCGGGAGAGTTCGGACGCAGGCGGTAAAGTGGAGACAATTGAGGTGGAAATCAAAATCAGCAATTCAAATACCTAAAACTTATCGTGTCGGGGATGGCTGCTGCACGACGCGCTCGGCCAGCGGTTTAAGGACTTTTTCGCCGTGCTGACCAAAGAACTGATACAGCGACGCGCTCGCGGAATGGGTCAAAACCATAATTTCAATGCGGCGGTTAGCCGAACTGAGCGGATGTTCAGGATCGAGCAGCATCTGGTCAGCCATTCCGCTAACCTGAAGAATTTTCCCGTAATCCAGCCCGCCCTTCGTCAGCGCTTTACGTGCCTGCATGGCACGCTCACCGGACAGGTTCCAGTTGTTGTAAAGCTCTTGATCGCGAAAGCGTGTGGAATCGGTGTGCCCGGTAATAATGATTTTGTTATCGATGGAGTTCAGCGCCCTGGCAAACTCCGTCAGCAAGCGGTTAAAAAAGGGCGTCAGAATGGCGCTGCTGCGCTGGAACATCTCTCGTTTTTGGTCATCCTGTACCAGAATACGCAGCCCCTGCGGGACAATTTCGATTTGCAAATTAGACTGCGCATCATAGGCAGAAGTGATCTTCATGATCACTCGGGCCAAATCTTCGATTTCCTGTTCTGAGCGGCGATTCACCTCTTCCAGGCTTTCCCCCTGGTTTGCCGCGCTGGTCAACGCCTGCAGCGCAGCGACATCCTGCTGAACGTCAGATCCAGCATCATCCGATTTTGGTTTCCCGGCAAGGATAGTCACGCTGCCGCCGGAGCCGTTTGATTGGGTAATTGGCATCGCGGACATGCCCTCAAACAGCGAGTCGCTGTTGAGCAGAGAGACAATCTCTTTCCGCTCTTCTTCGGTAACTGCCCCCATGATCAACTTCGTGGTCGTCACCAAGGGCGCAGAGCGTATTTCTGAAGTGTCGGCCCGCTTTACCCTTGATGCCCTGCCCGGCAAGCAGATGGCAATCGATGCCGACCTGAACGCCGGCTTAATCAATCAGCAACAGGCTAAAACGCGGCGTAAAGACGTTGCCAACGAAGCCGATTTCTACGGCGCGATGGACGGGGCCTCGAAGTTCGTGCGCGGCGACGCCATTGCCGGGATCATGGTGCTTATCATCAACGTGATCGGCGGGATTTGTATTGGTATTTTTAAATACGATCTTGATGCCAGCCACGCCTTCCAGCAGTACGTGCTGCTGACGATTGGTGATGGCCTGGTGGCGCAGATCCCATCGCTGCTGCTGGCGACTGCGGCGGCCATCATCGTGACCCGAGTAAGCGATGGCGGCGACGTTAGCCACGAAATTAAGACGCAGTTGCTCGCTCGCCCGAACGTACTTTATACCGCCGCGTTCGTGATGTTTATTCTGGCCATCGTGCCGGGCATGCCGCATATCGCCTTCCTGAGCTTTACCGTCCTGCTGCTGTTTGCCGCCTGGCGACAGAGCAAAGTGGTATAGCCTGCGCAGCAGCAGGATGATGACATCCTGGCGATTCAGGAGGCACTCATCCCCGACACGGAACCCACCGTCAGTTGGGACAGTATTCCGCTGGTAGAGCCGATTGGTTTAAATCTTGGTTACAAGCTAGTTGCGCTGGTTGATACAGCCAAAGGAAGCCCGCTTTCGCAGCGTATTCGTGGGGCGCGCCAGGTTATCTCTGAAACCTGCGGCGTGCTGCTGCCGGAGATCCGCATTCGTGAAAACTTCCGCCTCAAGCCCGCCCAGTACGCCATCCACATCAATGGTATTCGGGTGGCGCTGGGGGAAGTGAACGCGGAAAAATTAATGGCTATTCCTGGCACCGAGCTTTAAGGCGAAATCGACGGCGTACTGGATACCGATCCGGCTTACGGGATGGCCATCGTCTGGATTGATCCTGACCAAAAGGCGCGGGCGCTAAATCTTGGCTATCAGGTGGTGGACTGTGCGAGCGTGGTGGCCACACATGTCAACAAAGTGGCGCGCCAGCATTTGCCAGACCTGTTTAACTATGACGATATTACTCACTTGCATTCACGCCTTGCGTTGCAGGCACCCAAGCTTGCGGAGGACTTAGCGAATGCGCTGAATTTCAGTCAACTGCTGAAAGTGTACCGCCAGCTTCTGCTGGAACAGGTGTCGCTGAAAGATATTGTCACCATTGCCGCCACGCTGCTGGAAAGTTCGGCGGTGACCAAAGATCCGCAACTGCTTTGCGCCGATGTGCGCTACGCCCTGCGCCGCGCTATTTTGCACAACATCAACGGCGACCGCAGACAGCTTGCCGCCTACACCATTGATAACGACCTGGAAAACCTGCTGCTGAACGCTCTGAATCAGGCCCAGCAGGCGGGGAAAGTTGCGCTGGACAGCTTCCCGGTTGACCCCAATATTCTGGCGCAGTTGCAAAATACTATGCCGATGATTTACGAGCAGATGAAAGCGAAAAGCCTGCCGCCGCTGCTGCTGGTCACCCCACAGCTTCGTCCAATTCTGGCGCGCTATGGCCGCCTGTTTAGCGCCGCTCTGCATGTGTTGTCTTATAACGAGGTGCCGGACGACAGTGATTTGAAGATTGTCGGGACATTGGCGTGATTTCCCCTCACCCCGGCCCTCTCCCCAAAGAGGCGAGGGGGGAAACAAGCAATGGGGGATATGGCTTATCCCCTTGTATGTTTAAAGTCACTTCAGTTACCCGCCGTCAGGCGGGTACACTGTCAAAGCGTTTGACCTGATGCCACAGCCCGTTTCCCCT